>JANXZF010000138.1 GCA_025355665.1 Actinomycetes bacterium
TTCCGTGAGGCAGAACCGGAAGCCCTCGTGAACAGTAGAAGGAGTACAAGAAATGGCACTAACACCTGAAGTAAAGAAGGAAATCATCGCCAAGTATGGAAACTCTCCTACTGACACGGGAAGTCCTGAAGCACAGGTCGCTTTGCTCTCCAAGCGCATTGAAGAGATCACATAACATTTGAAGACAAACAAGCATGACCACCACAATCGTCGTGGCTTGCTTCTTCTAGTTGGTCAGCGTCGCCGCATTCTTCAGTACCTCGCAAAGACAAACATCGAACGGTACAGAGCGATTATCGAAAAACTCGGTATTCGCCGCTAAAACAACGATCAACCGGGAGCAATGGTCCTCGGTAGTGGTTTACGGAAACGGCAGCAATTGTTGTTGACCGTGGGCTTCGATCGAAGATTCATTTACTCCCGTGGCTTGGTCGAGAACAGGAGTGACCCATGGAGGGTCAAGAAATTCATTCAGCCGTTGCAACAATTGATAACGGGAAATTCGGAAAAAGAGAAATCCGTTTTGAAACAGGTCGCCTAGCGCGCCAAGCAGGGGGAAGCACGGTCGTCTACCTAGATGACGACACAATGCTTCTTTCAGCAACAAGCGTTTCAAAGCAGCCAAAAGACCAATTTGATTTTTTTCCACTTACAGTTGACGTCGAAGAGCGTATGTACGCACTTGGACGCATTCCAGGATCGTTCTTCCGTCGTGAAGGTCGTCCTTCAGAGGATGCAATCCTCACCTGCCGACTTATCGACCGTCCTTTGCGCCCTTCATTCGTTAAGG
The DNA here is from genome assembly GCA_025355665.1 of Actinomycetes bacterium. GTDB lineage: Bacteria > Actinomycetota > Actinomycetes > Nanopelagicales > Nanopelagicaceae > QYPT01. The sequence continues at coordinate 791 of JANXZF010000138.1, forward strand.
GTCTTCGCAATGAGGTCCAGGTCGTAGTAACAGTTATGGCGTTAAACCCTGACCACATGTACGACGTGGTGGCAATCAATGCTGCATCTATGTCGACACAACTTGCAGGACTTCCGTTCTCTGGCCCAATTGGCGGGGTTCGCGTCGCGCTTATCCAAGGACAGTGGGTTGCCTTCCCTAACCACTCACAACTAGAAGACGCAGTCTTTGACATGGTTGTAGCTGGTCGGGTTACAGAAGATGATGTCGCGATTATGATGGTCGAGGCAGAAGCAACTGTGAAGACGATCGAACTCATCAAGGGTGGAGCAGTTACACCTACTGAAGAAATCGTCGGACAAGGACTCGAGGCCTCAAAGCCGTTCATCCGGGCACTTTGCGAAGCACAGTCAGCACTCGCTGCACTTGCTGCAAAGCCAACTGCAGATTTTCCGGTTTACCTGGAATATCAGTCAGACGCCTTTGAAGCCGTCGCAGCCATCGCTACAGATGACTTGGCAAAGGCGCTAACCATTGCAGGAAAGCAAGACCGAGAGACCGAGACCGAGCGCATTAGCGCTGAAGTTAAGGGATCCCTTGCTGAAACCTTCGTTGGCCGCGAAAAAGAAATTCCAGCCGCGTTCCGTTCACTTACTAAGAAATTAGTGCGTCAACGCGTCCTGCGTGACAAGATCCGTATCGACGGTCGCGGACTTCGCGACATCCGACCACTATCTGCCGAGGTTGAAGTGGTTCCTCGTGTTCACGGCTCGGCAATCTTCGAACGTGGCGAAACTCAGATCGTTGGTATCACAACCCTGAACATGCTCAAGATGGAGCAACAGCTGGATACCTTGAACCCTGAAAACCACAAGCGATATATGCACAACTACAACTTCCCTCCTTATTCAGTTGGTGAAGTAGGCCGCGTTGGTTCACCCAAGCGCCGCGAAATCGGCCATGGTGCACTTGCAGAGCGTGCGTTGCTTCCAGTGCTTCCAAGCCGCGAAGAGTTCCCTTATGCAATCCGGCAGGTTTCCGAGGCCTTGGGTTCAAACGGTTCGACTTCGATGGGATCGGTCTGCGCTTCAACCCTCGCCTTGCTTAATGCCGGTGTGCCACTTCGTGCACCAGTTGCAGGTATTGCAATGGGTCTTATTTCCGATGACGTAGACGGAAAAGTTGAGTACGTAGCTTTGACCGACATTCTCGGTGCAGAAGATGCATTCGGAGATATGGATTTCAAGGTTGCCGGTACCAAGGACTTCATCACCGCACTTCAACTCGATACCAAGCTCGATGGAATTCCTGCGTCGGTTCTTGCCGCCGCACTTCATCAGGCAAAGGAAGCCCGTCTTGCAATCCTGGCAGTTATGGCAGAGGCCATCGACTCTCCAGATGAGATGAGCCCATACGCTCCCCGAATCATTTCGATCAAAATCCCCGTTGATCAGATCGGTGCGGTAATCGGGCCTAAGGGCAAGATCATCAACCAGATCCAGGATGAAACTGGCGCTGAAATCTCTATTGAAGACGATGGCACGATCTACATCGGAGCAACCGATGGCCAGAAGGCCGAAGCCGCCCGTGCACAGATCAACGCCATTGCCAATCCTCAAATGCCAGAAGTTGGCGAAAGATACCTTGGCACAGTCGTGAAACTTGCAGCCTTTGGCGCATTTGTTTCACTTCTTCCAGGAAAGGATGGACTTCTCCACGTATCGCAGATCCGCAAGATGCATGGCGGAAAGCGCATAGAAAACCTTGAAGAGGTCTTAAAGGTCGGCGACAAGATTCAAGTTGAAATCGGGGAAATTGATCCCAAGGGAAAGCTTTCCCTTATTCCAGTCCTCGAAGACGCAGCAACTGAAGCAGCAGAATAAAAGTTGAGCGTTCGACGCACAGTTCTACCTAGCGGCCTGCGGATCGTTACTGAAGAAGTATCTTCGGTTCGCAGCGCTGCGGTAGGAATTTGGGTCAATGTTGGTTCACGTGATGAAACCCCAGCGGTTGCTGGGGCTTCTCACTTTCTAGAGCATCTGCTTTTTAAGGGCACAACCCGAAGGACCGCGTTGGAGATTTCTTCCTCGATTGAGTCTGTCGGGGGAGAGATGAACGCGTTTACCGGTAAGGAATACACCTGCTTCTACGCCAGGGTCATTGATACTGATCTGCCGATGGCAGTTGACGTTGTCTGCGATCTGATCACCTCTTCACTGGTTACAGCCACTGATGTGGACGCCGAACGTAAAGTTGTCCTCGAAGAAATTGCCATGAGAGATGATGACCCTAGCGATTTAGTTCATGATCTTTTTTCCGATGCTTACTACGGTGACACTCCCTTAGGTCGCGCTATTTTGGGTTCCGTTGAATCTATAAATGAAATGTCTAGACGGAGCGTCTTCAACTATTACAAGAAGCGCTACATTCCGCAGGATCTAGTCGTGGCAGTTGCTGGCAATATCAAGCACAAGACCGTCGTCGATATGGTTGAAAAGGCCCTATCTCGCGATGGATTTCTTGATGTAACGGGCGAGCCTCAGGTAAGACCGAACAAAGCGATCAAGGTGAAGGAACAGCGATCTGTTGGTCTCCTTACTCGCAAGACCGAGCAAGCGCATATGTTTTACGGCCTTGCCGGAGTTTCTCGAGAAGACGATCGTCGATTCACGATGGGCATCCTCTCGGCGGCATTGGGTGGTGGCATGTCCTCAAGACTCTTTCAAGAGATACGAGAAAAGCGTGGACTTGCCTATTCCGTCTATTCCTACGCACAGCAATTTGCAGGCTCTGGCCTTCTTGGGTTTTACGCCGGGTGTCATCCCACGAAAGCGATTGAAGTTGTTGAGATCATCCGTGAGGTCCTGCATGATGTTGCCGAAAACGGCATGAGCGCGGAAGAGATTTCTCGAGCAAAAGGCGCCGTTAAGGGCTCTCTGGTATTGAGTCAGGAAGATTCTGGCTCCCGGATGAGCAATATCGGCAAGAGCGAGATCGTTTATGGGGAAGTGATGAGTTTTGATGAGATCCTAAAGCGGATTTCAGATGTAACACCCGTCGCTGTTAGGCAATTGGCTGGCGAAATTCTCCTTCAAAGACCTACGCTTGCACTAGTCGGACCATTCAAGGATGAGTCCAAGTTTGAAAAGGTGTTAGGAGCATAGGTGAGCATCAAGGTTGGCGTGCTTGGATCAAAGGGCCGCATGGGCCAAGAGGTAATGCGAGCAGTCAATGAGGCACCGGACTTGGAACTGGTTGCAGCTCTTGATCTCGGTGACTCACTTGATCAACTGGTTTCAAATAAGGTCGAAGTGGTTGTTGATTTCACCACTCCGGATTCAGTGATGGCAAATTTGGAATTCGCAATAAGCCATGGAATTCATGCCGTTGTGGGCACGACTGGATTTGATGATGATCGCCTCGCGAAGGTGGAATTGATGGCAAAAAAGCATTCTGATATAGGCGTATTGATTGCTCCAAATTTTGGACTCGGTGCAGTGCTGATGATGGAGTTCTCGAAAAAAGCGGCGCGGTATTTTGATTCGGCAGAGATTATTGAACTCCACCATCCGAACAAGGTTGATGCCCCTAGCGGCACCTCAACTCGGACCGCTGAACTTATTTCAAAGGCCCGAGCACAGACTGGCTTGGGACCGATGCCCGATGCCACTAGGACAGGTCTGGATGGGGCTCGTGGCGCATTAGTTGGCGACGTACATATTCATTCGGTTCGTTTGCGAGGACTTCTAGCCCATCAAGAAGTGATTTTTGGCGGTCCAGGAGAGACACTCTCCATCCGACACGATTCTCTTGATCGGCTTGGCTTCATGCCTGGTGTTCTGCTGGGAATTAGAGAAGTGAGCAAGCATGCGGGAATAACTTATGGGCTTGAGGGGTTCCTTTCTTTGTGACCTCAAAAATAACGATGTACTCCGCGGATTGGTGCGGCGATTGCCGCCGATCCAAGCGTCTTCTAGACAGTCTCAATGTTAAATACAAATTGATTGACGTTGAAGCCGATCGGACTGCTGCCGACAAAGTCATTGCGATTAATGGAGGAAATCGCTCGATCCCGGTAATCATGTTCTCCGATGGGTCCCACCTCACGGAACCTTCCGACAAAGCGCTGAAGCAGAAGTTGCGCGACCTCTCAATCATATAAATTCCCTTGCTTTTGTTGTTCTTCTCGCTCAGACTTCCTTGTAATGAGGGAGGATGAAGATATGGCAAGTGGTGCGCAGATTGGCAAAAGATCGCTGATCGGATTTGTCTCAACTATTTCCTGGCTACTTCTTCTCGCTTCTTTTTTGGCGACCGCTGCGCTTTTGTCGGTGGACAATATGAAGCACGTGGGTAATTCGGCATCATCAATTGTCAATCAACTCTCGAAGAGTCAAAGCGATGTGAATTCGCTCATTGACGACTTTAGAAAGAACGCCGATCCCAAGACTCTTGCTGAAATCGACAATAATAGAGTCAAGATAAACGAAACCATCGCATCCCTTGGAGGATCTAAGGAGTTTCAAGATTCACTTGCATCCACTTTGAACAAGATTTCAGAAGCAATTCTTAATGGGTCGAGTTCGGTTGAGATTGATTTCAGCAAATTGGCAACCATTGTCGCCAATGCAGTTAACAAGGCGTCCAACAGTGATGTCATATCCAAGAAAGAGTTGGCCAAACTCAAACCGAAAACGCTGAACCTCGGCAAGCAGTCCAAAGTAATAAACAGCGTGCATAGTCGGATTGTGGAAGTGATGTTGTGTTGGATCCTTTGGTTGATACTTCTTGGAGTCCTGTATCTTCTGAAGCGATGGAAGGTGCTGCGTACTGCTGGTTGGCAGCTCTTTTCAATCGGAACTATTTTCTTGCTAATTCGCTACGGAGCACCGATCATCGCTAATCGTGCTCTGACGAATTCCACCATGCCCATCTATCAACGAGACTTGATACCTCAAGTACTCAGTGCAGTGGTGGGTCCTATCGTTGAAGTCTCTATCGTCGCATGTGTACTTGGCTTTGTCCTTTTATTTCTCGACCAGCTGAAACGCCAGCGAACGACTTCGAAGAGTCCTCAGATGAGCCCGAGCGTCGTTGCGTAAGTCGCCGCTTCAATGCGATTGGATACGCCAAGGATTTCAAATATTCTCATTGTTTCGTGGCGGATTGTACTAACGCTGTAACCGAGTTCGCTGGCTATGGAATTGTTCGTCTTTTTCATGACAATCCCCACCAGAACTAAGCGTTGCCTCTCTGATAGATGCACCTGACCATTGTGTGAATGCCCCGCCCTTTGGTTTGCGGTTATTCCGTCGTGGTTCATGGAATCCAGAAACCGGAGTGAAATATAAAGGGAAATTAGCTGGGCGAATTCTTCGATTTCCTGGGTGAGGCGGTCTGGGTTCTCTACAGCCTGCGCAAATCGAATTGTCAAGAATCCGATAAGCATGCTCTGCGCATAAAGATTTACGACCGCATGGCGTTGCTCTGTAGACCATGAAGCCGCCTTCTTAGAGGCCTCTTGTGCGGCCAGTATTTGAACTTCAGATGAATTTCGCCAAATCGTTCCTGGAATGGGGACTCCCACTATCACGTCAGTCGGTCCATAAACAGCCAAACACGTAAGGGCATCTCTATTATTGAGATGCCAAATGGCCGACTCAATTGGCCCGTACGGGAGGAAGTAGTCGAGAACAAGGGCACGGGCGACTTTATCTAGTGGCGGTAGGAAAGTAAGCCACTCCAGCAAGCGGCGGGTTCTCACCTGCTGGTTCATGTTTACCTTTTCGTTTAGAGGGTGGCTCCACCAGTTCGTGCGACAGGCTAGCCCAAAGTCCCCCAAATGACGGCCTGAAAAAAGGAAATGACTGGTCACGCGTTAAAGTCACTCGCCCTGGATGATTTGGTTGTCCACATTTTGGGGGATAGCGATACGGCCCTTGAAAGTGTGGAGATATTTCGTCGGCTATTCCTAAGAAAAATGGTAAACGAGCGCAGAACCCATCGCTGCGAGAATTACCACGACTGGAAATGGCACGCGAGATTTCAGCGCGATGGCCGCGACTGCTAGCCCAATTGCGCGGTGGTCAATTACTATTCTGCTTTTTTCGGCAAAAGTTTGAACAGCGACCAGTGCGCTGAGCAAGGTGATTGGTATTAGCAGATTAGTTTTTTGAATCTTTGGATTTTCCAGATATCGATGAGGTATGGAGTGCCCAAGAAACTTAAGGGCATACGCGGCGACGCTTGTACCGATGACGCCCCACCACATCATTGTCATGCTATTCATAATCTGCGTAATCCAATCGCCAGGGCTAGAAATGCGGTGGCGATGATGGGAAGCCCGGCTGGCACAAAAGGTGTTAAGGCAAGGGCTAATACCATCGCTGCAACGGAAAGGAGTCGGTCAGACGTCGAAGTCAACCGCGGCCAAACCAACCCTAAGAACGCAGCAGGAACTGCAGCGTCGAGTCCCCAAGCCGCAGGGTTTCCCATTGCCTGGGCTCCAAAGGCCCCTGCAATCGTGAACATATTCCAGAATGTAAATACGCCAATGCCGGTGAGCCAAAATCCAGAGCGCATTGCATCTTCGCCAAGCTTTTCTTGGGAGAGTGCGACTCCCGTTGATTCATCGATCGTGATGTGCGCGGCCAGTAAGCGTTTTGCTCCTTTTACCTTTAGCAATGGCGACATGCGGAGTCCGTAGAGACCGTTTCTAAAACCAAGCAATGCGGCGGTGGCGATTCCCGAGATCGCCGTTCCGCCTGCGCCCATGACTCCCACGAGCGCGAATTGCGATGCGCCGGAAAAAGTGAGTAAGGAGAGCAAACATGTTTGCAGGATCGAAAATCCCGCTGCTACGCCGGCGGCTCCGAAGGCGATCCCGTAGGCACCCACGGTTACCGAAACGCTGAGCGAGTCTCGGATTGTGGATCGCGGAGTGGCAGACACGACAGCATTCTGCCGTACCAATCCGAGGTTGGGCACCCCGATTAGATAGGGTCGCGATATGTCCGAAGCCATTTTTCGAAGCGATATGTCTGTCGACTTGGTCAAGCACAGTGCCAGTGATGCTGATGTTATCTGGGCGGCACGCGTCTCAACCGCGGGGGAGCAGTCCCTTGACGAGATCAGCAAGGATCCGGCAAAGTCGGCAGGACTGATTAATTACCTAGCGCGCGAACGACACGGCTCGCCATTTGAGCATACTTCGATGACCTTCTTCATCTCAGCGCCGATCTTCGTTTTCCGTGAATTCATGCGACACCGAATTGCATCGTACAACGAGGAAAGCGGGAGATACCGCGAACTTCAACCCGTCTTTTACGTCCCGTCGCCCGAGCGAAAATTGATTCAAGTTGGAAAGACCGGCTCATACTCATTCATTGATGGCACAAAAGAGCAATATGACATCACCGTACGCTCAATGAAAGAAAGTTATGTTTTTGCATATGAGCATTACCAGAAGATGCTCGAAGCCGGAGTTGCTCGCGAAGTCGCAAGGGCCGTACTGCCCGTTGGGCTTTATTCGTCAATGTATGTGACTATGAATGCTCGAGCATTGATGAATTTTCTATCACTTCGAACCTCTCGCGAGGGATCACATTTCCCAAGTTATCCGCAACGTGAAATTGAGATGGTCGCAGAGAAGATGGAAGAGGTTTTTGCCCGTCTTATGCCTCTAACTCACGGGGCATTTGAAAAATCAGGTCGTATCGCCCCCTGAAACAAGAAAGCGCCTGAAACAAGAGAGCGTAAGAGAGTAGTAGCCTTACGCCATGACAATTCCAGCGCCATTTGGACGACTCGCCACTGCGATGGTGACGCCTTTCAAGAAGGACTTGTCCATTGACTGGGAGGGTGTTTCAACCCTTGCGGCCCATCTTGTAAGTACGGGCCACGATGCAATTGTGGTTAGCGGCACCACAGGTGAGGCGCCGACTACCAGCGATGAAGAAAAGGATCGCATCATCAAGGTTGTCCTTGAAGCTGTTGGGAACAAAGCCAAGGTCATCGCCGGGGCGGGCAACAATGAGACAAGTCATTCGGTCGAACAAGCCCTTCGTGCTCAAAGGGCAGGGGCTCACGGCCTATTGGTTGTTACTCCGTACTACAACAAACCTCCGCAGGCGGGAATTGAAGCCCACTTCCGTGCGATCGCCGATGCGACGGACTTGCCAGTAATTATGTATGACATTCCAGGTCGTACCGGTATGCAGATCGAATCAGACACGATCGTTCGATTATCCGAACATCCCAGAATTGTCGCGCTAAAGGATGCCAAAGGCGATGTTGCTGCAACATCTTGGGTAATCAAGCGAAGCGGCATACCTGTTTACTCAGGTGACGATATTTTGAACTTACCTCTCCTTTCCGTTGGAGCGGTTGGATTCATTTCGGTGTGCGGTCACACTGTTGGAAGGGAACTTCGCGAAATGCTAGACGCATGGTTTGTAGGCAACGCACCTCGCGCCCTTGAAATACATCAGAAACTTTTGCCGGTATTTACCGGAACGTTCCGCACGCAAGGAGCGATAATGACAAAGGCCGCCCTCACCATGATGGGACTTCCTGGCGGATACACCCGATTACCTTTAGTGGATGCAACACCGGCACAGATCACGCAGTTGCGTGAAGATCTTCTTGCCGGTGGCGTAAAACTCACCGCATGACGCATCCACATCCCGGGTTAGGGACTCCATCTAAGTTAGCAAAAGGTGGATTGAGAATCGTTGCCCTCGGTGGACTCGGGGAAATCGGTCGAAACATGACCGTATTTGAAACTAACGGCAAATTGCTCATCGTTGACGTCGGCGTACTCTTCCCGGAAGAAACGCAACCAGGAATAGATTTGATCCTTCCGGATTTTTCATACATACGTGATCGGTTACCAGATGTTATTGGAATAGTTCTAACGCACGGCCATGAAGATCATATTGGCGCGGTCCCATATTTACTTCGCGAACGAGGAGACATTCCTCTCTATGGTTCGGCCCTAACTCTTGCCCTCGTCGGAGCGAAACTGAAAGAGCATCGGATCACCCCGCTATCACGTGAGGTATCGGCGGGCATGAGCGAGGACATTGGACCTTTCACCGTTGAGTTCGTCGCTGTGAATCACTCGATCCCAGATGCGCTAGCGGTCGCTATCCACACATCGGCTGGAATAGTTCTTCATACCGGCGACTTCAAAATGGATCAACTGCCCCTTGATGGACGCATAACTGACCTTCGTGCCTTCGCAGCGCTCGGCGAAAAGGGTGTGGATTTGTTCTTAGTGGATTCCACCAACGCAGATGTGCCCGGTTTTACCCCATCCGAGCGCGAGATTATGCCGGCCCTTGATCGCGTTTTCAGAGCTACGCGTAGGCGCGTCATCGTTGCATCTTTCGCATCGCACGTTCACCGCGTTCAGCAAATAATTGACACCGCCATAGCGCACGATCGCAAGGTTGCATTTGTAGGTCGCTCAATGGTGCGCAATATGAAGATCGCAAAGGACATGGGCTATCTGACGATTCCAGACAATCTAGTCGTCGATTCGCGAGAAATTGAGAACGTTGGCGACAACATTGTTCTGATCTGCACGGGTTCACAAGGCGAACCTCTTGCAGCGCTTTCTCGAATGGCAAATGGTGATCATGCGATCAGAGTTGGCGATGGCGACACAGTTGTACTTGCTTCATCGTTGATCCCCGGCAATGAAAATTCGGTCTTCCGAGTTATTAACGAACTGACTCGGTTTGGTGCCAAGGTGGTGCATAAAGGCAACTCGCTTGTGCATGTATCGGGCCATGCCGCCGCAGGTGAATTGCTTTATTGCTACAACATCGTAAAACCAAAATATGTATTGCCGGTACACGGGGAATGGCGACACCTCCGAGCTAACGCTGAACTTGCAATCCAAACTGGCGTTCCGCGCGAGAACGCCATCATCATTGAAAACGGAATCGTCATCGATCTTGTAGAGGGTGTTGCCGTTGTTGCAGGAAGTGTTCCCGTGGGATTCGTTTACGTTGACGGACAAAGTATCGGCGACATCACCGAATCCTCGCTCAAAGATCGACGCATCCTGGGTGAGGAAGGTTTCATTTCTGTAGTTGTTGTGATTGATTCTCAAAGTGGAAAGATCGTTGCTGGGCCAGATATCCATGCACGAGGATTCGCGGAAGATCTCGCGCTATTCGACGAAGTGAAACTGAGAATTGAAAAGGCACTCGCTGCATCCGTTGCGGATGGCATTAACGGAACTCACCAACTTTCTCAAGTTGTGCGCAAGACCGTAGGAGGCTGGGTTGGGGGAGAACATCGACGAAGGCCGATGATTGTCCCCCTAGTTATCGAGGTATAGCCTCACGGCGCGCCTAAGGTGATTGATTTTGTTTAGGAATTACGCTCTTACCCGTGGCTGCAAAGAGTAGAAAAAGCAGAAAAAAATCCAGCAAGGGCGCAATAGTTGGACGCGCACTTGGCGGGCTGTGGCACTTTGCGGCAAAGGCCATTGGAAGCACCGTACGATTTCTTGCACGCGGCGCGAAGGATTTGGACCCGGTCCATCAAAGAGACGGCCTAGCTTTTCTCTTCCTAGTTTTCGCACTTATAGCAGCCGCAGGTTCTTGGTTTCATCTGGATAATCTCATCGGCAGAGTGCTTTATGACTTCTTCTACGGGATGTTCGGAAAGATTGGGTTCTTTACGCCGTTAGTACTTCTCTACTTTGCACTCAGACTTTTCCGAGTGCCCGAGGAGAAGGCAGCAACGGGGCGGATCACAGTTGGAACAGTTGCGCTCCTTGTGAGTGCAACAGGTTTGGCCCACTTGGCTAATGGATCTGAGGGCACCGGAGCAAATGCGATGCATCACGGGGGAGGATGGATCGGATACGGCGTATCTCGTCCACTTGTGCTTTTGATGACCCCTTTACTTGCCTATCCAGTGCTTATTTGTTTATTTCTATTTGGCATTTTGGTGATCACCGCGACACCTGTATCGCAAGTCTTCACTCGAATTAAGACTTCGGTTGTTTGGATCTATTCGAAAATCTCAGGCGGTGTCAGGAAGTCGGCCGAGGCCTTTGAGATATCCGAGTCTCCTCCATTTGAGACTCCACTTGTTGCGCAATGGCCACAGCACGTCGAGGAAGAACTCGATGAAGAGAGTTTTGACGAAGAATTTACAGTCCCCATCCCTGTAAATACGCCAGCTTTTGACGAGCACGTTCGTGCCGAGGGTAAACGTCCAGTGCAGTTGCTGCTTACTAACGATGCAAAATACGAACTTCCGTCTCCCGATCTACTCCGTGCTGGTCCCCCCGCAAAGGCTAAGAGCAAAGCAAATGATGCAGTCGTCGCCTCCCTAACGGAGGTATTTTTGCAATTTGAAATCGATGCGACGGTGACTGGGTTTATGCGTGGGCCAACTGTGACTCGATATGAAGTCGAACTGGGTAACGCGGTGAAGGTTGAGCGAATTACGGCGTTGGCTAAAAACATCTCCTATGCCGTTGCAAGCAGTGAAGTACGCATACTTTCGCCCATTCCGGGCAAATCTGCCGTCGGTATTGAAATCCCTAATTCAGACCGCGAAATTGTTGCATTGGGAGATGTCCTTAGATCATCGGTGGCCGGCCAGGACCATCATCCGATGCTTGTTGCCCTGGGCAAAGATGTCGAAGGTAATTTCATTTGCGCCAACCTCGCAAAGATGCCGCACCTGTTGGTGGCAGGTGCAACTGGCGCGGGTAAGTCCTCGATGATCAACGCAATGATTGTTTCAATCCTTATGCGTTCAACACCCGATGATGTTCGCTTGATTTTGATTGATCCAAAGCGCGTTGAACTCACCGCATACGACGGCATTCCGCACCTTATTACTCCGATTATTACAAGTCCCAAGAAGGCAGCAGATGCTTTGCAGTGGGTCGTTCGCGAAATGGACCTTCGCTATGAGGATCTTTCGACTTTCGGATACAGGCATATTGATGATTTCAACAAGGCAGTTAGATCGGGCAAGACTGTCGCCCCTCCCGGAAGTGACCGAGTCCTAGAGCCGTATCCTTATTTGCTAATCGTCATTGACGAATTGGCAGATCTCATGATGATCGCCGCGAAAGAAGTCGAAGAGTGTGTTGTGCGAATTACCCAGTTGGCGCGATCGGCTGGGATACACCTTGTTTTGGCGACGCAACGTCCAAGCGTTGATGTTGTGACCGGATTGATCAAGGCAAATGTTCCTTCGCGCCTTTCTTTTGCAACTAGCAGCCTCGCGGATAGCCGTGTCATCTTGGATAGCGCGGGAGCCGAAAAACTTATTGGCCAAGGCGATGCACTCTTTATTCCAATGGGTGCTTCACGGGCGGTCAGAATTCAGGGAGCGTATGTATCGGAGCGAGAGATTGAAGGAGTGGTTAATTGCGTGAAAGCTCAATTGACTCCGCGATATAGAAGTGACGTCACCGTTTCGCAGGTCCGCCAGGTCGTTAATGAAACCGAAATTGGTGATGACCTTGAGTTATTGATGCAAGCCGTGCATTTAGTTGTCACAACCCAATTTGGATCCACATCTATGTTGCAAAGAAAATTGCGAGTTGGCTTTGCAAAAGCTGGACGTCTGATGGATCTCATGGAATCTCGAGGAATCGTTGGCCCTTCGGAGGGCTCGAAGGCTCGGGTCGTTCTTGTGAAGGTCGAGGATTTGGATGCCGTTCTGGCAACTTTGGAGGACTAAGTCCAGCGTGTGAGGAACTGATCGTAAAATCGGAGTACCAATTTTCGGCAATTGCGCGTTACCCTTGCCCTCTGGATCACCTGTCAGCAAGATTTGGATTAAGGCCCGTTATGTCCCTCGGTACGACAATAAAAGAGTCGCGAAAGCGCGTCGGCATGAGCATCGAAAAGCTCGCCGAACGCACGAGTATCCGCACTACTTTGTTGCGTGATTTCGAGTTGGATGATTTTTCCAAATGCGGCGGCGACACCTATGCAAAGGGCCACGTTCGCAACATTGCAAATGCGTTGAGCGTCGAACCTTCCGTCTTCCTTGATCTCTATCAGACGGAACAGACGAAAGCTGAACGACCCATGTACGATCTTCTGCTTGAAAGCAAAGTCGCTCCTCCAGTTAATCAGAAGTCACGTCTTTCATTAAAGATGCTCTCAACTATTTCCGCAAGCGCTGTGGTGTTAGTTGTGGGTGGACAAATTGCATATACCAATTTTCAGCCGGCAAAAGGAAGTTCAACGAAATCTTTGATACTTTCGACATTGCCAGCAACAACGACCCCAGCACCATCGGCGACACCGACTACTACGGTTCCATCAACTGGAACTCCTGCTACGCCAATCGCAGGTTCTATCAATGTTTATGTCACGGCAAGTCGAGGCGATTCGTGGCTTTCTGTCTCGAATAGTGCTGGAGTAAGCCTCTTTGCAGGGCGCTTGAGCCAGAGCCAGAGTCAGACATTTTCTGATGCCACATCGCTCACAATTCGCTATGGAAATGCCGGGGCCGTCGATGTGGTTGTGAATGGCACACCAACTCCTGCTCCTGGAGCAATGGGCGAAGTCGTCGACCATACCTACGTTTCGAATTCTCTCAATTAACTCTGTATCATCACTTCAATGAATCGAACAGTTGCGGTCGTTACTTTGGGCTGCGCGCGCAATGAGGTTGATTCCGAGGAATTAGCTGGGCGATTAGCCGCGGATGGTTGGACTCTCGTGGACGACGTCGAATCTGCCGAGGTCGCTTTGGTCAATACCTGCGGTTTCATTGAGTCAGCAAAGAAGGATTCAATTGACGCACTACTGGAAGCGAATTCGCTAAAGGGTCACGGGGTGACTCGCGCGGTCGTTGCGGTCGGATGCATGGCCGAACGCTACGGACAAGAACTTGCAAAGGCGCTTCCTGAAGCGGACGCAATCTTGAGTTTCGACGACTACAAGGACATTAGTGCGCGTCTCCAGTCGATCATCTCGGGCGAGAAACACTTTCCTCATGCGCCCAAGGATCGAAGGGCCCTTTTGCCGATAGCTCCGGTTGACCGGGTAGCCGTCCGCGATGCCCGGCTTGGGACGTCCCAGGTGGGGGCAGGAGGTTCGATGTTCAGGAAGCGTTTGGGAAGTGCACCGTGGGCGCCGCTGAAGATCGCATCAGGTTGCGATCGCAGATGTTCATTCTGCGCAATTCCCTATTTCCGCGGCTCTTTCGTATCACGAAGGCCGCTGGAAATCATCGAAGAGGCGAAGTGGCTGGCAGGAGAGGGGGTCACTGAACTCTTCTTGGTTAGTGAGAACACCACTTCCTACGGGAAAGATTTAGGTGATCTTCGCCTGATGGAGAAAGTTTTGCCCGATCTTGCCGAGATAGATGGGATTACCCGGATACGCCTTTCGTATTTGCAGCCCGCCGAAATGCGTCCATCCCTCCTGCAGGCGATGGTCGAGCAAGACAAAGTCGTGCCGTATTTTGATCTGTCTTTCCAGCATTCAAGCGGATCGGTACTTCGAGCGATGCGCCGATTCGGCGATAGCGAAAAGTTTCTCCATCTTATTGCGCAAATCCGCGCTCTCTCACCTGAAGCCGGTATTCGCTCTAACGTGATCGTCGGCTTCCCTGGAGAGACCGAAGAGGATTACCAAGAGTTGGTCGAATTCGTTTCCCAGGCAGAATTAGATGCGATCGGGGTTTTTGGATATTCAGATGAAGACAACACCGAGGCACTGATACTTCCGAACAAAGTTGACCCCGATGTCATTCGACATCGAGTTGATGAACTTTCGACTTTAGTCGATGAACTTGTGACCGAGCGCGCGGCGTCGAGAATCGGCGAGAGGGTCTGCGTTCTGATTGAGGACGCGGAATTGCAGGAAGGCCGTGCTGCGCACCAGGGTCCCGAAGTGGATGGAACGACTTCATTTGTAGATACTCGTTACTCGGTTGGTGATTACGTCGAAGGTATAGTGATTGATTCCCTTGGTGCTGACTTGATTGCGAAGCCTGCATGATCCGTCGATCTGAGATGAATCTCCCTAATTCCATAACTATTTCTAGAATTCTCGCTCTTCCATTTTGCGTGTATGCACTGTTCAAAAATGGCGGAAGTGATCCTACTTGGCGGACAATTTCCTTCTCACTCTTCTTCATAGTGGGTGCCACGGATTTCTTGGACGGAAAGTTGGCGCGGGCACGCAATACGGTTACAGAATTTGGCAAACTCCTTGACCCCATTGCCGATAAAGCACTGATAGGGACGGCGCTTATCAGTCTTTCAATTCTCAATTTTCTCCCATGGTGGGTCACCATCGTGATCCTGACCCGCGAAATCGGAATAACTATCTTTCGCCTTGCCGTGATCAATGACGGCGTCATCCCGGCAAATAGAGGTGGCAAGGTCAAGACAATCGTTCAGAACTTTGCCGCTGGCTTCTACATACTCCCTTTGCATGCATCCTTGTACTGGTTCCGCGAGCTTTTCATGGGTGCCGCACTCGTTTTGACGGTTGTAACTGGAATTTGGTACCTAGTTGAGGCGCGAAAAGAGTAAATTCGGACCATGCATAAGGTTATGGCTTGCGCCATCATTGACGACCTTCGAAGTCGTGGAGAGAGCCTTTCTGTCGCCGAGTCGCTTACAGGCGGTGGGTTAGGCGCAGCGATCACTGCGATACCCGGTTCCTCGGATGTATTTCTGGGAGGCGTGATTGCCTATCAAAGGGCCGTGAAGCAACAGATTTTGAAAGTCGACAAGTCCCTGATTGATGAGTACGGGGTTGTGAGTGAAGAAGTTGCAGTAGCCATGGCCGAAGGTTCGCGAGATCTTTTCAAGTCAACGTGGGCGATTGCTACGACTGGCGTGGCCGGTCCTGGGCCATCAGATGGTGTGGAAGCCGGGACCGTATGGATCGCAATTCGCGGCCCAATCAACCAGAGCACCGTTTTGGCGATCCAAGGCGAGCGTGAGGAAGTGCGAAACGCCTGCCTATCCAGCGCGATTACAGCTTTTGCGCGTATCCTTGCATCCTGAGGAGCTGAACGTGAGGAGGGAAAAAATGGTTCTATTGCGTGAACACATTGGACAATCCCTACGTTCTGCCCGCACGAGCCAGAACCGCACCCTCCGTGACGTCGCTCGCGAGGCGAGGGTCTCTCTCGGTTATCTCTCTGAAGTTGAGCGGGGTCAGAAGGAAGCTTCATCCGAATTGCTCAATTCCATCTGTCAAGCCCTGGGTCTATCTCTTTCATTCGTCATTTCGGATGTCGCTCGCGTGATCACTTCTCGTGAGACCGTCAAACTTGTGGTCGTCGACGCTGCATAAAGTAGCGTGACCTTGACCCTGCAAATTCTTGACTCCGATGAGCCGTACAAACGTCAGATGACTTCATATCGACGTACTCGCAGTGCAATTCTCGAAGGTGCAAAGTTGTTGATTGCCACCGTCGGTTTACAACGTATGAATATGATCGATATTGCGGATACCTCAGAGGTCTCGCGCGCCACTTTATACAACCACTTTCGTGATAAGGGGAGCGTTCTACGTGCACTTCTTGAAAGTGAAATTGAACGGATCTTTCAATTCGTGGATAGCGACATATCCCCTGAGGACGCGTTGCTGGAAATCTCTCGTGCGATTTCATCTGACGCAGCTTTAAAGACAATGCGCGAGACTGATTCTGGTTTAGTCACACAGATGCTTGCTTGCACCGACGACCCTCTCTGGCAACAGATTGACGGAGGACTTAAGCCGTTGTTGGGTGAAGGCACTAAGTCCGACATCGCCCGACTCTGGTTGATAGGCCAAGTCCTTCAACCTTTAAGTCTTGAACAAAGTCGGGTGCAATCACTCGTAGTCGCATCGCTCACGCTCTAATTTCAGCTTACGAAACTGTCTTGCTCTTCTCGCATTAGGCCAGACATTTGCACGGCCTTTTCGTATGCATAGACACCCCGGTCGGTTAGACCAATCTCCACGAATACTCGTGCGATGTCTCCCCATTGCTTTGCAAGTTCCCGGGAGGGTTCCAATTGCTCCATGTGATCGCAAGCCCGAGAAAGTTCAACCCCCGATTGCTCGTAATTGCACATTCTTGCAAGCACTTTCGCAACTTGGACCAGGAGCGATGCTTTAGGGCCAGGAATCTCAGGTGGCAATTCGGTCAAGCCCTTCTTCGCATATATAAGAGCCATTTCATGGTCTTCCCGTCTCAGAGCCACTTCCGAAAGGATCTCGCATGCGTAGGCAACACCTTCAGGGTGATTTTGAGAGGATGCCTCGAGGTAACTCGCTTCTGCTAATTTATGGATTGAGGAAAGGTCCGCGTCAGGACGCTCAAGCATTATGACGGCGGCGTTGTGATTTAATGCCAGCATCACCTTTCTAAGTCCAGCGATTTGCGTCCAATGTTTTGCTTGGTCGAGCTGGTCCTGAGCGAGGGCCAGATCACCTCGAACTTCGGCTAGCGCCGCGGATTGCCACAGTGATTGCGCACGACCTTTTGGGGAATCGGCCTGTTGGGCCAGTACCAAGGCCCGATGCACTATTTCTTCGGCCCTAGCAGTATCTCCACGAAGAAAATGGCAACTTGAAAGTTGGCAGAGCAACTCAACAACGTCCACTTTGGGCCACGATCCGCCGTAAAGTCGGAGCATCTCCTCACCACGTGAAGCACCTATCGCGAGATTGCCCGAACGATGGCACACGTTAACGATCTCGTTGCCTACCAATGCCTGGAGGGCCGAATTTCGTTTTGGGACTTTTTCAAATAAAAGTTCGAGCTGATCCAAAATCCCAGTAAATAGACCTTGCTGAGATTTCACCTGAGCTAAGACTAATTCCGCTCTCACTCGGGAAACTCGGGGTGCGCCTTTTTCTCTTTGGATTTCAGTGGCGATTGAGGTGGCGAGTTCAAGATTGCCGGCAGTCAAGGCGACTATCGCCTCGTTTAAGGCGGTGTCGAAGTTCCGTCGACGAAATTGCCAAGTCATTCGTCAATGTTACCTATTGCGGCTAACCAGAGGAACTACTGTCAACTGTGAAAGTGATGCTGGTTCAGCCTTGGAATTGCGATAGGACTGATTTTGGTGAATGGCTCCGGATGAAAACGGGGATTTGATCGATTGGAGTTGCGACGTCGATCCATTCTCCGCTATTTCTCAGTTTGTGGTCCCAAAAGTCAATCCAGACACCTTCTGGTAAATACACTCGTTGTGTCGTAACATCCACCTCGATATCGTGGAGCGTATTTCAGGTATTTACCGAATAGGGAATATTGACGATCGTCCACGCCGATTCAATATCGATTTCCACGCTCAACCGTTTTCCTTCGACATTTAGCGTCTTGAGATCGAACTTCGCGCCATTCAAGCCATGGCCAAATGAAGCTTGCTGTGAAAACCCGGCCGCTTCAATGGAAATTGTCAGTTTCGATTTGGAGGAAATCGGTTTCTTTGGCGTATCCCACAAACAATCGTCCTGATCTAGCAGATTGATCACGTGGAATGTGAGTCCAGTTCGACCAGTGAAAACTCTAATCCAGAGTTGTTTAGCAATCGCTTCGTGACTGATTGGGTGAGCGGAACCAAATTTGATCTCATTGTTTACTCCGAAAGCGTTGATGAGCGTGACATCAACTCGCGTTCTATCGTATATGAGGTCGCCTGCAGCAACCAGGAAATCGTAGTAATTTTGAATAGTCTTCAATGTCGATTCCGGCGCTACATAGTTGTTTACATAGTATGCGTGGTGAAGAACTCGGCCGTCGCCTCCTGTGATCAGGTGTGATGCACCGCCAGATGTGATGCTCGCAAAAGCCAACTCAAAAGAGGCCACTGCCTCTGACTCTTCGACGCCCTTACCGATCACCCCAAATGGGTGCAGATAGGCGGAAAGTATTACGGGTTTTGAAGGGTCCAGTAGACGCGCTTTCGTGGCCAGATCAGCCAAATCCATGTAAGTGGAATGAGGATCCCAAACCTCAATATAGGTTGCGTGTTGCGGAGATTGAGTCGTTGACCACGTCGGATAGTCGTTCACGTTGTTGAAAATAAGTTTGCACGATGGAATTTCTTTTGCCATTTCTTCCAGCATTTCCGGGAATCGGTCGGCAAGATCAACGGCGATGCCATCTGCCCTGAGTGCATTTTTTGGCCAGCCGTATTGATCAAGATGGAATGCAGTGAAGCCGAATTCGTGAGCCTTCTTCAATTCGGAGATCATGTGTTTAAGCCATAGGGGATCGGCCGGGTCGACTATCCACAAGAAATTGTCGCCGAGTGTGTAAGGATTTCCTTCGGTATCGAATAACCCCGAGTCCTTCCATCTTTCCCAACCTTCGGCATCTACGGCATAAATCGCTGCGTACCCAGATGCCGTGGCGCCAACCTTGAGGTAACCGCGAATAAGTTCTTTGATTTTTTCTGTTGAGATGTGCTGTCCAAGGGGATCTGGATAATGGGAATCAGCTGTCGTCAGAAATTCATGCTTCCAGGCCCAGTCGTAAAATTGGATAGCAGTTAGGTGAAGTTTCTGTGCCCAATTCACATAGTCTTGAGTTTGCACTGAATCTGAAAATTCGGCGATAAAGCCGTAGCGCATCCTCTCCCAAGGATCTTGAAGAACCTCGAAGGCCGAAGTGATAGTGCTTCCATCGGAGTTGGTCCACGTCAGCGAGTACGCCCCTTCAGGAAGAGTACCTAGGTTGAACTTAGTACCACTCTTTAAATCTGAAATTGGCAAGGCAAGATGAGTAACGGAAGCGGTTCCTGAATCGGGAGCTAATCCGGTGATCTCCTCCGTTGGAAGGTATGAAACCTTGTCGAATATCAGATCCATTGTTAATTCACTCCTTCGTTAAGCATGAGTAGATACATCGCATGTGACCAAAGTAGAGGAGTGGCGACCGGCCCCCATCGTTTCACCCAGGGATCCACCATTTCCGGGTCCTGGGTGCCGTTGATGCTCTGCTCTGGCAATTCCAAGGTTTCGGTGGCCTGGTCAACGATCCATTGTCGGGCAGATTCGAAATCTTCTTCATTACCCATAAGCCGGTCATACCAACCGAGCCAGCTGGTAAGGAGTATCCACTCTCCGCCACCGAAGTAGGTGTCTCCAAGGTAGCGATGAATTCCACCGGTTTGACCGCGAAGATCTGATCGGATCGCCTCGACTGTCTTCACAAAGATGGGGTCATTCAATTCAACGAGTCCGAGAGGAAGTGCTAACCAGAGCAAACTCGAATCGACGCGATCATCACTAAGTCCTTTGCAAAATCGTCCATTCCTTACAAAGTTGGCGAGTAGGGCCTTGCGGACTTCTTTGGCCTCTAAGACATACTTATATTCGCCCAAAAGTATTCCCGCGCTTTTGAGGCCCGCAGAGATCGCAGCGACAGTCGACGCATGCTGCCCGTCTCCAAATTCCTCCCAACAGTCAAAGCAATTGGTCTTCCAGGTTGCGGACAGGTATCTAGCAACAAGGTCAACTACTTCTGCATTAAAGTCGGTATTTCCCAATTTATCGTGGTGCCTTCTTAGTTCGGCAAGCCACAGGCCGTAGCCATCCAACTGATAATTGGGCCATGCCGAATTCTCCAATTCACCGAAAGTCTCTAGAGCGCCGTCCAACGTATAGCGAGTCGGGAGCATCTCATCCATGTGTGGCATTTCGCCGTTATCAAGGCGGAGAATGAGTGATTCAGCAGCAACCTTCTGTTCTAAGAGTGTGCGTTCTGCCCATCGATGGAATCTTGTAGCCGAATCGGAATTACCAACGGAATCCATCGCCATGGCGCAATAAGCGCCATCTCGCAACCAAGAAAATTTGTATGTTGGGAAATTCGGGGAAGCGACGTACGCGCCGGAAGGTGCCTGACCAGCAAGTATGACCTCAATACTTTTTAGACCCAGCCCCCCATCGGCGGTTATCAAGGGAGTGTACAAGGGGAAGGTCATTGTTCTTTATCCTTTCAATGCATCAGCGGAGAGTCCGTGGATAAACTGTCGTTGAAATAGGGCGAAGACCACGATCACCGGAACGATTGCAATCGTGGAGGCAGCGAATACGAGCCCCCAATTTGTTAAGTGCTGTCCTTGAAATATGGATATTGCGATGGGCAGAGTTCTTTTATCGGGATCATTGATGATCGTAAGAGCCCAAACATATTCATCCCAACAGGCCAAGAAGGTGAAGATTCCAACGGTTGCAAGGGCCGGCCTTGATAAGGGGAGGATGAGTTTCCAGAAGCGGCGGAATGGACCAGCGCCGTCCATGATCATTGCTTCTTCAAGTTCCCAAGGTATTTCTTCGAAGAAGCCTCGCAAGAGAAATGTATTGAAGGCCAAATTGGTGGCAACGTAGAAGAGGATGAGCCCGACCAGCGAATTGATGAGGTGCAATTGATTTGCGAGCAGATATTGGGGGATTAGAAGCATCATGCCAGGCACCATCAAGCCCACCAGTAGCAGCCAGAACATCAAATTTTGGCCCTTGAAATTGAAGCGCGCAAAGGCGTAGGCCATCATTGCCGATAAGAGTGCAGCGATGACTGTCGACACTAAGGACACGAATACCGAGTTGGCGAAATAGTGGCCGAAGCTATTGGACGTCCAGGCGTCTGTGTAGTTGCTAAGTGTCGGGTGCTTCGGAATAAATTGCGGCGGAATCTCGAATAAGTATAGTTGCGGCTTAAATGAGGTGGCGAACAGATAGAGAAATGGAATGATCATTATCGTGGCTCCGACAATGAGCGTCACATAGCGTGCCGCTCTGAATGTGATACGTCGTTTTTTGCTGCCGACGATCATCGGACCACCCTTGTTACGCCGCCTCTAAAGAGCCGCATTTGAACGAACGAGATTGCAAAGACGATTATTGCGAGTGTGAATGCCAGGGCTGAGCCGTAGCCGAAGTCCAAGAATTGGAATGCTTGGTGGTACATGTAGCTCAAAACGACTTCTGTTTGTTGCTGTGGACCTCCGCCGGTCATGATGAATGCAGACGTGAACACGTTGAGACTGCCGATGACAAGCATGATGGTGACGAAACTAAGTGTTAAGCGTATTGAGGGAAGGGTGACGCTAAAGAAGGAACGCCAAGGTCCTGCGCCGTCAATAGCGGCAGCTTCTGTAAGTGAATCAGGAACTCCCATAAGAGCGGCTAGGAATATCAACATCGACCAGCCAACGCCCTTCCAAACTCCCAGGATGCCGATCGTGATCATGGAGGGCCATCGAGTATCGAGCCAGCCAATATTGTGAGAGGAGAGATGCAAAAGATTATGCAATATCCAGTTTACGAAACCTGCATCTGTACTAAAGAGAAACTTAAATAACAGTGAGACAACAACCCAGCTTGTCACAACAGGAATGTAGAAGAGGGCTCTGAATAATCCGCGTCCAGGGATTTTTCTAACAAGGAGCATTGCAACCGACAAGCCAAATACTATTTGAAGAGGCACCGTAAAGACCATATAAACGGCTGCGTTTTCAAGGGCCCGCCAAAATACAGGATCGTGCATTTCACGAACGTATTGGTGCAAGCCAACAAAAGTCGTTGGAGATCCAGGAAAGACTCCCCAGTTGTAGAAACTTATTTGTAATGCTCGAAAAATCGGATAAATAATCGTAAGCAAGAAGAGTAAAAAACCGGGTGCCAAGAAAAGGTATGGGACAAATCCCGCTTTGCTAGGTTTTGAGGGCCCGTGTGGAACGTTGGCCAGCACCGAGGTGCTGGCCAACGTTGAGCGTCCATTTTTACTTGAGTAGTGGCTCAATTTGCGCCGCTGCCTCGTCCATTGCTGCTTGTGCTGTGACTTTGCCTGACATTGCTGCGGCAACTTGGGTTCCGATGATCGCATCGATCTTTGGATAGTTAGGTACTGGTGTACGAGCTTCTGCTGTCGCTAATTGTTTCAGGAAGGTCGCGTAATAAGGATGAATGGCCGTTACCTGACTGGTTAGAGCGCTCAATACTGAGAGCTGTCCGGCCTTAGTCATCGCGACCTGTGCGCTCTTGGAAAGCATGAAGCGTACGAATGCCATGGCAGCTGGTTTATTCTTGCTCTTGGCGGTGACGTTGATGTCTTCGCCGCCGACAACGCTATGGCTGCCTCCAGCACCTGCTGGAACGAGTGCTTGAACAGGGTGGAAGTTTGGATATCCGCCTGCCCAGATTGGGTTCATCCAAGGTCCATCTAATGTCATTGCAAAGTTACCCTTAGCAACTCCATCGTAGGTACTCATACCGCCAGATGCGCCAAGCATTGAATCTGGAATCGCGCCCGCCTTGTAAAGGTCAGTGAGGAACTGGATTGCTGACACGGTCTTAGCTCCGTTGATGTAACCCTTGGCGGTCGTATTGGTTGCGTTTGTTACAGCGCCCCCGGCAGACCAGATCCATGGCAAAACATTCCATCCACCGGTTCCACCATCACCATAAAGGTAGATGCCCTGAGCTTTTAGAAGTGGAGCATCGGCCAACATGTCAGCGAACGTCTTTGGAACAGTGGTGATTCCAGCCTTTGCGAATGCATCCATGTTTGCGAAAGTTACGCGAGTGTTGGTATCTAGCGGTAGGCCGTAATAGTGACCTCCGTAGTAGTTGGTTGAGAGTGTGCCTGGATATACGGTCTTAGCCAACTTATCGAATCCAGCCATTTTGCCATCGAGTTGAGCAAAGACTTTGCCCTGAGCGAAAGTTGGAACCCAAGGCAGGTCTGAGCGAACTACGTCGGGGAGGGTATTTGTCATGGCACTGGTGAGGAGCTTCTGATATAGGTCATCGTGGCTGAAAACCACATGCTTGACGATGATATTTGGATTCGCCTTTTCGAAGGCAGGAATCAGCGTCTTCTCAAGGGTTGGGGTCTCAGACGTCGAATATGAGGTCCAAAACGTGATGGTGACCTTCTTGGCCGGAGCGGCATTCGCACCGTAAGTGGCTCCAAACATGGAAACGAGGGATCCGACTACGAGGAATGCGACTGATCGCTTTACCCTCAAAGATCCTTTTCTATCTGTCATTACTTCTCCTGTCGTGGGTAGGAAGCGATTTGCATTCAGACCGGGGGGGTGAATGTGTCGAGCGACATATTTCTACAGTGGAAATAAGTATCTGTCAATAGCCCCATTTTGCCCCATTTCGTCAGGGTGTTGTTTTATTGACGGAAATAATCGAATATGGCAGGCTTCTACCCTGCGCCGCAGTATGAGGAATTACGGAGGAGTCCAATTTGAAGATAGCGGCTCCGCCTTGGATCCCCCAATCTGTGCAAACTCGGGCCGTGGCATTGGAAGTGCTTCTGCACGGCCCTATCTCGCGAATAGACATTGCGCGTCGATTGAACCTATCACCAGGTTCTCTGACGCGCCTGAGCACGCCATTGATCGAGTCTGGGCTATTGGTGGAAATTAATTCGGAAGGCCGTTCAGATTGGAAAACGGGAAGACCGTCCAAACCCTTAGATGTCGTTGCCGCATCTAGACATTTCATAGGTATGAAAGTGACTGGCGAAGATGTCACTGCAGTTGTGACTGATCTGAGGGCAAACGTTGTCGCGCAGAGCTACCGAAAGCTCACATCCCAAGTGCCAGATATGGTCGTAGTTCAGATTGCTGAGTTAGCCCGAGAACTGGCTGAGCGCGTAGATGAAATTACTGCTCTTGGTATAGGCATCGGCGGATTGGTAAATGATAAATCCGAAGTGCTCAGTGCGCCTTTTTTAGGGTGGCAGGATGTCCCGCTTGGTTCAATGGTAGAAGGTATGACAGGGATTCCCACTGTAGTTAAAAATGACGTTATTGCTTTTACCGAGGCCGAACACTGGTTTGGGGCTGCGAGTGGCCTTTCGAGATTCGCCGTAATTACTTTAGGAATTGGAGTCGGATTCGGTTTGGTCATCCATAATCAAATCGTCATGGATGCAGACTACGGCTTAGGTCTAGTAGGTCACTGGCCAATAGATCCATTTGGACCACTCTGCCCGTCTGGCCACAAGGGCTGTGCACGCATGGTTCTCACGCAAGGTGCCATCGTTCAAGCCGTTGAAAATGCAATTAATCGCAACGTGAATTACGAAGAGATTCTGCAAATGGCGAGATCAGATGAACCAGTTGCAAGGAGAGTAATAGACGATGCCGGTCGAGGCCTTGGGAAATTAATCGCAGCTGTTGCAAATCTGACCTCTCCTGAACTAATAATTCTAGGCGGCGAAGGAGTTGGGCTGGTGGAAGTTGCGGCCGCTTCCATTCAAGAGGGAATAAAAGAGCAAAGAGATCCGAAGGCGAAGAAGATCAATTTTGTAACTACCTCGGGTGACAATATGGAGTGGTGCAGGGGCGCGGCAGTACTTGCAATTCAAGAGTATGTTCTGGGGCGCCCTTAACCGATTCGAGAAGGTTATTTTCTGGACTATGCGAGATCAAAGTTGATCAAACTTGGTGCATCGCGGCGTACGAAGACAGGGATGCGATTCAGAGGCGCATTCACCTCGATCCATTGTTGTCCCGAGTATCCTTGAGTACTCCAAAAATCCTTCCAGTCTCCCTCAGGGAGATATACCTTCGCGACAGTTACTTCTGGTTCCACTACGGGAGCCACTAGTAAATACCGACCCAGCATGTATTGATACGTAGCGTTCCAAATCTCTGGATCATTTGCGTAGTCAAAGAACAATCCTGCCATTAAGGGGCGACCGGTTGAAATCGCTTCTACACCCTCACTTTCAAGGTAGGGGATGAGCATCTTTCGTATTTCTACGAAGTCTCGAAATACTGGGACAACTTGCGAGTCGCCGGTTTGTTCTGCGACGTTCCACGGTGTTCGATCGTTGGACGGAACTGCGTGATGATTGAATTCTGAATGGAATTGCATGATCGGACAGAAGGTCGCCATCGCTGTTCCACGCAAATAAAGCTCGCTAGAAGGCAATGGTCCGCTAAATCCGCCGATGTCCCAACCCCAGAAGAAAATTCCACTGGCTGATGCGGTTATGCCGGCACGAACTGATGCACGATAGGCATCCCATGTGGAATCTTCATCGCCTGCCCAAAATGTTGGGTAAGAACTGCTTCCTGCAAAACCAGCGCGAGAAAAAGTGATTCCCTCTTTACCAGAGGACTTGAAAAGCTCGTGAAAAGTTTGCGCATAAGCGACGGGGAAGAGGTTGTTTTTCTCGAGTCCCGAGTGACCATCTAAATATTGCAAGTCGCTTCCCCAGGCGTGTTCTCCGCCATCTGTTTTGAATCCATCGACTCCCAAGTCGGCAACCAGGTAGCGGTGCAAATCTGCCCACCACTGCCGCACTTTGGCATCCGTTAGGTCGGGCATGAGAGCGTCACGGAACCAGAAACCGCGCACCTTATACGGATTGCCTTGACCATCTCTAATTACAAAGTTGTTGTTAACTGCGTAGGCCCACATGGCACCGACTTGGCTATCTGGATCACCTTGATCATTGATCACGGGAATCTGCCAGAGAATGAGTTTCATCTCTTTGGCATGTAGCTCATCAATCATCTTCTGCGGGTCAGGCCACGCACCATCTGTTGGATAGTGAAGGTCAGCCGCCCGAAGTCCTTTCGAGCCATCGTTAGGGGTGTATTGGGCATCTCTGAAGACTGTAAAGGTGGATTCATCGGACCAGGCTTCGATGACGACAACGCCAACTTCTATGTCGTTGGCAATGCTTGCGTTAATTTCCTTTTCAACGCGAGCTTGTGTGTTCCATTCATTGCTGCTTGCCCATAACGTGTAGATCCAACTTGGCGGGGCTTCTGGCAAAGTGAATTCTGATATGTACTGCTTGAGAATTTCGGATGGGGTTCCAACGTAACCCTTGATCTCGCACATTGTTTGTGTTGTGCTGATGTCGACCTCGATCACAAGTCGGTCTGAGGTGGTTACACCGACGTCGTAACGACTTGGAGTCGATGTGTTTACGTAGAAGCCGTAATTGCTTCCGATTACCATCGCGAATGGCGCTGGAAGATAGGTCCGATGACCTTGTCCCTTGTACTCCTCATAGACAACGGCATCGACGAATTCGCCGCGTTGATTTACCGAGTGAAAGCGTTCGCCAAAACCGACTACTCGATCCTCTTCATTTAGGGGGAGTGAGGTGCGTATGCGAAATATCTGACCGCTTGAATCTTTCAGAACTTTTCTGTCAAGAAGATCGATATTTGTCGGATAAGTCCCGCCGGACTGGATGAATCCCGAATTATCGGCCGACCACACGAGTGCGGAGACTGAAAAGGGATCGGTGTGTTCTTTCAGATCACTTTCTAGCCAGTAAATTACTTCTTCATAGTCGTGTAGGGCGGGAAGTGAAATCTCCCATTCCATTTGGCCTGGATAGTCTCCAGATCGAGCAGCAGCATCGGCCAGGTGTGTGTTACCGCCAGTGAATTTGGCTGTTGCCCCATACGGTCCAAAATCATCGGATTGCGCATTTCCCAGACATGCAAGTTCATAGACATGCGTTGAAGATTCCCGGCGCAGGTGAAGTGTGACCTTCTTGGCATTCATATCCGTCCGCGCTCTTACTTTCCACGCCTCTCCGGCAATTGGGTAGACAGGAATTCGTTGGTCAGGTTCGTGACGGTATGGATGACCAAGGCCCAATGGAGCATGACGTAACAAAGAACTAGTCCTTTCGAAGTGCTGAATAGAGTGAGAGGTACATCGCGTGGCTCCACAACAGCGGAATGGCAGGCTCGCCCCATTGCTCGATCCATTGGGCGCGCTTTTCCGGCTGAAGTAGAGGTTCCTCCAATTGTTCGGGAAGTTCCAATTGATTGTTGGAGACGGTGTCCATCCAACGAAGAATTTCTTCGGCTCGATCTCGCTCGTCTAATGAAATGTATGCCAAGCCGAGAAAACAGGAGAGCAGCGGCCATTTCCCGCCGCCGAAATACCAGTCGTCTGAATGCCGGTAAGTGCCCAAGAAGCCGAGGGATGTGGCTACCGCATCGACAGTCTCTCTTGCGATGCTGTAATCATTTGCCAGCAACCCAAAGGGAGCAACCAGAGCGATCAGGCTCGCATCCAGTCCGTCTCCGTCAATCCATTTTGCCAAGCGACCGTTGGAAAGGCCCCGGTGGCGGATCAAATACATTATTTGTTTGGCAGTATCGGCCGCAAAGGTTTTGGATTCGTCAGAGATGTTTTTCCATCGACTGCATCGCTCGAGCCCTGCCGCCAAACTGCCTAGGTTTGCAATGTGCTGGTGGCCGTAGCTCTCTTCCCACCAGTCGTAGGTATCGATTTGCCAGAACGTGCCTAGATAACCGATGAGCGTCTCGACAGCGCGGTATGTGGCCAAGGGGAGTGAGTACCCTCGAATTAGGAACTCATCCAGAGACCAGATCCACGTTCCAAACCCATCGAGTTGAAGGTTGGTCCATTCTTCTTTGGATTCTTCGCCGTTGACCGTGAACCTGCAATGCAAATGCTCGTCATTGGTAATCTTTTCGCCCTGTTTTCCGCGGCGGATGAGTGAGGCGATTTTCTCCTCTCGTTCGATGATGATTTTGGTAGCCCAAATATGAAAGTCCAGCGCGCTGTTGTGTTCACCGGTGGCGCTCATCGCGTCAGCAATAAATGCGCCGTCTCTAAACCAGCTGAAGTTGTACACATTGAAATTTGGAGAAGCGATGTAGGCGCCGGAGTCTGCTTGATTCGCTTTAATGATGCGAATACTTGCGTCTCGTAACGACGTGTGAGTTTTAGTAAAGATTTCGTTTACCATCGTTTCTTGTAGACCTTATGAATCGGGAAGTGAAAGGTGAATGGCGTTGCGATCCCTAGGAACTGCAACGCCATTACCCCCTATTTATTCTTTTGCGAGGATTGCATTTACATCAGATGCGGCGCTGTTCAATGCGTCAGTTACGGAAACTGAACCACTGAGTGCCTTTTCAAGCCATCCGTTGACAGCATCTTGCATTTCATTCTGCTGACGGATGACGGGGGGAGTGATTGGGTTCTTCAATGCCTCGAACACTGCTGCACGGTTTGCAGGAGGATTCTTCGACAAGTAGATGGAAAGGGCCGATTTGCTTGAGATAGCCGGGATTTCCCAGTTAGCGGCAAGACGGATCTTCACTGCAGCGGGATCGCTGGTCATGAATTGAGCCCATTTCCATGCTGCATATGGAGCTTTGGACTTTGCAGAGGCCACTACGGCATTAGCAAAGAAGTGATTACCTGGCTGAACTCCGCCTGGCTCAACGGCAACGTCCCATCCAAATGGTGCATCCTTGAATGAGTCAAAGAGCCAGATGCCAGAGTGGTACATGGCGATCTTGCCAGCTTTGAACATTGCGTCGTCTGCTTGTGTTCCCATTTGGGCCTTGGTTGGAGTCCAACCGTTTTGGGTTTTGCTTACTAGCCAGGTAAGGGCATTGACTCCTGGCTGTTTGTTGAATAGTGCGGTCTTCTTGTCTGCACTAAGGAACTGACCACCAGCTTGTCCCAAAACTTTGTAGAACTCCCAGAATTGAGTTGGCTGGAAGTCAGCGAAAGTTCCTGCAGGGAGATTTGCCTTCAACTTTGCGGCTGCGGCGGCTTCGTCGCTCCAGTCCCATTTGGATGTAGGTAGGGCGACGCCTGCCTGCTTGAAGAGGTCCTTGTTGTAGAAGAGAACTACCGTGGAGAAGGAAGACGGAACGCCGAGCTGCTTTCCGCCGAGATTGAACACGTCGTAAGCCTTGCCGTAATAGACGGACTTCTTGAAAGAGTGATCCTTAGCAGATGCCTTATTTAGGTCAAGTAAAGTTCCAGCCGCAGCATAAGTTACAAAGTTCTCGTAGTTAAGCTCAAAGGTGTCTGGAGTTTGGTTTCCCGCAACGCGAGTCTTCAATTTGGTGAAGTAGTCTGCGTACGCTGCAGATTGAATATTTACTTGGATCGTCGGATTCTTCTTTTCGAAGGCCGCGACCATGGCTTGGAGATCCTTCATGTGGTCAGGAACCGCAGTGAAGGTAAAGAAATTGATGGTCGTTTTGGAAGCAGCAGCAACGGGATTGCTGACTAATCCAACACTCGCCACCAAGATTCCGGCAATGCCGACCGCCCAGATTTTTCTTTTAGTGCCTTTCATTTCTTTCCCCCCTAGTAAGTGGTGAAGCTAGGCCGTAAAGGCCATCCCCACGGCTGATAGGTAACCCAAATGATGATTCATCCTTTTAGGCCAGCCGTGAGAAAACTTTGTGCGATTTGTTTCTGTAAAATCAGGTAAATCAGTGCGATCGGAATGACCGCGATAGTTGTTCCCGCCATGACCATCGGCCAGTCCGTGAGGTTTTCTCCATGAAGATTGGAAAGCGCTAATGGAAGCGTCATCTTCTCCGGGCTAAAGATCACGATGAGAGGCCAGAGATAGGCGTTCCACACAGACATAAACGAGAGGATGGCCAGCGCGGCAAGTGTTGGCGTGCACAGTGGCAACGCGATTGAGAAGAACATCCTGATGTGACTTGCCCCGTCGAGTACTGCGGCTTCTTCAAGCTCACGAGGGATTGCAAACATCGCCTGACGCATCAAGAAGACACCGAAGGCGGTCACGATGGAAGGCAATCCGAGTCCAACGAGGCTATCGATGAGGTTGAGTTGCCTCATTTCAATGAACAAAGGAACAATGATTACCTGCATCGGGATCATCATTGTTGCCAAATAGATCATGAAGATTATGTTCTTAAAGCGGAAGTTCAGCCGCGCAAATGCATAGCCGGCAAGCGCAGAAGTAAATAGTTGGAGTGCGACGCAGACAACCGTGACTGAGATGCTGTTTAGGAAAAGTCGGGGCCAGTCCAAAGCCTGAAATACATGGCGATAATTTTCAAGCGTCGGATGCTTTGGAAAGAGCGTAGGAGGCGTTGCAAACGCTTCAACGCCGTTCTTCAATGATGAGCTGATCATCCAGAAAAAGGGGAACAGCATTACGAAGCCGAAGAAGATCGTGAAGTATTTAGGTTTTGGACTCTTTCTCGTATTGGCTGACTTACTCATAGTTCACCCACCGTTTCTGCAGGCGAATTTGGACTCCGGTAACAATCATGATGATCAAGAACAGAACCATGCTCAACGCGGACGCGTATCCCATATGCCCGTAGTCAAATGAGTTCCTGACGATTTCTCCTACGACAACGTTGGTGGAGCCTTCTGGGCCCCCGGCAGTCATGACCCAAATCTGGTCAAAGACTTGGAAGTTGTTGATCAGACTTATGACTACAACGAAAAAAGTGGCAGGCGTTAGCAAAGGAAGAGTGATCTTAAAAAGAACCTGTCGTTTTGATGCGCCATCGATGGCAGCAGCTTCCTGGTACTCGGGGGGAATTGCCTGTAGCCCCGCAAGAAGCAAAAGCATGACGTAGCCCAAGTCTTTCCAAGCAGACGGGATGATAACTGAAACCATCGACCACGATTTACTCGTCCACCACCCAGGACCTTGTATGCCAATGACATGTAGCGCGGAATTCACGAGGCCACCGCTTGGATTAAGAATCCATTTCCAAAGCAGCGCGACGATGACCCAGCTAGTGATTACAGGCAAGAAATACATTGCGCGCATGGCGCCGGAACCCTTGAATTTTCGGTTGAGCGCTAGGGCCGCCGAAAGACCCAAGAAGTAGACGATCGGCAGGTATCCGGCAATGAATACCAAAGTGTTAATGAGCGAGTGAAGAAATTCTTTATCGTGGATAAGTTGTTTGAAATTTGCAAAACCAATCCAGTGGGGAGGGGAGAGTAGGTCCCAACTCGTGAAACTGAGTACCGCAGCCGCAATCATTGGCAGGACGAAGAAAGCGAGCAAGGGTATGAAGCTTGGCGCTATGAATAGGGCGGCAGTGCGGCCGTTTCTTTTTGAAGTCACGAAGCGTGGCTATCGATCTTCGCAGCGATTCGGAGTCGGTTTTTAACTTCGGTAGAAGATGCGTTGGATCGATGATTCCTGCTTAGGGATGCTTGAAGCACTATCGCGGTTGCACCAAGTGCCCATTTTGCGTCATCCCAAGGGTCAACTTCGATGTCAAATTTGTTCATGGTTGCAACCACGTGAGAGGCGAGGGCCTTCTTGAAATGTTTCTCCCACAGGTCCCAGCCTTCGACGCCTTCTCCGCTTATGAAAATGAGTTCAGGACCGAAGACGTTGATGACGTTCGCTAGGGCAATTCCGAGACGTTCGGCTGGTTCGGTGAATAATTCGTCAGCGATCTTCTTGTCTTTTCGAGCGAGCGCCCATAGCTGTGCCATCGAGGCGGACTTCG
This sequence comes from Actinomycetes bacterium, assembly GCA_025355665.1. GTDB lineage: Bacteria > Actinomycetota > Actinomycetes > Nanopelagicales > Nanopelagicaceae > QYPT01. The sequence goes on from JANXZF010000138.1 coordinate 33,033, forward strand.
GCAAGTAACCCGCAGCAATGGCCGCATCAAGGATGGCGGGGCTTGATGCCACGGTTTCCAAACATCCGAATTTGCCGCACTCGCATTTAACACCGGCAGCTAGCGCGTTGACATGCCCGAATTCACCCGCCCCGTAGGACCCTGCATAAAGTTCGCCATTGATTACGAGCCCCATGCCGATACCGCGGCCAAGGGTGATGGTGAGGAAATTGCTGACGTCTCGTCCGTGTCCGTAAAGACTCTCTGCGATTGCCAGGGTGTTGACGTCGTTCTCAAGGAGGACTGGCGTATTAAGCGCGTCCGAGATTCGCTTTCCAACATTGACATTGTTCCAACCCAGCATTGCTGAGTCGGCTGTTCCAGAATCGATGGGGGAGACAACACCCGGAATGCCGATTCCGATTCCGAGCAACTGTCCCTTGATCTTCCTCGACTGCTTCTTAAGGAGAGCGATCAATTCTTTGATTGCATCTTCGCCCCGTGAACTGAAGGGTTCTTCAAAGCTCCACAAGATCTCGGACTGAAGGTTTACGCAGACTCCAACGGCGTGATTGTCCGCGAGCTTTATACCTAGAACCTGCCCCGCATTTGCAACTAGCCCGAGCAAGGTGGCCGGCCGGCCACCTGTAGAAGGGGACTGCTTGACCTCGGAGATCAATCCGCGATCAAAGAGATACTTGGTTGCCTGAGTAAGAGTCGGGCCGCTTAGGCCCAGATCTCGTGCTAATTGGGCTCTGGAAACAGGTCCGTTGGTTGCAATAGCTCTCAAAACTTCATTTGTGCTATCTCGCATGCTCTTCCCCCTCACCTGAACTCCCTTACTTACTTTCTTTACCTACTTTAGTAAGTCGTGGGGGGAACATTAGATTGCTCTTGCGCGAACGCGCAAGGGTTTTCTCATTTTTTTTTGTCACGGTTTCGTAACGCATCATCAATGCAGGCTCTTGTGGGCGTGTCGCTTCTATCGAACAGATGTTCGGATACTCTTCTTCTACCCAACCAGAGCGGTTTCCACGACGACGGCCCATGAGCCGTATCCCCGTCAGTGGCCTTCCGTACCTTCTGGACCGTGACCTCGTCAAGAGACATTAAGAGATGTCTATAGACGTTTAGTTGAAAGGAAAGAAAGTGGCTGCAGCAGATAAGTCAGATAAAGCAAACAACGACCGCACAAAAGCCCTTGATACAGCCCTTGCCCAGATTGAACGTCAATTCGGCAAAGGAGCGGTAATGAAGATGGGGGAACGCGGCAATATTCAAGTCGAAGTCATCCCTACCGGTTCCATCAGTTTGGACATTGCACTTGGAATCGGCGGACTTCCGCGCGGTCGCGTTGTAGAAATTTACGGACCTGAGTCTTCAGGCAAGACAACTTTGGCGTTACATGCAATCGCCAATGCCCAAAAGGCAGGCGGAATCGCTGCTTTTATTGACGCTGAGCACGCCTTTGATGCTGAATACGCTAAGAAGTTGGGCGTTGATATTGATGCACTTCTCGTTTCTCAACCAGATACTGGTGAACAAGCGCTCGAAATTATGGACATGTTGATTCGCTCTGGTGCACTCGACATCGTCGTTGTCGACTCCGTGGCAGCCCTTGTTCCACGAGCCGAAATCGAGGGCGAGATGGGCGATTCTCACATGGGACTTCAAGCCCGCTTGATGTCGCAGGCTCTTCGAAAGATTACCGGTGCGCTTCACCAGTCCAAGACGACAGCAATTTTCATCAACCAGTTGCGCGAGAAAATCGGTGTTTTCTTTGGTTCACCAGAGACAACTACCGGTGGAAAAGCGCTGAAGTTTTACGCCTCTATTCGATTGGATATTCGTCGCATCGAAACTTTGAAGGATGGACAAGAAGCCGTTGGAAACCGCACGCGGGTCAAGGTTGTTAAGAACAAGATGGCTCCGCCATTCAAGCAAGCCGAATTCGACATACTTTATGGCGTTGGTATTTCGCGTGAAGGTTCGTTGCTCGATCTAGGAGTTGAGATCGGCATCGTGAAGAAATCTGGATCTTGGTACACCTATGAGGGTGACCAGCTCGGTCAAGGCAAGGAAAATTCACGTAATTTCCTTCTCGATAACCCTGACCTATCCAATGACATCGAATCCAAAATCCGTGCGCACTATGCACCGACGCCGATCGATCCTGATCTGGTTGCTGCTGTTAACGAAGCCACGGCAGAGGTCGATTTCTAATCTCTCATGCACCTAGATGAAGGTTCTGACCCCTACTCTGCGGCTCAAACGATTGCATTGATTGCACTCGCACCTCGAGCCAAGAGTAGGGGTGAACTTTTCGCCCACCTTAAAAAGCGTGGTGTTGCCGAAGATATCGCCAACGCTGTCCTTTATCGCCTTCAAGAACAGGGTCTTATCAACGACGAAGAGTTTGCGCGAAACTGGAGTGAATCTCGCCAACGGACCAAGAAACTGTCAAAGCGATTCATCGTCAATGAACTAAAGGCCAAGGGCGTCGATGGTGATGTCATCGAAATCGTCAGTTCTGAAATTGATGAGTCTCGAGAATATGAATTAGCACTCGAACTAGCGCAACGGAAATATCGTCCCATTTCGCATCTCGATAAAGACCTAATCCGCCGCCGTGTTCAGGGGGCATTGGCTCGAAGAGGCTTTGATTCAGGCGTTATCAACTCTGTTATGCGCGATTTGGGGATTTAACACCTCCACTACAATTGCCCAATGGCGCGCACTTATCTGGTTGAGACATACGGCTGCCAGATGAACGTTCACGATTCTGAACGGATTTCCGGGCTCCTTGATGAAGCCGGCTTCATCCCAGTCGCCCAGGGCGATCAAGCCGATATCGTGGTTTTCAATACCTGCGCCGTTCGCGAAAATGCAGATAACAAGCTTTACGGAAATTTGAGCTTCCTCGCGCCAATCAAAAGGGCAAACCCACAGATGCAGATCGCCGTAGGTGGGTGTTTGGCCCAGAAGGATCAAGCAACGATTCTAAAGAAGGCACCGTACGTTGATGTCGTCTTTGGGACACACAACGTAGGCTCACTTCCAGTGCTACTAGAGCGCGCACGCATCGAGGAAGAATCGCAGATCGAAATTCTCGAATCCCTCGAACACTTTCCCTCAACGTTGCCCGCTCGGCGGTATTCAGCTTTTTCGGCTTGGGTTTCTGTATCGGTTGGGTGCAATAACACCTGCACCTTCTGCATAGTTCCAACTTTGCGGGGGATCGAAAAAGATAGAGATTCTGCAGACATCATGAGAGAAGTCCGCGCTCTTGTGGATCAAGGGGTCATAGAAATTACTTTGCTCGGTCAGAATGTCAACGCGTACGGTGTCGATTTCGGAGATCGCCAGGCCTTCGCAAAACTGGTCACCGAATGCGGCAAAGTCGACGGGCTCGAAAGAGTACGTTTCATGTCACCTCACCCAAGAGATTTCACGGACGACGTGATCGAGGCGATGGCCCAAAGTTCAAATGCGATGCCCCATTTACATATGCCCTTGCAATCGGGATCCAACAAAGTCTTGCAGCAGATGCGAAGGTCCTACAGAACCGATAGATATTTGGGAATTATCGAGCGTGTTCGAAGTGCCATCTTGCAATCACAAATCACCACCGACATCATTGTCGGTTTTCCGGGCGAGACCGAAGAAGATTTCCAAGCGACTCTGGATCTCTGCACCCAAGCGCGATTTAGCGCTGCATACACTTACCAATATTCCAAGAGACCTGGAACTCCCGCTGCGACTATGCCAGATCAAGTTCAAGCCGATGTTGTTGGAGAGAGATACACTCGATTGCACCGCCATCAGGAAGCTATATCGCTTTCGGTAAATAAAGAGGCAATTGGGCAGAGCATGCAAGTTCTCGTCACCGAACAGGAAGGCAGAAGGGATGCTGAGCGAGGCAGAATGTCAGGACGAACTGAGGATTTTCGGCTCGCACATTTTTCAATTCAGGCCGAGATTAAGCCGCGCCCTGGCGACGTTGTCACCGTTGAAATAGAAGATGCGGCCCCACACTTCCTCTCGGGCGTTGGAATCAAGATGCGACAAACACGTGGGGGAGACGCCCACGAAATTCGCACGGCGGAAAGCAAAGTGGAACCCTTACTACTTGGAATGCCGGCTCTTCGCACATGAGTGTTGTGGTTATATGTGGCGCGACTGCGACGGGCAAGAGTGACCTAGCAGTGGCGTTGGCCAGCGAGATAAATGCCGAGATTATCAATGCCGATTCGATGCAATTGTATAAAGGGATGGACATCGGAACTGCAAAATTGTCCCTTGAAGAAAGACAGGGTATAGAGCACCACTTGTTAGATGTGCTGGATGTCACGCAAGACGCAAGTGTTGCCTGGTACCAAGAAAGTGCTCGCGATTTGATTTCCGTCATCGAGGGCCAAGGCAAAAATGTCATTATCGTTGGCGGCACGGGTCTGTACATCAAGGCCATTCTTGATGATTTGAACTTCCCAGATACCGATCCTGAAGTTAGAACCAAACTCAATGTGATGGCCGAGAAGATTGGCGGTCCCGCCATGCACGGACGTCTCGCCAAACTTGATCCTGGAGCGGCGTTGGCAATTGATGCGCAGAACATTCGACGCGTAATTCGTGCCCTCGAAGTTATCGAAATAACAGGCAAGCCCTTCACGGCGAATTTGCCACGAAAAGAGAGCACACGATATCCCGACGCTCGACAATACGGCCTCGTAATGGAGCGGGCTTCGTTGGCAGAGCGAATAGATCAACGTGTCGAAAAGATGTGGGAGCGAGGTCTCGTTCGTGAAACTGAGAGTCTCATTAGCGCAGGCATCCAGAATGGAAGGACTGCGCAATTGGCTCTTGGTTACGCGCAAGTTTTGAGATACAAATCCGGAGCCATTTCCGAAGCAGAGGCCAAGGAAGATACCAAGAGAGCCACGCGGCAATATGCCCGCAGGCAAGAGACTTGGTTTTCGCGTGATAGCCGAATTCAGTGGATTTCGCCGACACAGCCTCGTCTTGAGACCATCCGAGAATATTTGACCCACCCGCCAATCTGATAAGCGGTTAAACTCAACGCATATATGAATACGACTGCAAAAGTGATGGCGACTTACGGCCACGGCACCGAAAATGATTTCGTCCTAGTTTTTGACCCTGACGACAATATGGCCTTGACCCCTTCCCAAGTGGCAGCCATTTGCAGCCGAAAAACTGGTATTGGATCAGATGGCTTGATTCGCATAACAAAGGCCGACGGACGTTGGTTCATGGATTACCGCAATGCTGACGGGTCCCTTGCAGAGATGTGCGGAAACGGAATACGGGTAATGGCCCGCTATTTGGTTGATAGGGGATTTCAGAAGGAAGGAATCTTCGCAATTGATACGCGCGCAGGTTTGAAGCATCTTCGAGTTCCTGCCGTTGGTGATATCACCGTCAATATGGGACAAGTTAGGCAAGAAGAGGATGAGATCACCGTCTCGACAAATGGATTGAAATGGACCGGATATAACATCGACATGGGTAATCCTCATGCGGTTGTTCTTGTTGCTTCCATGGATGATGTCGGAGATCTGGACCAGGCGCCTGTAGTTGAGCCCAAAGATGCATACCCGGAAGGCGTGAACGTTGAATTCGTAGAGCTTGGAGAAGACCACGAACTCAAGATGCGGGTTTTTGAAAGAGGAGTCGGAGAAACTCGTTCATGTGGCACCGGCACATGCGCAGTTGCGTTGGCCGCGAGCATTTTGGTCGGCGCAAAACTTCCAGCGAAATGGGTGATCTATCCTCCAGGCGGGCGGCTAGAGGTTGAGATTGATGCTCACTCTAACGCGACGTTAACAGGACCTGCCGTACTGCTCAGCGAACATGACATCTCCTCTTTTGTGAAGTAGTTGGAGGAGCCGATGACTAAGCGAGAACCAGCAGAAGATGAATTCGAAGCCCTGCTTCGTGAGAGTGCGCGAGTTGCCGAGGAATTCGATTCTGGAGAAGAGGATTCCCAGCCCGAACTAGAACAGCGCCAAGGACTACGAAGAGTCCAAGGCTTCTCAACAGAACTTCAAGATGTTTCATCGGCGGAATACCGCCAACTTCAACTCGAGAGAGTCGTACTTGTGGGGGTATGGACCGAAGGCACCTCACAAATGGCGGAGAATTCTCTTGCTGAATTGAAGGCCCTTGCCGAGACTGCAGGATCTGAAGTTCTTGAAGGGCTAATTCAGCGGCGAGATAAACCAGACCCGTCGACATATATTGGTTCTGGAAAAGTTGAAGAACTTCGCAAGGTTGTTGTTGCAACTGGAGCCGATACGGTCATTTGCGATGGCGAGCTCTCGCCTTCGCAATTGCGCACCCTTGAAGAGAAAGTGAAGGTGAAAGTCGTTGATCGGACGGCTTTAATTTTGGATATTTTCGCTCAACATGCAAAAAGTAAAGAAGGAAAAGCCCAAGTAGAGCTTGCCCAGATGTCCTACATGCTTCCACGGCTTCGAGGCTGGGGTGGTTCATTGTCGCGACAGGTTGGAGGTCGCGCAGCTGGAGGAGCTGGTATTGGCGGGCGTGGTCCTGGTGAAACCAAGATCGAAACTGACCGCCGACGTATTCGGGACAAGATGTCGAAATTGAAAGGTGAAATCAAGGAGATGAAGATCTCCCGTGATACTAAGCGACAGGAAAGACGCCGTCACATGATTCCTTCGGTCGCAATCGCTGGCTACACAAATGCTGGTAAGTCGTCTTTGCTTAATTCCTTGACGAATGCCGGAGTACTTGTCGAGAATGCACTTTTTGCAACCTTGGATCCAACAGTTCGGCAGACCCGTACAAGTGACGGACGAATTTACACACTTACGGATACGGTCGGATTCGTAAGGCATTTGCCGCACCAACTAATTGATGCATTCAAGTCAACTCTTGAGGAAGTCGAAGATGCCGATCTGATTGTCCACGTTGTTGATGGTTCGCACCCAGATCCGTTTGGACAAATTCGCGCAGTACGTGAGGTGATTGCTGAAATCGGTGGTTCAGATATTCCAGAAATTATCGCCATTAATAAAGTTGATGTAGCCGATCCGGCGATCGTGATGCAGATACTGCGAACGGAGAAGAATAGTTACGCGTTTTCGGCTAGAACTGGATTCGGAATGGAAGGCCTCTTGTTGGCCATCGAAAAGTCTCTGCCTCACCTGATGGTTGAGATCGAGGGGACCGTTCCATACGGGCGGGGCGATCTCATCAGCGCGATTCACCAGAGGGGCGAAATAATCACTGAGGAGTACGTTCCTGAAGGAACCGCTATTCACGCGCGCGTGGATGCTGCCCTTGCCAAACAAATTCGTGAGGCAATGTAGTTCTCGATTGAACGCGGAAGCCTGCTATCTCGTTTAGACAGCATGAACGCAAAACGAATGATCAAGGCATTCTTGCCTTTACTGATCACCGCGGTGCTCGCAAGCGCCACGGGTGCATATGCCGCAAATGTTGTTGCCAAGGTTGGGTCATCCTCCTTGGGAAATATCGTCGTGAACGGCAAAGGAATGACGGCGTATTTCTTTGATCTGGACAAAGCCAACTCAGGCGTGAGCGCTTGCTCAGGATCATGCGCCGCTTATTGGCCAGCGATCACATCAACTGGCGTCAAACCCAATGTATCCGGCATTTCCGGAGCGGTCGGAACCATCGCGATCAAGGGTGGCAAACATCAAGTGACCATCTCCGGTAGGCCGATCTACACCTATGCTCCTGACAAGGCCCCAGGACAGGTCAAAGGACAGGGAGTACAGGGTGTCTGGTACGTCATATCACCGACCGGCAAGGAGATAAAAGTCCTCACATTGGCTTCGAAATCGACTCCCAAGCCCTCGCCCACGAAGGCCTACCCGAAGTCGGGATACTAAAAAAGCCCGCACATTGGCCTTTTGTCGATCTTCCCCCTATCTTTGCGCAGGTTGAGACCAATGTCCCAAGGAATATTTACGACACGCCGAGGGTTGTACCACGCGATTGGTGTTAAATGCGCGAATATGCGCGCGCTGCGGTAATTCGCCCTGGCGAGTTTCTACAAAGTGAGAGCGAGGGAAGTAGTGGCTACTGACTACGACACCCCCAGAAAAACCGATGAAGAACTCCATGAGGAATCTCTTGAGGAGTTAAAAGCTCGGCGAGTTGATGCTCAATCCGGTCAGGTTGATGTGGATGAGGCCGAAGCGGCCGAAACTCTTGAACTTCCGGGTGCAGATCTCTCTGGCGAAGAGCTTTCGGTTCGCGTTGTTCCAAAGCAGGTCGACGAGTTCGCATGCTCGCGCTGCTTCTTGGTCCATCACATCACCCAACTTGCAAAAGGCGAAGGCGCGTCCGCTGTATGTAAAGAGTGCGCCTAACTTCTAGGGGTTAATGCCTCTACTAGACCTTTAGCCTTTTTCGAACTGACCAACCAATACGGCGTCGGATCTCGATCATCCGTGACCTCGATTTTCACTCCGCGGGGTTGCCAGAAGCGAAGTGCCAGATACGCGGCTGGATCGGCATCGCGCCCTCTGGTCAATCGCATTCGCTCAACGTCTAAAGCCGTAGCCTGGCCAAGGTATGCGCGTTGAATATGCGCTCGTCCAACCCTCAGATCTTTCTGGGTTATTTCAATCCGAAGGAGCATCGCGTTATTGATGACCGGCAATGCAATCAACGAAAGTATCAAGGTAATAAGGCCTGCAGGATTGTCCAAGGCCGCCCACATTGATAAAGCCACAGATCCAAGTAGGAAGAATATGAATGCGAGAAGCCAGAGCGGGGGCCTGACCGTCTCTGAAAAGATGATTTTCTCGTCGCTCCCAGCGTCCATGGGCCTGACGCTATCGGATTTTCAAGTAACCTTGAGCGTATGAGCAGGATTGCAAGCACTACTCCACCTGAAGGCGCCATAATCCCGGCTCGACATCCAAAGGCTCCGGCGATCGGCTCAAAGATCCCCTCACACTTTGGTCATTGCTTCGGTTGCGGGGAATTGCACCCGACCGGACTCCACTTGATTGCCCATGCTGGGCAGGCTGCCAACCTCACGGCCGAGTTCACTGTCACTGAAAATCATCAGGGCGCACCAGGGCTTGCCCACGGTGGATTGCTTTCATTGGCTTTTGACGAGGCTCTTGGAAAACTCATGTGGTTACTTCGATCACCAGCAGTGACGGCAAGACTCGAAACTGACTTTCTCCTCCCGGTACCCATCGGCACGACCCTTCACATAACAGCGGAAATCACCGGGCAGGTCAACCGCAAGGTCTACTGCAGTGCGGTAGGTCGGATCAATGCTCCCGATGGGCCGATGGCCGTCAAAGCGTCAGCTCTTTACGTCATCGTGACCATGAATCACTTCATAAATAATGCGCCCAAAGAGTATTTGGATTACGTCTCCAAGCATCCAGAAATACTCGCCTTTGCAGATCCCGACTTCGAAATAAATCCTTAATGGTCGACGTGTTGATCAAGCGTTTGGATGAGGGTGTTCCACTTCCAACTTACGCAAAAGGCGGCGATGCGGGGGCAGATCTTGTAGCGCGCATTGATGTCAGTCTTGCTCCGGGGGAGCGCACATTGATCCCCACCGGAATCGCGATTGCACTTCCTGATGGTTATGCAGCGTTTGTTCACCCTCGTTCGGGGCTTGCTATCAAACACGGAGTGTCAATGGTCAATGCGCCAGGAACGGTAGATGCTGGGTATAGAGGAGAACTCCAAGTAATTTTGATTAACCATGATCCAAGCCAGACCGTTCATTTTTCGCGTGGAGATCGAATTGCACAGTTGGTCATTCAGAAAGTGGAGCATGCCAACTTTGTTGAAGTCTCCGAACTACCGGGTTCGGGGCGGGGCACCAATGGATTTGGATCGACAGGGAGAGCATGATGGAAAGCGATAAGACCACCATAATCAACGCGCTTGGAGGCACGCGTGGATTGCTGGATTCTGGCCTTCCGTCGCTCATCTTTTTGATCGCGTACAACATTGGTCATGGACTTAAAGATGCCGCTATTGCCGCAATTATCGCATCGGCCGTCTTAACGCTTATTCGTCTAATCCGACGTGACACACTTCAACATGTTGTATCTGGCTTTGTTGGCGTTGCTTTCTGCTCTCTCTTGGCTCGTAAGACTGGCCATGCGGTGGATTTCTATTTGCCAGGTTTGATCATCAATGTTGTTTATGGTGCCGTCTATGCCACATTTAACATCATCGGATTGCCTATTCTCGGCCTTCTGTTAGGCCCCATCCTCGGCGAAAATCTTGCTTGGAGAAAGGTCCCCGAACGAAAGCGCGCATATATTCGCGCTGGCTGGTTGTGGGTTGCGATGTTTGTTTCTCGATTGATAGTTCAATATCCGTTGTACCGAAGCGGCAACTTAAATGCATTGGGAACTGCGCGACTTGTAATGGGCTATCCGTTATTCCTTCTTGCCGCGTGGGGCTCTTGGGTCGTCTTGCGTGCTGTGCCTAGCGTCAAGCCGGAAGTAAAGACAGAAGAAGTTTGAAGTTTCCGCCACAGCATGGTGCGTGGGCATTCCTTATCGTCCCCGCTGCGATGGTCGCATTTCTTGGCGCGGGAAATCTTGTAGGTCTGATCTTCTTTCTTACATGGGTGAGCGGATATCCAGTTTCTTATTTCATCGGGCGCGCGATCGTGGCCAGAGTCAGACGGGGATCTTGGACGGCCAAAGCGAAGGGCGAATTGCGCTGGGCGCTTCCTTGGGTGGCGTTCTGCGTTGTCGGGGGATCGATACTCGTAGCATCTCGACCGTGGTTGCTCCTCTACGGGATCGTGCTTGTTGGACTCTGGTCGATAAGCGTCTATTTATCTTGGGCTGGACGCGAGAGAGGGATTACTAACGATTTATTGCTTATAGGGCTCGCTTCCATCGAACCTATTTTGATGTTCCAAGTTGTGAAAAATCATGCGACTATTTCGGGGATTCCGCATTCGATCTGGATGGCAGCGTTTCTCAGTTTGCTCTTTTTCTCGGGATCTGTCTTGCACGTGAAATCACTCATCCGCGAGGTTAAAAATCGTAAGTGGCATTATGCGAGTCTAATATTTCATGTTTTTGCTTTTATGATAATTTTGATATTTCTGAACCCTTGGTATCTCTCGATCGCCTTTATGCTGGCTTTGTTGCGAGCCATTCTTCTAAAGCCGGGTCATCGACCCGGAGTACTAGGAGCTGTAGAGGCTATGGTGGCCACATTCCTCATCTCTTGCGTGGTGTATGCGTTCGGATAATAAAAAGGGATCAAGCAGTTTGAATGAAACATGCTTTCAACTGCTCTTCGGCAGTAGCAGATGCAACGAAAAGTAGCTCGTCTCCTGGGCTGAATACATCATGACTTTTCGCCGAAATTACACGGCCGTCTCTGACAATTGCAGCAAGAGTTGAGTTTTCTGGAAGGGGAACTTCTTCAACAGTTTTGCCGATGCATGTTGAATCATCCGGCAACGTCAGCTCGACAAGATTTGCCTGACCTCGCTTGAAGGAGAAGAGTCTTACGACATCGCCCACACTGACGGCTTCTTCAACAAGTGCTGAAATGATTCGTGGCGTTGATACTGCAACATCTACACCCCATGAAGCATCGAAGAGCCATTCATTCTTTGGATGATTAACGCGAGCCACGACGCGGGGAACACCGTATTCGGTCTTTCCAAGGAGAGATGCCACGAGGTTGACCTTGTCGTCTCCAGTTGCCGCGATGAGGACTTGGCATGTATTTAATTTGGCGTTATCTAAAGAGGTGACTTCGCATGCATCAGCGAGCAACCACTCAGCGTCGGGGACACTTTCCAATTTCAAGGCCTTTGGATCGCGGTCAATGAGCAATACCTGGTGGCCGTTATCCAGCAACTCTCGGGCGATGGCGCGACCGACATTACCGGCGCCAGCAATAGCTACTCTCATGAAGCGTCCTCAGGTGAATGTGCCAACGCATTTTCGACGACGGCAATATCTTGCTCACGGACCATTACATGAACCAGATCGCCATCTTGCAAGACGGTGTGAGCGTCCGGGATGAGTCCTTCGCCAAGGCGTGTAATAAATGCAACTCGCGCAGGGGTTACATTCTCAATTCGGGTAACGGGGCTTCCGTACCAAGTTGTATCTATGTGCATTTCGCACAGTTGAATTGCACCGCTTGCGTCTCGCCATTCAGAGCGCGATCCCTCGGGGAGTAAGCGACGCAAGATCTGATCCGAAGTCCAGAGGACAGTTGCCACGGTTGGGATGCCCAAGCGCTGGTAAATCTCAGCTCGACCTGGATCGTAGATTCGCGCAACCACATTCTTAACGCCATAGGTTTCGCGGGCAACGCGCGCGGCCAAAATATTGGAGTTGTCGCCGTTACTGACGGCTGCGAATGCTTCTGCTTTTTCGATTCCGGCCTCAATGAGTGTGTCTCGATCAAAGCCGACCCCTGCGACGGTGTGGCCGTTGAAGTTTGCTCCTAGCCGGCGAAATGCCTCGCGGGATTGATCGATGATGGCTACTGAATGGCCAGCCGCCTCAAGTTCATTCGCGAGCGAAGAACCGACGCGCCCGCATCCCATGATTACGACGTGCACGGGGAAAACCTACACCCCAGATGCGCATAGGCTTACTACTTATGGAGGGACAAAACACGAAATCCTTTGAACTCGGGCAACGTCTCTCGGTTTCTATTGAAAAAGTGGCCCACGGAGGCCATTTTATTGCTCGATTAAATGGTCAGGTCATATTTGTTCGGCACGGCATTCCCGGAGAACTCGTCGAAATCGAAATTACGGGTGCTGCCTCTGGTTTCTATCGTGCCGATGTTGCAAAAGTGATACAACCATCCCCGGATCGAGTAGAACCACCATGTAGGTACTCGCATCCTGGAGGTTGCGGAGGTTGCGATTTCCAGCACATCAGCGAAGAGCGCCAACGTGCATTAAAGGCCGAGGTAATAGTTGAACAGTTCGCGCGAATTGCGAAACTGGAAGTCGCAGTTAGCGTCGAAGGCGTTGGTGAGGGCCTCCACTGGAGAACGAGAGTTTCAAGTGCAACCGATGATCAAGGGCGAATAGGTTTTTATGCATCTCGTAGCCACAACGTAGTTCCGGTGGAGGATTGCTTAATTGCCTGCACGGGTGTCGATTACCCAGAGTTGGCAAAGAAGCGTTGGCCTCCTAAATCCCGAGTTGAGATTTCCGTGAATTCCAGTAACGAAAGATCTATCGCCATCGCCCCGGCAATCCGGGGGAGTAAGGCAAGACTTACTCAAGGCCCTGCAGCTCTCAAGGAAAATATCTTCGGAGTTGAATTGCAAGTTGGGCACATGAGTTTTTGGCAGAGTCATGAATTGGCTCCGGAAATACTTTCAGAACAGGTGAGAGAAAACGTGAAGCCAGGAGATTTCGTTCTTGATCTCTACGGTGGAGTGGGCCTATTCACCGCAGCACTACTTGATCTTGTCGGGGAGAACGGTCAGGTAGATCTCATCGAATCGAGTCCGTCGGCTATCTCGGATGCTCGACGGAACTTTGCTGACAGGCCAAATGTCGTGATACACGCGGGTGACGTCAACCACGGGTTGGACAAGATCACGCGTGCAGACCTCGTTGTGCTCGATCCGCCGCGCGAAGGTGCCGGCAAGGACGTTTTGGCAAAAATCTGCAGGCTCAATCCACGCTCTGTTGTTTACGTGGCCTGCGACCCCGCTGCGCTGGCAAGGGATTGCCGCTATCTTGAAGATATGGGTTGGCAGATGCGAAGCCTTCGGGCCTTTGATCTCTTTCCTATGACCCACCATGTTGAATGTGTCGCGGTCTTTGAACCTTTCCAAAACAGATGAAATGAGGTATCTTGATATCAAGATACTTTTAGCGAGGTGGATATGAGCGTTAATTCCTTCAATTCAAAGAGTCAGATAAGCCTTTCGGGCAAGGACTATGAATTCTTCGACATTTCGCACATCGACGGTGCCAGTGACCTGCCATTCAGTTTGAAAATTCTTCTGGAGAATCTCCTGCGGACAGAGGACGGTGCCAACATCACCGCTGCGCAGATTAAGGCGCTTGCAACATGGGATCCATCATCGCAACCTGATACTGAAATCCAATTCACGCCAGCACGCGTCGTCATGCAGGACTTCACCGGAGTTCCTTGCATTGTCGACCTTGCCACGATGCGCGAAGCAATTGTCGAACTCGGCGGCGATCCCGCCAAGGTCAATCCATTGGCTCCGGCCGAATTGGTAATCGATCACTCAGTTATTGCGGACGTATTTGGTACCAAAGACTCTTTTGAGCAGAACACCGACATTGAATATCAGCGCAACATGGAGCGTTACCGGTTTCTTCGTTGGGGCCAAGGTGCCTTCGATGAATTCAAAGTTGTGCCACCAGGAACCGGAATTGTCCACCAGGTAAATATCGAATTTCTGGCCCGCGTTGTTATGACGCGAATAGTAAATGGAGTGCTGCAGGCTTATCCAGACACAGTAGTTGGCACCGATTCACACACCACGATGGTTAACGGACTTGGCGTACTCGGATGGGGAGTCGGAGGTATTGAAGCCGAAGCTGCTCTGCTTGGCCAACCAGTTTCCATGCTTATTCCACGAGTCGTCGGTTTCAAGCTCAATGGGCAATTGCCGCTCGGAACTACAGCGACCGACCTCGCATTGACGATCACCGAAATGTTGCGCAAGCACGGTGTTGTCGGAAAGTTCGTGGAATTCTATGGGCCTGGTGTTGTATCCGTACCGATGGCTAACCGTGCCACGATCGGCAACATGAGCCCTGAATACGGCTCAACATGTGCGATCTTCCCGATTGATGACGAGACGCTTCGGTACCTGAAACTCACTGGGCGCACAGATGAGCAAATTGCGCTGGTCGAAGCGTATGCAAAAAAGCAAGGGCTATGGCACAACCCATCGCTCTCACCTCGATTCTCCGAGCACATTGAGCTCGACCTTTCGACAGTGGTTTCATCAATTGCCGGCCCGAAGCGCCCACAGGATCGCATTTCGCTGACGAATTCCAAGCAGGCGTTAGAAAAGATTCTGCCAACCTATCTATCTGATAAATCGAGCAAGTCTCCAATAAACATCCACGTTGATCAGACACCAACGACTATCAAGAACGGCGACGTCGTTATTGCCTCGATTACATCCTGTACGAATACCTCAAACCCATCTGTAATGATTGGTGCAGCTCTGCTGGCAAAAAAGGCTGTCGAGATGGGCCTTAAATCCAAACCTTGGGTTAAAACGACACTGGCTCCTGGATCAAAGGTCGTAACTGATTATTACGATCGAGCCGGACTTACTCCCTATATGGAGAAGCTCGGGTTCAACCTCGTTGGATATGGATGCGTCACGTGTATCGGCAATTCAGGACCGCTTCCTGTCGAGGTGAGCAAGGCCGTGAACGAATATGATCTTGCCGTAACTGCGGTTCTATCAGGGAACAGGAACTTTGAGGGACGTATCAGCCCCGATGTAAAGATGAACTATCTGGCATCTCCGCCGTTGGTCGTTGCCTACGCGATCGCCGGAACGATGGACCATGATTTTGAGAAGGATTCTTTGGGCAAGGATCTTGAAGGCAAAGATGTCTTTCTCAGAGACATCTGGCCAAGCGAGGACGAGATCGCAACTGTCATCAGCTCTTCAATTACGTCGACGATGTTCACGAAGGATTACGCCAGCGTCTTTGATGGCGACCATCGCTGGAAGTCACTCTCGACTCCGACTGGAAATACGTTCGAGTGGGATCTGAAATCAACCTACGTTCGCAAGCCTCCGTACTTCGATGGTATGCCAGCCCAGCCAACGCCGGTCACTGATATCAACGGCGCGCGCGTGCTTGCAATTCTTGGCGACTCTGTAACAACTGATCACATTTCTCCAGCGGGAAATATTCGATTGGATTCGCCAGCGGGCAAATACCTGACTGAACACGGCGTCGAGCGGAAGGATTTTAACTCTTATGGCTCACGTCGCGGAAATCACGAAGTAATGATCCGTGGAACTTTCGCAAACATCCGTTTGAAGAATTTGCTTCTAGATGGAGTGGAGGGCGGCTTTACACGTAACTTCCTCGAAGGCGGAGAGCAAACGACGATTTACGATGCTTCAATTGCCTACCAAAATGCCGGAGTACCTTTGGTCATTCTTGCGGGCAAAGAATACGGTTCGGGTTCTTCGCGAGACTGGGCTGCAAAGGGCACTGCGTTGCTTGGAGTTCGTGCAGTAATTGCTGAGTCGTTCGAGCGCATTCACCGCTCCAACCTCATAGGTATGGGAGTTCTCCCACTTCAATTCAATGAAGGGGACACTGCGGCATCTCTAGGAATCTCTGGAGCTGAGACTTTCGCCATATCGGGGATCACGGGGCTCAATTCAGGAACTACGCCCGCGCAAGTTAGCGTTACTGCCGATGGCAAGACCTTCACGGCAAAGGTTCGTATCGATACGCCTGGTGAAGCTGATTACTACAGGCATGGTGGCATCATGCAATACGTGCTGCGCTCTCTCATCTAACCTAGAATGTGTCGGTGATCGAATCGATTAAGGGGCCAGGCGACCTTGCGTCGCTCAGCCATGCGCAATTGGATCAACTTGCCGATGAGATACGGAAATTTCTCATCGAAAAAGTTTCCAAGACCGGGGGGCACCTTGGACCCAACTTGGGAGTTGTTGAGTTAACAATCGCGGTTCATCGCACTTTCGAATCTCCCAAAGATGTGATTCTTTTCGACACAGGACACCAAGCCTACGTTCATAAGATTCTTACGGGCCGAGCCGAGGGATTTGATCACCTTCGACAACGTGGTGGGCTTTCGGGTTATCCGAGCCGGAAGGAGAGCGTTCACGATGTTATAGAGAATTCTCATGCTTCCACTGCACTTTCATGGGGAGACGGTATTTCTCGGGGCTTCTCATTGACCGGGCAGAACGATCGCTACGTAGTGGTGGTTGTTGGAGATGGCGCCCTCACTGGCGGAATGTCTTGGGAGGCGCTCAATAACATTGCAACTTCCAAAGATCGCAATTTGATAATAATTGTTAACGACAATGCCCGTTCGTATTCCCCGACAATCGGCGGACTTGCGCAGCATCTTTCGACTCTCAGAGTCACCCAAGGTTATGAGCGCTTCTTGGATTGGGGCAAAGATATTTTGCATCGCACCCCTGTTGTTGGGATGCCCATTTACGAGACTCTGCATGGAATGAAGAAGGGCATCAAAGACATAGTCGCACCGCAGGGCATGTTCGAAGATCTTGGGTTGAAATACATGGGCCCCTTCGATGGTCACGATATTGGCGCGATGGAGAAGGCGCTTTCAATAGCAAAGCATTTTGGTGGACCTGTTCTTGTGCACGCAATTACTGAAAAGGGGCGCGGCTACAGTCCCGCAATTGCCGACGAAGCCGAAAAGTTTCACGCAGTAGGCATTGTTGATCCAGAGACTGGCATCCCGATAACCAACGGCGGAACATCCTGGACAAAGGTCTTCTCCGAGGAACTCGTAGCCGTTGGCAAAGAGCGACTGGACATTGTCGCGATGACAGCTGCAATGGTCGGCCCGACAGGTTTGGATGAGTTCCAAAAAATGTTCCCTCATCGCACCATTGATGTCGGTATTGCCGAACAGCATGCATTGACGAGTGCCGCAGGACTTGCATTCACCGGCATGCATCCAGTCGTCGCGATGTACTCCACGTTTTTGAATCGAGCATTCGATCAACTCTTGCTTGATGTCGCCCTTCATAAAGCAGGGGTCACAATTGTTTTAGATCGTGCCGGGGTCACCGGGGATGATGGGCCCTCGCATCACGGAATTTGGGATCTCGCGCTGACGGGCATCATTCCCACTATCCACGTCGCCGCGCCCCGAGACGGTGCGCGACTGAGAGAAACCTTCCGCGAGGCCATCGATATCCACGATGCGCCTTCTGTCGTGCGTTTTCCCAAGGGAGCCGTTGTCGAAGATATCGAAGCACTAGAGCGCATCGAAGGAATCGACGTTCTCTATCAGGACGAGAACCGCGACGCGCTCCTAGTTAGTGTTGGCGCCCTTGCCAATCTATCTCTGGATGTTGCCGTTCAAGTTGGTCGAGAGGGGATCGGCATGACTGTTGTTGATCCTCGCTGGGTCAAGCCGCTTTCACCAGTGTTGATTGCCATGGCGGCAGGATTCAAGAGCGTCGTTGTAATAGAAAATGGAATTCGACACGGAGGAATCGCCAGCACGCTTTCAGAAGGATTTCGGGATGTTGGCCTAAATATTCCGATCCATTCGCTGGGTGTTCCGCTTGAATTTATCGAGCACTCGAAGCCGGCCGAGATCCTTCAAGATCTAGGAATCACGGTGCAGGACATTTCGCGATCAATTGTTGAGTGGCACAGCAGCCTTAAGGAAGGGATGCAACCCCACGAGGGTGAAAGCGTTTTCCGCAGACCGCTTCACTAATTCCGATTCGGTCTAGGTAGGGAAGAATTCCTCCAAGTACTAACGGCCATCCAGCGCCCAAGAGCATGCCAAGATCCATTTCCGCAGCACTTGAGACAACTCCTTCGTCGAGCATCATTCGCGCTTCTTCGGTCATGGCGCGGAGCGCGCGTTCGCGAACTTGCTCGGAGGTGGAGGGCTTGTTTCCCTTTTCGACGAGTTCCATCGCCTTGGGGTTCGACGCATATTTCCCATCTTCGCCCTTGATGTAGAAGGCGCGTACTCCTTCTTTCACAATGCGTTGCATTGTTGGTGATACTCGATAGCGAGGACCGAGATCGCGATTAAAGGATTCGGTGACATGGAGCATTACTCCGGGGCCAACGAGGCCAAGTAATTCGAAGGGGGTCATTGGGAACCCAATCGCCCGCATCGAATTATCTGCAACTTCGATTGGAGTTCCTTCATCAATGGCATCTGTAATTTCGCCCATGAACCGGGTAAGCAAACGGTTAACAAGGAATCCAGGGGAGTCCTTTGTAATTACCATCGTCTTCTTGAGTTCTTTGCCAATGGCAATCGCAGTTGCCGTTGTTTCGTCATTCGTCTCGGTAGTCCGGGCAATTTCTAGCAAAGGCATGACCGCCACAGGATTGAAGAAATGGAAACCAATCACGCGCTCTGGGTGCTCTAACCCTCTGGCCATATCTCCGGCCATCAAAGAGGAAGTGTTGGTCGCGAGAATGCACTCTGGTGAAATGATCTTTTCAAGTCTCCTAAAGAGCTCTTGTTTTAGTGAGAGTTCTTCGAATATCGCCTCTACGATGAAATCAGATCCGGCATATGCGCTTTGATCGGTGGAGCCTGTTACGAGACTCTTAAGCCGACCTGCGGCGTCTGGTGCCATCCGGTTTTTCTCAACTAGTTTGTCGATTTCGGTATGAACCCAAGCAACACCTTTATCAACTCGTTCTTGATCCAGATCAGTCATGACAACTGGGCACTTGAGGTTTCGCACCATAATCCAGGCAATCTGCGAGGCCATCAAACCGGCACCGACAATTCCAACTTTTGCCACTTTGCGTGCAAGGGCGGGCTTTGGCGCGCCTTCAACTTTTTTGCGTTTCTTCTGAATCAAATTGAACGCATATAAAGATGCACGAAGTTCATCGCTCATTGTCAGATCGGCAAGGGTTTGATCTTCAGCATCAAAGCCAGTCGACGGCGGCGTTGTTCGCGAGGCCGCTATGAGTTCGAGAGCTTTACGCGGCGCGGCGATATCCGCACCGCCATATTTCTTCTGAGCGGCTGCCTTGCCTGCCGCGATTGCTTTATCCCAGTTGGGGTCATCCGAATAATCTGCACGATCGATTTTCTTGCTTCCCTTGAGAACACTCGCCGCGAATGCCGCTGACCTTTCGAGGAAGTCGGCTGGTTCAAAGACTGCATCCACTACGCCGAGCGATAGCGCATCTTTTGCTCTTAACATTGTGTTGTTGTTGAGCGGATTCAAGACGATCACCTGTACTGCGCGCTCTGGACCAATCAACTTTGGCAGGAGATACGCCCCGCCCCAACCGGGTACCAATCCCAGGAATACTTCGGGCAGACCCGCCATTGCGGTCGTGGCCATGGTTCGGTATGTGCAATGAAGTCCAACCTCGAGTCCGCCGCCCAGTGCAAGGCCGTTGATGAATGCAAAGGTTGGAATATCCATTTCACCGAGTCGGCGAAATACATCGTGTCCCAATTTGCCGATGGCGACCGCCTGCTCGTGCGAAGCAAGGTGGGCTAAGCCGGTGAGGTCGGCACCGGCAGCGAAAATAAACGGCTTTCCAGTGATCGCAATGGCCGATGGCTTGCGCGACGCCGCTTCGGTGATGGCCGCATCTAGGCTCTGCAGAGACGCAACACCGAATGTGTTTGGTCGATTGAAATCAAGTCCATTGTCCAAAGTGATGAGCGCGAGGTTTCCATCAAATTCGAAAGGCTCTAAGGAAATATTGCGAACGAAGGATTTGGTGACTACCTCTTCTGGTGCCCCTTCAAGTTGAGTAGTCATTCCTATTCATCTCCGTTCCAGTTTGGGTTTTCCCAGATGACGCTGCCACCCATTCCAAGTCCGATGCACATTGTGGTGAGACCAAAACGAACTTCAGGATGTTCTTCGAAACCTCTTGCAAGATTGAGCATCAGACGAACGCCAGATGATGCCAGTGGGTGTCCGACCGCAATTGCACCGCCGTAAAGATTTACCCGAGGGTCGTCATCTGCAATTCCAAAGTGATCAAGGAATGAAAGCACTTGAATTGCAAAGGCCTCATTGATTTCGAAAAGTCCAATGTCGGAAATATCTAATCCCGCTTTCTTGAGTGCTTTGTGCGTTGAAGGCACAGGTCCATATCCCATGATTTCTGGTTCGACCCCGGCGAAGGCAAAGGTGACAAGGCGTGCCTTAATGGGCATGCCGAGCTCGAGTGCACGATCTTCGCTAGCCAAGAGTGCAGCAGTTGCACCGTCGTTGAGACCGGCCGAATTTCCGGCGCTCACTCGACCTGCAGCTCTAAACGGTGTCTTCAACGCGGAGAGGGCTTCAAGAGTTGTAGTCGGTCGTGGTGGTTCGTCGGCGGTTGCGATGCCCCAGCCAAATTCAGAACTCCGAGTGGCAACAGGAATTAGATCGCGCTGAATTCCTCCGTTTTCGTAAGCCCTTGCCGTTTTCAATTGTGAATTAAGCGCATATTTGTCGGCCCGTTCGCGAGTCAGATGGGGAAAGCGATCATGAAGTCTTTCGGCAGTGTTTCCCATTGCAAGCGCATCGGTTTCAACAATCTTCTCGGCAAGGTAGCGAGGATTGGGATCAAATAAATGACCGATCGGATGGTTACCCATGTGCTCGACTCCGCCTGCAATAGCCAAGTCGTAAGCTCCCATGGCAATGGCCCCTGAAATCGTTGTCACGGCTGTCATGGCTCCTGCGCACCAACGGTCGATCGAATATCCCGGAACCGTATTGGGAAGTCCGGCCAACAAGGCCACGCTTCGCCCAATATTCATGCCCTGATCCCCAGTTTGCGTCGCCGCAGCAATGGCCACGTCATCAATTTCGCTCAGGTTGAGCAGGGGATTTCTCTCGATCAGGCCCCTGAGGACTCTGACCATGATGTCATCGGCCCGCGTTTCGGCATAGAGGCTTCCAGCTTTTCCAAACGGCGATCTGACGGCATCGACTAGGACAACTGAGCGCGACATAGATAATTCCTTCTTCTGGAATGCACTTGAGTGTAGAAGGTTACCCGTCAGTAGGAGAATGCGATACAGCAACTCAAGCGGGTTTGGTCACTCGCGTCATCGAACTTGATAGGTAGCGTGACAAGACAGCAGTGAGATAGATCGCCCACGCGCCAACTTGGAGCCAGCTCATGGTTGTGGCAAAGCCGATTGAACCGCTCAGGACGCTAGCAATGAAGGAATCGGGGGCCATCCAGGAATCGATGTTCCATGCCCGACTCGTCGCACCTGGTAACCAGCCGGCACTTTGCAAATCACCCAAGCCGTTCGCAAGAACGCCGGCGGCAACGATGATCAGAGCAACTCCAGTGATCTTAAAGAACTTGGCAAGATTGAATGAGATCGCACGACGATAGATAAGGAATCCAAGGCCAACAGCTGATGCAAGCCCTAAGACCAGGCCGATGGACGGGGCAAGGGAAGTCTTGACCGTGCTGAAATTTGTGTAGATAAACAAGGCTGTTTCTAATCCTTCGCGGGCGACCGCAACGAAAGCGGTGACGCCCATCGCCAGAGAGCCTACGTGCACGGCGTGGTCTACTTTGTTTTCCAGTTCGTGGCGCATGTTCTGCGCGGTGCGTTTCATCCAAAAGACCATCCATGTCACCAAGGCGACGGCGGCAACGGCCAAACTGCCAGCGAATATTTCCTCTCCGTGCGCTCCGAGTTGGTGGGAGGTAAAACTTAAGATCGCGCCCAGGCCAAGGCTCAGCAGGAGGGCGAGGGTGACGCCAATCCATAATGGTCGGCGAAGGTGATTCCTATTCGTCTTGATCAGATAGGCCATCAATATTCCGACGATGAGCGCGGCTTCCAGGCCCTCGCGCAGGGCGATTATGAAGGTGCTCAACACGCGCTCAATCTAGAACCTAGGGGTTAATTTCGCAACTCTAGTGTTGCGTAATTGGTCACATGAGTTAGAGCTTCACTCAAGTTGAATTCGGTACTGAACCTTTCCCGAGACCTCGGTGTAGGTGTCATAAAGTCTTCGTGCGACTTCATTTGTCGCGTCCGTATTCCAGTAGATCCGACTTGACCCTTCGTTTCTTGCAATTTCAAAAACCGCATCGATCAATTCTCTGCCTAGTCCTTTACCGCGCGTCGTGGGGGAGACATACAAATCTTCTAGATAGCAATAATTCTTCCGCGCCCACGTTGAATTCTGGAATGAATAGTGAGCGATTCCCAAAACTTCGCCGGCGGACCCAGCGACGAATCCATAGGAATTGAAATTTGGGTCTAGAAGTCGTTCCCATGCCAATTGAATTAGTTCCTCGCTCAGTTCGATCTTGTAAAAATCTAGGTAGCCATGGAAGAGAATTTCCCAACTCGCTTTGTCCCTGGGTTCAACCGGGCGTATTTGGAATGTCATCCAGTGAGGGTATCAATTCATGGCCTGGTGGGCGCCGCATTAATAGATTGACCAGTCAATAATTTCGCGGCGTGATGAATGGAACGAGAAAGTAGGTCCCGAATCCAGCCATTCCCATAAGATCGCCAGATGAAGAGAATTCGTCGGTTCCTTTGTTGGATTCCGATGTTGGCTATTTTGCTTTCCTCATGCAGCATTCTGCCTTCTTCGAACTCCAAGGCTTTTCACCCGACGGGGAAATATGCGATTAGTCCGCAATTTAATTTCGCCGGCGATTTTGTGAACGGCCTCGCATTAGTGGATACCAAGACAGGTTGGGGCTTCATTAATAAGTCAGGCAAATTTGTGATAAATCCCAACTTCAATGTGGGCGGTGTTTTTTCTGATGGACTTGCCCTTGCGGGAGATAGTCGCACCACCCTTTGGGGCTACATCAACACCTTAGGCAGATACGTGATTAGTCCACAATTTAGGACAGCTGGGAATTTCTCTGAAGGGCTAGCGGTCGCAGGAAATGACAACCTTTTCGGCTTCATTGATAAATCTGGAAAGTATGTCATTCCACGTCTATTCGATGGTGCGGATAATTTTTCTGGTGGATTTGCGGCTGTAAAAGTCGGACAGAAATACGGTTTTATCGACAAGCACGGAAAATACCTAGTTATGCCAAAGTTCAACGGAGCGGGAAGATTTCATGATGGGCTAGCGGCCATCGAAGTTGGATCGAAGTGGGGATTCATTGATGCAGCGGGGAAGTACGCCATCGAACCTCAATTCAAGCACGTAAAGGGCGCTGGACCCTGCTGCGAGTTCGCCGAAGGTTTTGCTGACGGTTTGGCAGCGGTTTCGAATGACGGAGCCAACTGGGGTTATGTAGAGAAGACTGGAAAGTTTGTCATCAAACCCCAAGTTCGTTTTGGAGAAGATTTTGTCGATGGGCTTTCGGTAGTTAATAATGGAGCGAGCGCGTCCTTCATCAACAAGCAAGGAAAGCAAGTAATCCGAACTCACTACATGTATGCAAGATCCTTTGCTAATGGCTTCGCCCCCGTGGGAAATGGAGCAAAATGGGGATACATCGACCGAAACGGAAAGACGGTAGTCGCTCCAAAGTTCGACCAGGCCGAGAGCTTTGTTGAGGGTTTAGCGGCCGTCGCCGTCGGAACAAAGTGGGGTTACATTGCTTAACTTGAGCCTGTTGAGGTCTCACTGGTACCTCTGCTGAAAATTCGAACTAGCTCTGGGAAGCCGCTTCAATCGCACTCGCTATCTGGCGTTCACCAGAATCTCCCCAACCGAGCAATGTATTTGCCTGAGTCGGAGGAATCCAAAGTCTTACGTATGTCCTTCCGGTGATTGGATCGGCCTTGCTCGGAAAGATTTCATCTAACTGGCAAACCAATCTCACCTGAGCGAACTCCTCGATTCCTGTGACGAGTTGATATCCGAGAAAGTTAATGGTCTTGATCGATACTTGGACTTCTTCTTTAATTTCCCGAATAAGAGTCTGGACTGTGCTCTCACCGTATTCCGGTCTTCCGCCTGGGAGATTGAATATTCCATCATCGTCCAAAATGAGAATTCGTCCGCCATGATCAAAGATGAATCCATAGACTTGTCTGATCTCCAAACCTTCAGGAACGTCAGACTCGAACCATTTGTAGTTAGTCACGTTCAACTTCCTCGGTGGCGATAACGATTGGTTTGCGTTCAAGCAAAGCTGCGGCGATCAAGGGTCCAACAATCCCAGCCTGCCAGTGCCTTGCTCCTTGTTCAATCAGACTGGATATAACTCCATCTATATCCAATTTCATCGTGGCACCCTCCGGTGAATTCCAGCAAAGTCGGCGCACTAGATCTGGTGAGATGAGATTTTCTGGCGGGATGGATAGTTCTTCGGCTTTGGCCTCGATAGTGGCACGCGCGTGGGAGAGGGGGGCAAATTTTGCCGGGAATTTGTCGCGCCAGATCTTGACGGGTGGCATTGAATCGGATTCAGCGCGTAATTGGGGCCAGTGGCTTTCGGGAACAGCAATTCCTGTTCGGATTGCCCCAAGCCATTGAGCGGTGTGTTCAAACCAACGAGATCGGGCGCCAATCGGGCGCAGCGCCTTCTCCATATCCGCACGGGTCTTTGGGACATGTATCGCCAATTCCAAGAGTGCGGCATCGGAGAGGAACTTTCCTGGAGCGAGATCTGCTTCTCGTGCCAATGTGTCGCGTTCGTGCCACAAGGTTTTGATGATGGCCAGTTGATCGCGTCGCCTTATTTTGTGGATACCAGACGCCCTTCGCCACGGTTCCTTTCGTGGAGCGGAGGGTGGGGATTGGAGGATGGCAGCGAATTCTTCCATTGCCCAACCCAATTTTCCTTGTGCTTCAAGTAGTTCGCTTATCTTTGAACGAAGTTCGACAAGCAGTTCAACATCGAGTGCGGCGTATGTCAACCACTCATCCGGTAGAGGGCGGGATGACCAATCGACCGCGCTGTGTTCCTTGGCGAGGGAAATTCCGAGAAGACTTTCCACGAGAGCGCCTAATCCAACGCGAGGCAGGCCGGCGATACGTCCGCCCAATTCTGTGTCGAACAAGGTGGAGGGGTTGAGACCAACTTCGCGGAGACAGGGAAGATCTTGAGTACTTGCATGCAAAATTACTTCATCGGTGCGAAGTAGGTCATTGAGTTCTCGGAACAAAGGATGAACTTCGAATGGATTTTGTTGGTGAAAGGGGATCGGGTCGATGAGGTGCAAACCACCGCCAGTGCGTTTGATTTGAATCAGATATGCCCGTGGGCTGTATTTGTATCCCGATGCGCGCTCGGCGTCGATTGCGAACGCACCGGTGCCTGCCTCCAGCATCTCGATTGCATTGCTGAGTTCCTCTTCCGTTGTTATTAGCGGCGGTGTTCCTCCGACAGGTTGAAGGAGCGGCGTTGGGGCATTGCCCTCTTCAAGGATCGGCTCACTCATTGATTAGTGTCGGTCACGATTATTTGAATTGACCTTGGGATTGATCGCAGAGACACCGTCGGGAATTGGCGCAAGACCCGACAATTCGGCAAGGAGTGTGCACCAACCTTCGATATGCGACCGGATATCTTCTGGAGTCTTTATCATCGGAGTCCACGATGCGCGAATTTCAATTTCTGCCTCATCACTTTTCGGAGAAAGCTTCCCGAATGAGGCGCTTGCGACTCTCGTGACAGTTCCGCTTGCCGCGACAAATTTGCATCCAGCAAGACTTAGAGATTCAAGGAGCCAATTCCAGCCAACTTCAGGAAGAAGCGGATCTTCTTGCATGACGACGTCGACATCAGCGCGGACGTAAGTCACGCAGCGGAATTCGCCTTCCCATGTGTCCTGTCCTCCGGGTTCATGAAGAAGCACGAACCGCCCAGATGCGATTTCATCTTCGTCATCACCAAGAAGCCCGTTGCTTACATCTGCCGAAAATGCATAAGCAAACGCTGCTAATTTTTGGGGAGCAGGGACTTCCTCGAGGAGAATTTCGGCACGCGGATGATAAGTACGCAAGACGTCAGAAACTTTTGCGAAACCCTTTGCGTCCACTACCTCAATGTATGGATATTCCTTTGTTAAAGGTGGGAGGCAGGGCGGTAACCTACTGCACGTGGCCATCTTCCTAGCTCTTTTCTCATCGTTGTTATGGGGGAGTTCGGATTTTGAAGGCGGTCGGTTGGCAAAGCGATTGCCCGCAATTGCAGTTACTGGAGTCTCTCAAGCGTTCGGATTGATCTTTGGACTGGTGCTCGTTGTGTCCACGGGGCAGTGGAAGGCACCGGCTTTTGGGCACCATGGATATTTCTTCCCTGCTCTAGTCGCAGGAGTGACTGGATACATCGGACTTGCGTTGCTTTATGCAGGACTGGCCAGCGGTCGTATGGGCGTTGTCTCGCCGATCAGTTCTCTTTGCGCAATCATTCCGATAACGGTTGCACTCATAACTGGCGAACACGTTCCGTATCTCAAGGGAATAGGCATCGCCATTGCCCTCACCGGAGCATTCTGTGCAAGCGGGCCAGAGGTATCTCAGGGTTTGCCACTTCGGCCGGTACTTCTCGCATTTGGTGCAGCGGTTGGTTTTGGCACCGCGCTTACATTCATGGCAAAAGGCTCCGTCTCCAGCGCATTGATGACGATGGTGATGATGAGAATCACAACGCTCGTTATCTCATGTTCTATCGCTTTGAAATATCGAGGAGTTGGGGGAATTCAAAAATCAGATCTCCCGAAATTGGTGTACGTCGGTATGGCAGATTTTTCTGCCAACGTTCTTCTAGGAATTGCATCGACGCACGGCCTAGTTTCGGTCGTGATGGTGTTGGGCTCGCTCTTCCCGATCATGACTGCCGTACTTGCTTTCAAGATATTGCACGAACGCCTTCATCGAATCCAGTATGTCGGGATAGTTCTGGCCGTACTTGGAGTGGCAGTTATCTCGGCTTGATCATCGGCCTTGTGCACGTGTAAAAAATCGTTTCAACGACCAATTCTTCCTCGACTTTCTCGAAGAACTTGAGCAACTGCTCGCGGTTAATCTTGTTCTCGCCGCCCGTCTTAGGTGAGATGCTGAGTTCCAGTTGCGAAATCGCACCAGCCGCGAGAAGTTCGGAGATCATGGAGATCCCGCCTTCGATGGAAACGGTAGGACCGAATTCTTTTTTCACCCGCTCAATCGCCTCGGTCGCTGGCATCATCCACCAGTGCGCTTTTGGATTGACGTCTAGAAGGCCCGGACGCGAGTGCGAGATGATTACGAGAGGAACCGGGGTTGTTTTGTAGCCATCTGCCTTTGCCGTCCTTCCTCCGACGATAATCACGTCGCAAAGCCTTCGTCTGGCTAAGAAGCGCTCACGGTCAATGGGGGTGGAGATGGCCGCCGAATTACCTCGCAAGCTGCTTGAACCGTCGGCGCCGAGCACGAGGGACGCGATCACAGCCATGCTGGAACTCTAACCCGTGAGATGTCAGTGGCCATGGCTACCGTTCGTCCATGATCATCGATTGCGACACCTGCGTTGTGCGAGAGATTGCCTGCAAGGACTGCGTTGTGACATTTCTCCTCGCCCCGATTGAAGACGTGAGCGACAAGACGGCAGATGCCATCGAATTGCTCTCCTCGCGCGGGATTGTGCCCCCAATGCGCTTTCAGAGGGCTATTCAAGGCTAAATCCAAGGTTTGACACCCTAAATTGGGTTGAGTCGAAAGCCAAGCCCCGTTAGCCTGACCAGATGAAATTCGCTGGGGTGATGAGGGTTTGTCTTGCCCTCACGATCTTCGTCGGAATTTCGGTAGCACCGGCCAGCGCGGCTCCTTCGTTGCGCGATGTCCAACGCCAGATCGTCCAACTTCAGGAGCAGGCAGCCGCATCGGCCGAAGGTGCCCAGGCGGCCAAAGTGCAACTCGACCAGCTCACCCGCACCTTGACCGGAATCCGCCAACAGGCAGCGGTACAAGGAAAAACGGTTACTCAACTTCGTAGATCCCTAGGCGCCATCGCCATAACCCAGTACCAATCCGGGGGGCTGAGTCAGAGCTTGGAACTTCTATTCTCCTCCGATCCGACTTTGTATCTCTCTGCCGCTGGATCGTTAGATGCGATTACACGTCGCAAGTCCCTTCAGCTCCACCAATATGCGGCGGCTCGCCAGAGACTCGATGCCACGACTATGACGGTTAACGACAAGTTGTCATTAGTGAGGGCGACGCAGGCTCGTTTGGCGGCGCAGACAGCGCTAGCCAATTCAAAATTGAAGCAGGTGGAGACGTTGCTGGCTAAATTGAAGCAGGCTGACCGAATTCGACTTGCCAAACTCAACGACCAAGCAAATGCTCAAGATCAAAAATCTTCGCTGGCATTCGCCAAAACAGCCGGAGGAGTATCGGGCAGAGCAGGAATTGCCATTCGCTTTGCGCTTAAGCAAATCGGTGATCGATATGTATTTGGCGCTGCTGGGATGATCTATTGGGATTGTTCCGGGCTCACCATGCGCGCATATCAAGCGGCCGGTGTTTCACTTCCTCACTCGGCGGCGGCTCAATCAAACTACGGCCGAAGAGTTCCGCTTAATCAATTGCAACCTGGCGACATTGTCTTTTTTGGCTCGCCGATCGGGCATAATGGAATTTACTTGGGCGGAGGCAAAATGGTTGATGCACCCCACACCGGCGCTCGCGTGCGAGTTGAATCATTCGGCGCCTGGTTTGGATCGGAACGGCTAGTAGCTGCCCGCCGTTTCTAAATGAAGAAAATTCTTTTTGTTACAAATGATTTTGGTCCTCGTGCCGGCGGGATCGAGTCCTTCATTATGGGATTGGTCGAGAGACTTCCTAAGGATTCGGTAACTGTATTCACTTCATCTCAAGGTGATACCTCTGCTTACGATGCAAAATGGAAAGTCGATGGAGTTGAGGTAATTCGTGATCGCACTAAGATGTTGCTTCCAACGCCACGCATTGCTTGGGCAATTCGATCTATTGTTAAGAAGACCGAACCGTCAGTAGCGTGCTTTGGCGCGGCGGCGCCGTTAGCCCTTCTTGCTCCGACTTTGCGCAAGGCAGGTGTTCAACGAATCGTTTCCCTCACCCATGGTCATGAAGTCTGGTGGGCCAAGGTTTTTCCTTTTTCACTTGCGATTAGGCGCGTTGGCAATACTGTAGATGCGCTCACGTACTTGGGAGATTTCACGAAACGAAACATTTCGCGTTCTCTCTCGCCAAAGGCGCAGAAGGCCATGGTTCACCTCGCACCGGGAATAGACACTTCGCATTTCGTGCCCTTAGAAGCACCATCTGAATTGCGCGAAGAACTGGGCTTGACGCATAAGTCCGTCATCGTCAGCGTGGGTCGACTCGTCCCTCGCAAGGGGCAGGATCGGCTTATCGAAGCATTGCCACTTATTAGTAAGTCAATCGCCAACGTGCACTTGCTTCTCGTTGGTGAAGGAAGTTACCGAAAATCTCTTGAAAAAATGGTTGCCAAAAGGGAATTGGGTAGAAACGTCACATTTGTTGGAAGAGTGAACTTCGCCAAACTTCCAGCGTATTTCCAGTGTGGAGACATCTTCGCGATGCCATCGCGCAGTCGACTTGCTGGCCTTGAAGTTGAAGGGCTAGGCATTGTCTATTTGGAGGCAGGCGCTTGTGGGCTTCCCGTTATTGCGGGCAACTCGGGTGGCGCACCTGATGCAGTCGTTGATGGAGTCACGGGAATTGTCGTGGATGGAACTAATGCTAATGAGATTGCTGCAGCGATTGTGCGAGTCTTGAGCGATCCGGCGAAAGCAAAGGCGATGGGTGAAAAGGGGAATGAGTGGGTGAGATCGGGCTGGTCATGGAAGATCTGGTCGGACAAATTTGCTCAACTTCTTCAAATCTGAGAAATCAATCCTTGCTTAATGCTGAGCGCCACGGCCGCGCTTCTATTCGATACTGAGAGTTTTCGGTAGATTGAAGATAAGTGGGTTTTAACTGTGGCTTCACTTATAAATAATTCATCCGCGATTTGTGACGACATCCTTCCCTTAGGCAAAAGCGCCAAGATTTCGAGCTCTCTCGCGGTGAGACCAAAGCCATTTTCTTTTCTAGATACTGCTGCCTTCAAGCCCTTGGCTGAAAAACTGTTCGGTGATTTATAAGAATGCAGTACAGCGGAGACAACTTCCTTGACCGGATCACTTTTAAGGACGTAAGCACTCGCTCCAGCCTGCAAAGAGGCGAGAAGATTGGCGTCATCATCGTTGAAAGTGAGAACCACGATTCCGATAGTAGGTGAGACGCTTCTTGCCCACGCAATCACTTCTAGACCGCTTCCATCTGGAAGATTCAAATCGACGATGATCACATGGGGATCTTTGTGAGCGATCTGTGCGAAGGCTTCGCTTTTTGAAGCAGCCTCACCAATGACGTTGAATTCCTCTTGCATCAAGGAGTTGCGCAAACCATCCCGGACTACTTGATGGTCATCAATAAGGAGAACTGAGATATCGGAATTAGCCATCGCTAGGTTTTCCTCTCGGAATACGAAGCAGAACTCGCGTGCCAGAGCAGTCCGAAACGAAATCAATCTGGGCACCAATTGATAGCGCGCGGTCCTGAAGGCCCTGCATTCCGAAATGGCCCTCCTTGATCTCCGCTCCTCCGACGCCCGTATCCCGAATGCTCAATTCGATTGTGTGCTCCATCTCCTTGAGCGAAACCGAAACTTTGTCTGCCTTTGAATGTTTTGCCACATTGCGCAATATCTCTTGAGCAATTCGATCTATCTCAAGTGTCACGTTTCCATCGAAATCTTCGTTCATTTCCTCTAAGTCGAGTTGCAGTTCCATTTCACTACATTCCTTTGTCGCGCAGTTCGCAATTCGCTTGCTCAAACTTAAGCCTTCTGGTTGTCCAAGAAAGTAGATCTCTCTCCGCACTTTGTCGATGAGTTCCGAGATATTTAATCGCAGAGTTCTGATTTGAGACCGAGAGGCCGTCGACGTTTCCGGATTCGCCAAGAGCAGGTCGAGTGAGTAGCCAACTGCCACTAGGTCTTGCGCGATTCCATCGTGGAGTTCGCGCGCTAGGCGCGCTCGGTCAGAACTCATGATCACCTTGCTCTAGTTGTATAGCGCTTCGATTTTGTCGGCGAACTCCTGAGCAACAACGTGTCGCTTGATAGAAAGTTTGGCGGTGAGCTGGCCTCCTGCAATAGTGAAATCCACGGGAAGTATGGTGAATTTTCGTACTGATTCGGCTCTACTAACCGCTTTATTGGCCTCGTCGACTCCAGTTTGTATTACTGCAATGAGATCGGGATCTTGTGCGAGCTCAGCCACAGATGTCCATTCTTTTTTGTGAATAGAAACCCACGGCTTAAGCGCATCTAGGTCAAGAGTGATCAACGCGGCGATGAACGGTTTATTGTCACCAACCACCACGCATTGGCTTACGAGGGGATGGGCGCGAATCCGATCCTCAAGGACGGCCGGAGCAACATTCTTTCCACCGGATGTCACGATCAATTCCTTTTTCCGACCGACGATAAATAAATAACCCTCATCGTCCAGGCGACCGAGATCTCCGGTTCTAAACCATTGACCATCAACAAATGCGTCGGCGTTGGCTGCTTCGTTTTGCCAGTATCCGCGCATCACAATTGGCCCCTTGATGAGGACCTCACCGTCATCGGCAATCTTGATGGTAGTGCCAGGAACAGGCATACCGACAGAACCAATTTTGAGGTGTTGTGTCAGATTGAGAGTTGCACCTGCTGTGGTTTCAGTTAATCCGTAACCTTCGAGGATTCGAATCCCGGCACCACGAAAGAAATGTCCAAGTCGCTCACCGAGTGGAGCTCCTCCGGATATTGAAGCCTCGACTCGTCCGCCCATGTTGGTGCGAATTTTGGAGAAAACTAATTTGTCGAAAATGCGATGCCTAATGAGAAGCGGAACAGGAATACGTCCCTTATCCAGGGCTTGGCTATATGCGATAGCGACTGCTGCGGCCTTGCGGAAGATTCTCCCCTTGCCTCCGGCTTCGGCGTGGGCTTCCGCTCCGTTATAGATCTTCTCGAAAATTCTTGGCACTGCGAGAACGAAAGTTGGTTTAAAGGATGCCATGTCGATAGCAAGCCTGGTCGACGGGTCGCCGCAATGTGCCATATGTAATCCGGCGCTAACGGCGCCAATTTGAACCATTCGACCAAAAACGTGCGCGACCGGGAGGAAGAGAAGGGTGGAGCCACCCGGCTTCAAGAACAAATCTGCAGCGCCCTGAACTACATTGCCACATTCGGCTAGGAAGTTGGAATGAGTAAGTTGGACGCCCTTGGGTTTGCCAGTAGTGCCCGAGGTGTAAATCAAAGTGGCGAGAGTGTCTGGAACAAGTGCATTTCTGCGCCGGTCAATTTCTTCATCAGAAACACCGACACCAGTTGTGCTCAAAATATGCATCGCTTCTTCGGTAATAGTCCAAACTTTTTTTGTATGAGATGGCAGAACCGTAGAGACTAGATCGCGATGCGTAGGGGTCTCAACAATGATGGCAACTGCGCCAGAGTCGCTCAGAATCCATTGGACTTGGTCGGCTGAGGATGTTTCGAAGATCGGAACAACGCACCCGCCAGCAAACCAGATAGCAAAATCCAAGATGGTCCACTCATATCGAGTTCGGGCCATGATCGCTACTCGATCCCCAATTTGGACGCCTGCTGCAATTAATCCCTTTGCAGTTGCCCGAACCTCGGATTCGAATTCCCTGGCAGTGACTTCTTGCCAGCCTGCTCCAAGTGGCCTTGAGAGCATGATGCGTTCCGGTTCGAACCATGCCCGTTCTGCAACGAGGTTTGTGAGATTTCCCGCAGTGGCGGCAGGGACAAGGGCGGGTACCGTCTTTTCATTCATGCCTCCAACGCTAGCGCGAGAAGAACAGTAAAGGGAGGGGGTAACCTACGGACATGGCCGATTTCAGCACCGGAAAGATTTCCATTGAGGCACCACTTGCAATCGTTGCGGCCGCTCTTTTTGATATCGCTCAATACCCCACGTGGTCGAGTGCGATTAAGTCGGTCAACGTCACTTCGGTCGACGATATGGGCCGCCCAGTTGCTGCCACTCTTTCCATCGATGCAGGAATGATGAAGGACCGGGTCAGCCTCGCCTATGACTGGAGTCAGGCGCCAAGTCGATTGAGTTTCTCGCTCACGGATGCTGACCTTTTGACCGCTATGGACGGGGCCTACGTAATTTCGGCCCAGGACGAAGATACGACAGATGTGACTTACGAATTGCACGTTGACCTTTCGATGCCAATTCCATCGATCATGCGCAAGAACGCCGAAAAGGCGACAATTGAAATGGCCCTATCGCAACTCAAGACATTTGCGGAGAAATAGATGGGCTTTTCTATCGGTGTCGATGTCGGCGGCACCAAAGTTCTTGGTGGTGTGGTTAATGAGCACGGGACGGTCTTGGCACACGCACGCCGCGATACGCCACGTCAGGGCGGTTCTGCCCTGACTCAAGCGATTGCAGATGTCGCGTTGGAGCTCATGAAAGATTACGACGTTTCGTGCGTCGGAATTTCAGCCGCCGGTTTTGTTTCGTCAGATCGAAAGACAATGCTCGCTTCGCCAAATATTGCCGGCTGGAATGGCGTCAATCTAGATAAAGAGCTTGGAGCCCTCATCGGATTACCTCTTGTTATTGAAAATGACGCAAATGCCGCGGCTTGGGGCGAAGCGCGATTTGGTGCAGGAATAAATGAAGACCACTTGATGATGCTGACAATCGGCACAGGGATTGGCGGTGGCGTTGTTGTAAATGGTCAGTTGTACCGTGGCGCCTTTGGCGTGGCTGCCGAGTTTGGCCACATGAGAGTCGTCCCAGATGGACATCTATGCGGATGTGGAGGACGGGGATGTTTTGAACAGTATGCATCTGGCAACGCTCTGCTTCGACATGCACGGGAGGCAATTAGCGCATCTCCGGAAGTCGCCCGCAATCTTCTCGCCCTTGGTGACGGCACCGTCGCTGGATTAACAGGAAAACACATCACTGATGCGGCACGCCAGGGAGATGCGGTTGCACTTGCTGCTTTCAACACAACAGCGCAATGGTTAGGAGCAGGTATCGCATCCTTATCTGTCGTGCTTGATCCTGCCTGCGTTGTAATCGGCGGGGGAGTAATTGATGCCGGCGAGATATTGCTAGCCCCCACTCGAGTAGCGGTCGAACGGTATATGCCCTTTGCAGGAAAGCATCCTTCACCACGGATCATTGCGGCCGAACTCGGAAATGAAGCAGGCCTTGTTGGCGCTGCCGATTTAGCTCGCGCCTAAATTATTCAAAAGGGTAAGTGAGTTTCACTTGACTTCGAATTTCATCGAGTGATTTCATGATTTCATAACTTTCGTTCAAAGTTAGTATGGACGATTCCAATTTTGATGTTCGTACTAGTCGGGCGAATTCAATCGCTTCCTCGCGAAGACCATGACCTTCATAGGTATTTGGATATTCAGTAATGGAACCGTCGTTGAGAATCAGTCGCATGGGGGCCGGGTTGTAGAAGACGGAGTCGATTTCCATCCGCCCCAACGTTCCGCTAACTACCGCACGGCAGGGGGTCTGTGTGATCATGTTTGTAGTCAATATTGCCTGGGCTCCCGACGCATAATCAAAGATCGCGGTGGTTTGGGCATCGACGCCTTCAACAGTAAAGGTTGACGAAGCAGTAATTTTCTCTGGAACTCCAAGAATCATGTGAGCAAAGGAGATTGGGTAGATGCCGAGGTCAAGGAGTGCGCCTCCTGCAAATTCAGGAAGCATCAACCTCGGAATTCGAAGTGGAGCAAGCCTTTGGCCGTGGTCGGCCTCCACGGAGATGATTTCTCCAAGTACGCCGCTACGAAGAATCTCTCTTGTCTTTTTGATATGTGGGAGAAAGCGTGTCCACATTGCCTCCATCAAGGTGACATTCATTTCGCGCGCGGCATCGATCATGAGGTTTGCCTCAGCGGAGTTAACCGCGAATGGCTTTTCGCAAAGCACTGGTTTGCCCGAACGGAGAGCGAGAAGCGTGTTTGATACGTGCGAAGTATGTGGAGTTGCAACATAAACGCCGTCAATATTTGGATCGGCTACCAATTCTTCATAACTGCCGTACGCCTTGCAATCTGGGTACTTCGCTGCAAATGCGTGGCCCTTTTTGACAGACCGTGAACCCACGGCCTTAACTCTATGGTCTGGCAACCTCTGTAAATCCGTGGCGAAAGCAATGGCGATTCCACCGGTGCCAATGATTCCCCATCGAAACGCGTCTTTCATGTCTCGTACTCCTTCATTTGTTTTTGTCTTGCGTAACTAAAGGATGGCTCCATCGTCATCTTCGTAGCCATCTCGGAGATGAAAAAGAAAGGAAGCAAGCCCGCCGATGAAGACAAGTACGCCTGGCCACGGTTCGATTCCAAATGGATTGAAACCGATGATTGCTGCGGTGATGGCGTAGATGGGACCGAGCAGCATTGCCAATAGGGAATTTCTTTTGGTGCGATCGTGGATCGGTTCGAGAATCGGATCGGGCTTCTGAAAATGATCCTCCGGATCGGGTCGATCTAATTCGTCTAGAAAGTTGGTGGGTAGGGACTCGTCAAGGGAGAGCCCTGCAATAATCGATTCGAATTCCGCGTCGATAAGATCGTCGTCCTGGCTCACCATATCCGTGAGCCAGAATCCGTTGGCAACCTCGTTGATAAATGCCGAGGATTCTTCGAGGATGATGGGGAGATCGCCAAAGGAATTTTGCAATACGATTTCTCGAACAAATGGTGAAGTCACCGCACGTGAAATGTGAAGTACATTTTCGGAATATTCATCGGTTGCTTGCTGGGAGTAAAGCATTACGAGCGGTTGTTCGACTAAGTAAAGCTCCTCGTCGATAACTCTCCAGGCTTTGCGCAGAGCGAATCTGTTTTTCGGCAATGAGGGTTCAAGAAGAATGACGCCATCAATTTCTTCTCCCAGAAGTTCTGCTAAACGTAGGACGACAGTGCTCGCCATGGAAATCCCAACAATGAATACGGCACTACATCGGTTCTTTAAAAAAGCCAGTGACTGTTCTGCGATGGTGAGCCAGATTTGAAGATCGTCGGATTTGGTTTCCTGCCAGGAGACTGGGTTCATCGAAAGTTGAGGGAGGCGAACGGTCAATCCCGAATCGTGCAGGGAATGTGCCCACGTAGATGCCAAATCAGTTGAAGTTGTCGCCTCGTGGAGGATGAGGACGCCAATGTCTCCCGCAATTAACTCCAAACTCTGCGAGATTGGGTTCTCCGTCACTTTCCCATAGTGTCATAGAGGGTCAAGACCCACTAAATTGGTCCCCTGAGATATGGGGGCATCTGATGTGCCCTAACCGCGAGTAGATCGAGGAGCGCAATAGTGAATCTGCCCTATGGCCTCCTTCGCGCATTCTTGACTCCGTTTTTGATGATCCTTTTTCGACCCAAGGTGCGCGGCCTTCGAAACGTACCTGTGACTGGTCCGGTGATCTTGGCGTCGAATCATCTCTCTTTCAGCGATTCAGTATTCATGCCTCTTGTTGTCCCGCGAAAAGTTACCTTCTTGGCGAAGAGCGAGTACTTCACATCTCCTGGTCCAAAAGGGCTGCTCAAGAAACTGACCTTTCTTGCTCTGGGCCAAGTTCCCGTCGATCGCTCGGGAGGGCGCAGGAGTGAGGCCGCTTTGATCACGGGGCTGAAAGTCTTATCCGACGGCAACTGCCTTGGTATCTACCCTGAGGGAACGCGCTCGCCAGATGGTCGCCTCTATAAAGGTCGGACGGGGCTTGTTCGCCTCGCACTCGAATCTGGCGCCCCGATCATTCCGATTGCCATGTTTGATACCGACAAGATTCAGCCGTCTGGAAAATTGATTCCGAAGATCATGCGGGTGAAGATGATTTTTGGTGAACCGATCTACCTCAAAGGTGATTCGACAAATCTGCAGTTGCTCCGAGATCTGACCGATGATTTGATGAGAAAGATCCAGGCCCTTTCAGGCCAAGAATACGTAGATATTTTTGCAACCAGGCGTAAGGCCGAAATGGACGAAGGCGACTAATAGTCCTTAGTCCTCAAGCGCAAGTCGTTCGACAAGATAATTACATGTAGTGCACGTTGGACCTGGAAGAGGAACTGGGCCTTCAAGCACGTTGATGAAGTCTCCGATGACGTTCAAGAACTTTTCGTGGTCTCGGGGGACTGGCACGTATTTTTGAGTTACCCCGAATGCATAATCAAGAGCACTCGTTCCGACGACCTTGTCTGGATTCCAAACCAATAGTCCCATGGTTGCAACCTGTAACGCTTTTCCAGCAGCCGGTACCTCCATTGCGTACGCGTACGCCTCAAGCTGAGGAGAGTAGAACTCGCCCGAGTCTCGCGCGCTGTCTGAGACCTTGCAATCAATCAATGCCACCGTGCCATCGTCATTCTCAGCAACAAGGTCGTATTTACCGAGAATGCGCCAACGAGATGTTTCTCCGTTTACAGCGAGCGGCTTACTCTTCACCCATTCAGCAAGTTTGGTAACTCGACCAGGTCTAAGCGAGGGATCGATGTCCTCCGTTGCAACGCCTCGGAATGCCTTTTCCTGCAGAGAGGAAAACGTGCCAACCAGTGGAAAGGCGCCAGGCATGGTGACTTTGTGCCAGTACTTAATCCAGAGGCAGCGCTTGCACGTGGAAAGCCCGAAGGTGAGATCCGAAGGCGAAATGTTTTCACGTGCAGGAACTGAAGGTTTTCTCATACTCCCATTGTGCCTAATCACGGTGACAATTGAGGCTTAATGGTGATCGCTAGCCGTGTTGACTTGTCTTGGCACGCAGTGACCAAATTCCCAAACCAATGACTGGAATCGAGGCAATCGCGCAGAGCCATCCGTAGCTCATGGTCGCGATAATCACGCCTGCTAATGCGCCACCTGCCGCGCCCGTGAGGTTCATGATGAGATCAGATGCTCCTTGAGTCGAAGGAAGGAGCTCCTCACTTACTGATTCAGATAACAAAGCGGACCCGGCGATCAACGTGCATGACCATCCCAGACCTAGAAGAAACAACCCAACTCCCAAAGTGAAAGCATGATTGCCAGGAGACCGTCCTGCTATGACCGCTGCTGAAAGGAGGATCACTAACCCGATTTGAATAACGCCTTTGCGTCCGAGAGTGTCGCTGAGATAGCCGACCAACGGAGAAAATGCGTACATTCCCGCGACATGGACGCTGATCACCATCCCAATAATTGTGAGCGTTACGTCAACGTGGGCCATATGAACTGGCGTCATCACCATGACCGAGACCATCACCACATGTCCGACTGCTATCGAAACTATTGCAAAGAGGGCCGAAGGCGTTTTTGAAATCAATTTCAACGTTGAACGAGTAGAAGGCTTTGTATCCACCAATGAAGTCGGCGGTAGGAGGGCTACCGCGGTCAGAAATGGATCAGGTTTTAAGTAAAGAGCGATGACCGCAGTTGCCAGAGTCAGAGAGATGATTGCGAGGATGTAGGGCCCCACCAATCTGGGCAGCCCTAAAGACTGCGCGAGATTTCCCGAGGGCTCCATGAGATTGGGTCCTGCCACCGCACCAATTGTCGAGCCCCACACAACCATAGAGAGTTGCCTTGAACGCGACTCATCGGTTGATAGGTCGACAGCGGCAAAGCGTGCTTGATACCCGGCCGCAGATGCCGCACCGACGAGAAAAGTTCCGAGGAGCATAAGTTCAAGAATTCTGGTTGCGCCACCGACGATTGCGAGAAGTGCACCGAATACTCCGATCGCATAGCCGACCGATAAGGCCAATCTCCTGCCTCCATGAAGGGTGAGGCGAGACAGCGGCAATGCCATGGCAGCAGCTCCGAGTACGGCGCTAGTTTGAGCGAGCCCCGCAAGTGATTCGGATTTGGATATTGAGGATACGAGTAGCGAACCAGCCGCGACCGTTCCGGCTACTCCGACTCCGTTGAGAATCTGTGCAGAGGTGAGGACTTTGACAATGTGTTTTTCAAGTGACGTATTTTTCAAGATTTCATCCTACGACTGGGCATTAAGAAAGGGCATGTCGAACGGCAGATGCGACCACGAATATCCCAAGTGCCACCATCACAACTCCGCCAACAGTTCGAAGCCTTATTAATCGGAGCGGATCGGTGGCTAGCCATTCGCGTGCGCTGCCTGCCAGGAGTCCCCATGTCCCGTCTGACATTAGCGCCATCACGGCAAAAATAGTTCCAAGAAGAAGCAGTTGAAAGGTTACGTGTCCTCTTTGGCGATCAATGAATTGGGGAAGTACA
The DNA here is from genome assembly GCA_025355665.1 of Actinomycetes bacterium. Lineage (GTDB taxonomy): Bacteria > Actinomycetota > Actinomycetes > Nanopelagicales > Nanopelagicaceae > QYPT01. Next base: position 73,004 of record JANXZF010000138.1, read on the forward strand.
GCAGCGTAGAAGACCAATGTCTTGGGGTTGAGAATGCCAACCCAGAAACCATCGCGTATGGAGCGAAAAGCGGAAGGTGCGGTTCCACTTCGGATTTTCATGTCTGCAGCGTGAATCCTGCGATGCCTAAGAGCATCAATTCCCAAGTAGACGAGGTAGGCACCTCCAGCCCATTGCACCAGCGAATAAGCGATGCTCGAGTGCTGCAAAATCGGACCGAGTCCTAGCGCCACTAAAACCGATAGAAGGAAAGACCCAAAAACATTACCGACAACACTGAAGATAGCCGTTTTTTTGCCCCAAGCAATCGCCCTAGCAATGACAAAGAGAACACTCGGGCCTGGAGCAATAATTATTACGAACGAAGCAATCAAGTACTGCCATATCCGCGTCGGAACGATCACCGCGGAATCGTATCCTCTTGAGCACGTTTGAAGTGACGTGACTTGGAGTGCAAAAGAAGGGAGATGGACCAAGGCCGGCGAACTGAAAAGATTACGTTCGCCTAACCTTGCCCATCTCCCTTCTTTGTCTAAAAAAGGCGCTTATGCGGCTCTATTGCCTCGAGCCTTAGCGATCATGCTGAGGACTTGGTAGCCGATCACTGCCACGAGTGTTGCATTGACGATGCCCGTGAATGTGTATTGGCCCTTCGTCCATGCCATGTCAGAGATGCCGATCACCAAAGATGATGCAGCGATGATCAAATTGGTCGAGTCGGCAAAGTTGACTTTGCCTTCGATCCAAATACGAGCACCGAGTACGCCGATCATGCCGAAGAGTGCAACCTCGACTCCGCCAAGTGCACCAACTGGTGTGGCCAGAAGTACCGCTCCGAATTTAGGCGAGAGCGAAAGAAGTACCGCTCCGAGCCCGGCAATCCAGTACGCCGCCGTGGAGTAAACGCGAGTTGCAGCCATGACGCCAATGTTCTCAGCATACGTCGTCGTTCCAGAACCGCCACCGGCACCTGCCAATGTTGTTGCGACTCCGTCTGCAAACAGGGCCATTCCCATCTGGTCATCTAGGTTCTTGCCTGTCATAGCAGCGACGGCCTTTACGTGACCGACGTTTTCTGCGATGAGGACAAGAACTACCGGAAGGAATAGAACAATTGCGCTGATCTTGAATGACGGTGTTGTGAAGTGAGGGAAAGCAACCCACTTCGCAGCATGAATTCCAGTTGTCACTACGTCGCCGCGAATCAGGGCGAAAACGTAACCGATTACTAGGCCGGCAAAGATGCTAATCCGACCGATAAATCCGCGTGAAAAAGCAGCGATAAGTGCCACGGCTGCCAGAGTGACAATCGCATCCAGTGGACCCTTTGCAAAATTAGCCTTCGCCGCTCCAGATAAGTTCAGGCCGATGACCATAACAATTGTTCCGGTGACAACAGGAGGTAGGAGATAGTTGATCCAGGAAATTCCCGCAGCGCGAACAATCAAGCCAATGAGCGCCAGGATAATTCCTGTAACCATGACTCCGCCAAGTGCCTGAGCCATACCGCCTTTTGCAACGGCAGCCGCGATAGGTGCCAAGAAGGCAAAAGATGAGCCTAAATAACTAGGAACTCGATTCTGGGTGATGATGAGGAAGAGCATCGTGCCGATACCTGAAAAGAAGAGAGTGGTTGTCGGTGGAAGCCCGGTGATGATCGGGACGAGGAAGGTAGCTCCGAACATCGCAGCTATGTGTTGGAGTCCAAAGCCGATGGTGCGAGGCCAACTCAATCGTTCATCCGTAGACACAACTTCACCTGGGGCAATGCTTGTTCCGGTGCCGTGAAGTTTCCAAGATAGTAAGGACATCGAATAATTCCTTCCTCAGTAGTAACAAGCCCTAATGGCTCTTAAGCCGAGGGGAAGGCGCTTTAAGGGTAAGGCGCTCCACGCTCAAATCTGCCTAAAGTGGGCCTGCGCCACGCCGAGACTGGCAGATTTGCCAACATCGGATATATCCGCTTGACTGTGCATTCGATATATCGAATCGATATATCCAGTCGATAGTTGGAGGCAATCTTGCGCTCGCGCTCTGAATCGTTGGAGTTCGCCCTACTGGGCCTTCTCTCAAAAGACGATCTTCACGGCTACGAGCTTCGCAAGAGGATGAGCGCCATTTATGGCCCTTTCCGAGCACTCTCCTTCTCGGTTCTCTATCCCCAATTGCGCAGGATGTCAGATGCTGGCCTGATCGAGGAGTCCTTCGGCGAAGACGGGGGCCTGTCACGTCGCTCCCGGATCGTCTACCGGCTTTCAGATGCCGGTAAGGCACGCTTCGCCAAGTTGACCGATACGGTCAGCCCCGACACGTGGGAAGACGAAGGTTTTGAAATCCGTTTTGCATTCTTTGGCCCGACATCGCGAACCAACCGAGTTCGCATCCTCGAAGGCCGTCATCGTCGTCTTAAAGAGCGCGCTGAAATTCTCCGCGGCGAATTAGAGAAGTCACCTGTAGGCATCGATAAGTACCTCGAAGAATGGCGACGTCATTCTTTGGAATCCGCCGAGCGCGAAATCGCCTGGTTGGAAGACATGATTAAAACCGAAAGGAAATAGTGTGACCATCACAACCGGCAAGGGCGACATTCGTGTTGCAATCATCGGCGTAGGCAACTGCGCGAACTCTCTCGTTCAGGGAGTTGTCTATTACAAGGACGCACCCATCGACCAGGAAATTCCAGGGTTGATGCACGCCGTTGTTGGGGGATACCACATCAGCAACGTGAAGTTCGTAGCGGCCTTTGACGTAGATGCGAAGAAAGTTGGTCTCGACCTAGCGGATGCAATCTGGGCAAGTGAGAACAACACCATAAAATTTGCTGACGTTCCAAAGTCGGGCGTCATCGTTCAACGTGGACACACCCTCGATGGACTTGGTCGGTATTACCGAGAGACCATCACCGAGTCCGACGCGACACCAGTTGACATCGTTCAAACTCTTAAGGACAAGGCTGTTGACGTCCTGATCTGCTATTTGCCGGTTGGATCAGAAACTGCCGCCAAGTATTACGCCCAGTGCGCAATCGACGCTGGGGTGGCCTTCGTTAACGCCCTTCCTGTCTTCATTGCCTCAGATCCAGTGTGGGCCGAGAAGTTCGAAAAGGCCGGCCTGCCCATCATTGGCGACGACATCAAGAGTCAAGTTGGGGCGACAATCACTCACCGCATCATGGCGAAATTGTTCCAGGATCGTGGCGTTCACTTGGATCGCACCTACCAACTCAACGTTGGTGGGAATATGGACTTCAAGAATATGTTGGAGCGCGATCGACTTGAATCCAAGAAGATTTCGAAGACAAATTCGGTCACCTCGCAGCTCGAGCACGACCTTGGATCACGCAACGTGCACATCGGCCCATCTGATTACATCCCTTGGCTTGACGATCGCAAGTGGGCATATGTGCGCCTTGAAGGACGAGCTTTTGGTGACGTTCCCTTAAATCTTGAATACAAGCTCGAAGTTTGGGATTCCCCCAACTCTGCGGGCGTAATTATCGATGCTCTTCGTTGCGCCAAACTTGGTTTGGATCGCGGGATTGGCGGAGCACTTCTTTCTCCTGCAAGTTACTTTATGAAGACCCCGCCGGTTCAGTACACCGACGATCTTGCCCAAGTTCGCACTGAAGAATTTATCGCAGGCAAGGTAGAACGCTAGAAAATTAGGACGTGAAAAACGCCCCCCGATAAATCGGGGGGCGTTTTCTTCACCCTCACGGAGAGTAGAGGGCTAGATCATCGCATCTTCTGGAGTGCGACGAAGATGTATCCAGCCAGCTATTGAGAAACCAAACAGTAAGAGCCCTCCAACGAGCATCGCGATGGCGCCAAGTTTGGCAATCTGACCCATCTGCCAGAATGCGTAAGCGGTAAGCAACGTTCCCCTCAAAGTTGTTCCCTTGAAGACAGTGTCCAACGTCGCATCCGCTGTGGTTTTTGCAGTCTGGAGTGCAGCGTCCGTGGGGTTGGCGGCAAGTGCTGCGGCTGCAGCGCGATCTGCAGCAGATGCGGCCGCGTACGTTCCCATACGTGACAAATGGAAGCCAAGATAATGGTCGGCGTACATCTGCGCCTGCTTGCCGGTAGTCATGTTCTTTCCACCATTGGCTTTGAAGAATGCGGTCGTAGCAGCATCTTCTTTTGCATTCTGAGTTGCCGTCGGAATGGTGATTTGTTGAGATGACAACTGACTTTTTACCGTGTTGTTAGTAAAGGTATATCCCCAATTGAGCAATCCAGCGGCAAGGAATAAAAACAGACTTACTGCCACACCAACCAAGGTGAGCATCTTGTCAAAAGTGCGACGTTTCATTATTTTCTCTCCTTTTTAGATTCACTTTTTTTATGAACATAGCAATTAGTACACGCTATTTAATGAGATACGAAGCATTTTGCGAGAGATAGCCCTAGCAATAGTGTGATAAATGTTAACGAGTTATGTGCGTCACCTGAGGTTATCTAGATCACAAATTTGTGTGTTTGCTAAAAATTCATCTTACACAATACACACTTGTGAATAGAAAATACTTTCAGATCCTAGAGATGTCGAGTACAGACATACTTTCCGTCGGGACCCAGTTCCATATGTTGACAAGCAATCCCAAGACGTTCAAAAGCTTTGTCCCCGTAATGTGTCCGATAAGCCAGAGCCAACAAAACGCGAAGATTGGTATCACCGTCGGCTTTGATGCCAAATGTCTTGGCGGTGCGACTGACAGTGTTCTCAACCACTTTTTCAGTATGGGAGGTCTCGTGCGCGATGGCTGCATTTGACTTACCCTCGCATAGTAAATCCATTACTAGACGTTCAAATGGCGTTAATTCTCTCGACAATATGGTTATATCTGCGCTCATCCGGGTTGACCTGGCCTCTCCGAAGACTCGATGGAGATTGTCCTACATTACTTTCTCCATTACCAGCCATAAGATTGCCAAATGAATGAAATCCTGGCAATAAGCGACGGGGGTGTTTTGACTCTCACTCTTAACCGTCCAATGAAGATGAACGCGCTCACAAGAGGCATGTATTCAAGCCTTGCAAAGCACCTCAGGCTGGCGGCGGGTGATTTTGGCATCCGGAGTGTGCTCATCAAGGCCGAAGGTCCTCATTTTACTGCAGGCAATGACATCAATGATTTCATTGAGGCATCAGGAGAAGTAACTGATTCAGCAGGGTTTGATTTCTTGGTCGAACTTCGCGATTTTCCTAAACCAATCATCGCCGTTGTGCAAGGTTTGGCAATTGGCATTGGGACCACGTTGTTGCTCCATTGCGACGTGGTCGTTGCCGATCGGACGGCAGATTTTTCTATGCCCTTCGTCACGCTGGGATTGGTTCCAGAGGCCGGGTCAAGCTTCCTCTTTCCGCAGTTGGTTGGGTATCAGCGCGCATCGCACATTTTTCTTACCGGTCGAAATTTCGGCGCGGAGGAAGCACGAGAAATGGGACTGGTAACGCTGGTTGCAGATGACGCAACCAAACAAGCAGAACTCATTGCACAGAAAATTGCGCAGCAGCCGCCGACCGCCGTACTACATACAAAGGCCTTATTGAAGAGCAATTCGTATGAGGCGCTAAAAGCAGTAATGAATGCTGAAGCCCAATTATTTACCCTAGCGCTGCAATCCCACGAAGCTCAAACTGCTCTTATGAATTTCGCGGCAAAGCGAGTGAAGATATGAGCCTGTCAGGAAAGCGAATATTTATCACCGGAGGTTCACGGGGGATTGGTCTTGCAATTGCATTACGAGCGGCGCGAGACGGCGCTTCAGTGGCAATCGCGGCAAAGACAGCAGAAACCAACCCGAAATTGCCCGGGACGATATTTACCGCGGCTGAGGATATTCGCGCCGCCGGAGGTAAAGCGCTCCCAATTCAGTGCGATATCCGAGATGAAACCCAGATTGCTCAAGCGATTTCTTTGGTAGTTGCAGAATTTGGTGGAATCGACATTCTCATCAACAATGCCAGTGCGATTAACTTGACCCGAACCGAGGAAACTTCGGCAAAGCGGTTTGATCTCATGTTTGATGTGAACGTCCGAGGAACCTTTCTCACGTCTCAGGCAGCAATTCCTCATCTGCGAAAATCCGCTGAAGGCGGGCTCAACCCTCATATTTTGAACTTGTCTCCACCGCTGTCGATGAAACCGAAGTGGTTCAAAAGCAATTTGGCTTACACGATGGCCAAGTACGGGATGAGCATGTGTGTTCTTGGAATGTCTGAAGAATTTCGTCGCGAAGGAATTGCGGTTAACGCACTCTGGCCACGGACTGCAATTGATACTGCGGCCCTTGCAATGATTCCAGGGATAGATACGGCGGCATGTCGGAAGCCAGAGATTCTTGCAGATGCAGCCTACGCAATATTGAATCGGCCTGCCAACGATTGCACTGGAAACTTCTTCATTGATGACGAGGTTTTAGCATCCGAAGGAATGACAAATTTGGATAAATATTCAGTAATTCCGGGAACAACTGAGTTCCTTACTGACTTTTTCCTCGATTGAGAAATGTGCGACGTATACTGTCTTCAGGGAGCACTCGTTAGGACGTAATGTTAAATATGATGGCAATTGATTGGGTGCTCTGGATAATTGGCGCCTGGATTGCCTTGGGGCTCCTTGGGATTATCGCTCTTCATAAATTTGCCTTGGTAGCCCGAGTATTTTTCCCGCTGGGTGCAGTCGGCGGTTTGATTCTGGCCTATGCCGCGGCGCAGGCGCTCGTGAGCGGGCGAGTGGAAAGCAAGCAGTTGGCCCTTGGATTGCCATCACTCCCTTTTCATCTCCGCCTTGATGCGCTATCTGCTTTCTTTCTTGTAATCATCGGTCTGGCAAGCTTTGGCATCTCACTTTTCGCTGCTGGATATTTTCGTAACGGCGAGGGAACTGCGCCGGGATTACTCTGTCTTGAGTTTCATTTCTTTCTCGCGAGCATGGCTCTGGTGTTGCTGGCAGACGATGCTTACGCCTTCATGGTCGCGTGGGAAAGCATGGCCCTGACTTCCTATTTCTTGGTTACTGCAAATCATCGACTGCCGAAGATTCGCGCGGCAGGTTTTCTTTATCTACTTATCGCCCATATTGGGGCGATTGCCATACTTCTGTGTTTCGGTGTGCTCCAGGCAAACACTGGCGACTACACCTTTGCAAATATGAGGGCCCAGAATCTTTCAACCTTCTGGGCATCTGCCGCTTTCTTACTTGCTATTTTCGGTTTCGGTGCGAAGGCGGGCATTCTGCCTTTGCACATCTGGCTTCCTGAAGCCCATCCCGCTGCACCTTCTCCCGTCTCGGCATTAATGAGCGGCGTAATGCTGAAGATGGCGATCTACGGGCTACTTCGAGTTTGCTTCGATCTGCTGCATCTGCATATCTGGTGGTGGGGTGTATTGATGCTTGCCCTTGGGCTCATCACTGCGATTTTCGGGGTTGTTTTCGCCGCCGTACAAGTCGAGATGAAGCGATTACTTGCTTACTCATCAATTGAAAATATCGGCTTGCTTTTTGCGGCGATGGGTCTGGGCCTTCTCTTCCGTTCTTATGGAATGAACGCACTGGCTGCACTTGCTTTAACCGCTTGTCTCTATCACGTTGCTGGACATGCGTTCTTCAAGAGCTTGCTCTTCTTAACTACTGGATCGGTTCTGCATGCCACTGGCGAGCGAAACTTGGGAAGACTTGGCGGGCTGATTCGCTTCATGCCGTGGGTCGCTTGGCTTGCTCTAATTGGCGTACTTGCAAGTTCGGGGCTGCCGCCTTTCTCTGGCTTTGTATCTGAGTGGCTACTTCTTCAGAGCTTCTTATTTACTCCAGGCTTGCCACAGCCTTTCCTCAACATGCTCATTCCGATTGCTACGGCATCCATCGCACTGACTGCCGCACTTGCTGGCTACGCAATGGTGAAATTTTTTGGCGTTATTTTTCTTGGTCAGCCACGAGAAGAGAAACTCAGTCAAGCTCATGATGCTGGCAAATTTGAGAAAATCGGAATGGGTTGGTTGGCCATTTTGAGCATCGGCCTTGGCGTTGCACCAAACTGGGTCTTGCACCTAATTGATCCCGTTACCAAGGGCCTGGTCGGGGAGGGAATTGCACGCAACGCAAGTGCCAACGGTTGGTGGTTGGTTACTCCCACATCAATTGCTCGCGCGAGTTATGGTCCGCTGTATTTCCTCTTTGGGGTTATGGCCGCATGCGCTGTTGCATTTGTGCTTGTCCGTCTTTTCTACCACGCACGACTGCGGCGATCTGCGCCCTGGGGTGGAGGACATTCTTGGAGAAATTCTCGGATGCAAGATACTGCTGAAGGCTATGGGCAGCCGATTCGACAAATCTTCGAACCCTTCTTCCATCTCGAGCGCCATCTTCCCAAACCCGAAGACACCGAACCGGAGTACAGCGTGGCCGTCAGCGACAAATTCTGGGAGGGCATATATATGCCAATTGCCCGGGCCACCGAATACGTTTCTGTAAAAGTGGGTCGTTTGCAGCAAGGAAGAATCTCGATTTACCTCCTTTACAGCTTCATAACCCTTCTAGTTATCTTGCTGCTAGTTCCGACGGCACGCCGATGACATTTACCAGAGCGCTTTCTCAAGTCATTTCTGTTGTGACTCCTCTTGCCCTCGCACCGCTTCTACTGGGTTGGGTCAATCAAGTTCGGGCATGGCTTTCAAATCGCAGGGGTCCAGGAATCCTGCAGCCATATCGCATGTTGCACAAACTCTTTAACAAGGATTCTGTGATGGCCGATTCAGCGTCCTCGCTTTTCCGATTTGCCCCCTACGCGATATTTGGCTGCATGCTTCTGGCTAACGCGATTATCCCGACGCTGTCAACGGATCTGCCGCTTGCATCTGCGGCGGATGCAATCGCACTTGTGGGGTTGCTGGCTTTGGCCAGAGTATTTATTTCACTGGCTGCCATGGACATCGGAACTGCTTTTGGAACCTTGGGCGCCAGGCGAGAAATGCTTGTTGGATTTCTCGCCGAACCCGCGTTGTTGACGGTGCTTTTTTCAGCATCCTTAAATGGCAAATCAACAGCCCTTGCGACAATCGTCGAAGCCGTGGTTCACCGAGATTTTGCGATCTACCCAAGCCTTGTATTTGCTGGGATGGCCTTCACCCTTGTCTACCTCGCCGAAAATTCGCGAGTTCCGGTTGATAATCCATCAACTCACCTTGAGTTGACCATGATTCATGAGGCGATGATTCTTGAATATTCAGGCAGGCACCTTGCTTTGATGGAGTGGGCGGCTGCGCTTAAGTTGTTTGCGTACTCCACTCTCGGAATTGCCCTCTTCCTGCCTTGGGGGATTGGACAGAGGGCAACACCTTCGAGTCTGCTGTTCTCACTACCGTCATTAGCTTTGAAATTGGTCGTGATTGGTGCGGTCCTTGCCCTGGTTGAAACATTCTCCGCCAAATTGCGAATTTTCCGTGTGCCGGAGTTTCTTGCGACTGCATTCCTTCTAGGTGTCATCGGTATGTTGACCCACATTTTGTTGGGTGCGTGAGACATGACCGAACTTAGTATTCAACTCGTAAATCTTTTCGCGTCTTTCTTGCTCATGCTTGCATTTGCCATGTTGGCCCAGCGACGAGTTTTAACTTTAATCAACCTTTATTCTTTGCAGGGCCTAACAGTTGTTGCGGCAACGACGGTGGTGGCTCACATGACACATCAGGAGCATCTCTACTACTCGGCTGTTCTCACCTTGATACTCAAAGTCTTCTTGATTCCTTGGATTTTGCATCGTCTGGTCAAGCGGCTCAATGTCCGCTGGGATGTCGAGACATTAATAAATATTCCAAGCACCATGTTGGTCGGAATAGTCTTGGTGGTTTTCGCCTTCAATTTAGCATTGCCGATTTCTCGTCTCTCATCCTCTGTCGTGCCTGGCACGTTAGGGATTGCCTTAGCCTGCGTCTTGCTTTCGTTCATGATGATGATCATGAGAACCAAAGCACTACCACAAGTAATCGGCTTCCTTGCGATGGAGAACGCGCTTTTCTTCGCGGCCACATCTGCAACGTACGGAATGCCGATGGTTGTCGAATTGGGAATTGCCCTCGACGTCCTAGTGGGTGTCTTTATTCTTGGAGTCTTCTTGTTCCAGATTCGAGAGCAGTTCGAGAGTCTAGATATATCTCATCTTGAGAGTTTGAGGGAAGACTAGATGAGTCCCCTAGTTCTAGTTTTCATCTCGCCACTTGTTGGGTCGGCCGTGCTTGCTTTCATGGGCCATCATCGAAACGGTCGCGACATCAATGTTGCCTTTAGCTTCCTGACATTTCTTGCATCCACTTTTCTGACCGCCAAAGTGGTGGCCCATGGACCGATGTTTGCCCTAGACAAGCAGTTCTTTATCGATTCACTCAATGTGTTCCTGGTGACGCTGACTGCACTGATTGGCTTCACTACATCGATATTTTCCCGACCTTATATGCGCATCGAAGAAGAACGCGGAAAAATGACTCCAAATCGGATGCGCCTGTATTTCAGCATGTACCAGTTATTCAACTGTTGCATGCTGTTGGCGCTGACGACGAACAACATGGGCATTCTCTGGGTCGCGATGGAAGCGGCAACTTTAACCACCGTACTTCTCGTATCTGTCTATAGGACTCCAGCAAGCTTGGAAGCGGCCTGGAAGTACTTCATCCTCTGCGGTGTTGGCATCGCTCAGGCGCTCTTTGGAACGATACTTCTTTATATGGCCGCGCAGCGCGTTATTGGCCACGGTCTTAACCCACTCCTCTGGACCAACCTCAACGCGTCCAAAGCTCATCTCAATCCAGTGATCATGTCTTTGGCGTTCGTATTTCTGTTGGTTGGCTACGGAACAAAAGTTGGCCTAGCGCCCTTGCATAACTGGCTGCCGGATGCTCATGCTGAAGGTCCGACACCGATTTCTGCAGTCTTGTCTGGATTGCTACTCAACGTTGCCCTCTACGCGGTCATTCGCTGCAAAGTGCTAACGGATGGAGCGCTGGGAAATCATTTCGCGGGGCATTTGATGATTGGCTTCGGACTTCTATCGGTTCTGGTCGCGGCGTTTTCATTGCTACGCCAGAAGGACATTAAGAGAATGTTCTCTTACTCTTCAATTGAGCACATGGGTCTGATGACCTTTGCGTTCGGCATCGGCGGTCCAATTGCGAATTTCGCAGGACTACTCCACATGACTGTTCATGCACTGACCAAATCTGCGATCTTCTACGCCGTGGGCCACGCGGCACAAAAGGCCGGCTCGCAAATGATGGATCAGATCAGGGGACTTATAAAGATCAGTCCTACAGTCGGTTGGGGTCTCATGATGGGAACGTTGGCAATTTTGGGCATGCCTCCATTTGGAGTTTTTGCGAGTGAATTCCTCATTCTCACGAGTGCCATGCGCCAGTTGCCTTGGGCCACGCCAATACTTCTTCTTGGCCTTGGTGTTGCCTTCGGAGCAATATTTAGCAGGGTTCAACCCATGGTGTTTGGTGAAACGACAATGAAACGACTGCCGCACCCACCGGCCTTATTACCGGTCTTCGTTCATCTTGGGCTTGTCCTGATGCTTGGCCTTTATATCCCCACGTATTTAAATACATGGTTCCTTCAAGCTGCGCGAATAATTGGAGGGTAGCTGCATGGACATTGCAAATCTCGAACTAGATGTGAGCGCGATGCCTGCTGAGTTCACGCTCTTTCGTGGTGAAGTTTCGTCGGATGAATGGTCAACTGCAGCCTTTGCAATTGCTGAGGATCACGGCCGTCTCGTAAGCCTCTGGGGAAATCAACGTGGGGACGGCACATTTGTTCTCTCTTCGGTATACGACATTGGCGCATTGATCTGGCTAGATCTGCCTCTCGCAAAAGGAAGCATTTCCTACCCTGATATCTCAGGGCTCTTTCCCTCGGCCAACAGATTGCAACGAGCCGTGGGCGATCTCCTTGGACTTGAAGCCGCAGGGGCAGCAGATTCCAGACCTTGGCTAAACCACAGGATGTGGCCGGCAGATTACTTTCCGCTTCGGAAAGCAAATTCTGGAAAAGAAGAGTTTGCTGATGACCTCGCTGATGATTATCAGTTCGTGCAGGTTTTAGGTGACGGTGTACATGAAATTGCGGTTGGTCCAGTGCATGCGGGCATTATCGAACCCGGGCATTTCCGGTTCTCAGTTGTCGGAGAGAAAACCCTTCGTTTAGAAGAGCGACTCGGCTATACGCACAAGGGAGTAGACAAAGCATTTGAGCAACTCTTCGCAGTAGATGGGTACCGACTTGCTGGACGAATGTCAGGTGATTCCACTGTGGCTTACGCCTGGAGTTACTGCATGAGTCTTGAAAATATCTGGAATTGGAAACTGCCCGAACGTGCCACGTGGTTACGTGCCATTGCTCTGGAGCGCGAGAGGATCGCTAATCATTTGGGAGACCTAGGTGCACTTGGCAATGATGCGGGATTCGCCTTCGGCCTCTCGCAGTTCATGCGCTTGAAAGAGGATGTCCTTCGTTTAAATAAGAAACTCTTCTCGCATAGATTTATGATGGATTACATCTGCCCTGGGGGTGTCGAGCGCGATGTTGATGCCGACGGACTTGCTGTAATCTTGGCGCAATGCGCAGTAGTTGAAGAAGAAGTGCGCACTCTGCAAAAAATATATGACGATCATTCTGGGCTTCAGGATCGGTTCATGACGACCGGAATAGTGACATTTGACGTGGCGACAAAATTGGGTCTTACCGGAATGGCAGGCCGCGCTAGTGGGATCATTCACGATGTTCGGATAGATGCTTCGTGTGCGCCTTATAGCAAGATGGATGTACACGTTTCATCTCGTGAAACGGGCGATGTATGTGCGCGTGTTGACGTCCGTTTTGACGAGCTCTTCGAGTCACTTCGGCTCATTCGCAATCTGATAGGCAATCTTCCGATGGGGGCGATTCGGACCGAATATGTCGAGCGTGGGCCAGAGGGCTCGGGTGCCGGATGGATAGAAGGATGGCGGGGCGGAATCTTTACTGCCCTCTATGTTGATTCCAAGGGACAGATATCTCGCTGCCACGTCCACGATCCTTCTTGGCAAAATTGGCCCGTAATTGAATACGCCGTAATAGGCGATATCGTCCCTGACTTTCCATTGATTAATAAATCATTTAACTTGAGTTATTCGGGACATGACCGATGATGTGGCCACTAATCCGACAAATCGCCAAGGTTGGCATTGTGACCGAGAAGCGGCCGGTTGCTCAAGAAATGGAGAACCCGAAAGAGATTCATGATGAGATTTTGAAAATTCTAGGGCGCGCGCTCACGATTAGAGAAGTTGATGCAGGAAGTTGCAACGGTTGCGAACTTGAACTCAATGCACTGGGAAATGTGTACTACAACCTGGAGGGCTTAGGGATCAAATTCGTTGCTAGCCCACGTCATGCTGACATGCTCCTCGTTACGGGCCCCGTGGCTCGAAGTATGTCCCATGCCCTTGCCGTTACCAATGAAGCGATGCCAGACCCAAAGATCGTCGTGGCTGTGGGGGATTGCGCGATCAACGGTGGAATCTTTGGAACAAGTTATGCCTCACTCGGTGGGGTATCAAAAGCGCTGAAGGTGGATTTGGCGATTCCGGGCTGCCCCCCTGAGCCAATTGTGATTTTGGAAGGTATATTGACCGCCGTTCGCTATCGAATGAGGCCACGTACGGGAGAGAAATGATTTTGCGCTCAATAAATCTGGAGATGAACTCGATCAATTTCATCAAGGAGGAGGAGCGAGGAGGCAAACCAAGTTCGCTTTTCTGGCCTTGGTGCGGGGCAAATGTCTCGTTGCTCGCGCTTTCATTCGGTGCCTTTTTTCTGGGATTTGGGATTTCATTCTCTCAAGTTTGCGTAGCCGCCTTCTTAAGTGTGGTGCTTTCATTTGTTCTTGTCGGCGTGAGTTCACTGGCCGGGAAAAAGTCCAATGCTCCAACGATGACACTTTCTCGGGCGGCCTTCGGGGTCCGCGGAAATATCGTTCCGGGTCTGCTTTCGTATTTGATCTTTGTCGGTTGGGAAACCGTGCTCGTTTCACTTGCGACTCTGGCTACGGAAACAATATTTGCCCGACTCGGGCATATGGATCACAACCTTGCACGAATAATTGGATTTGTTGTCGCTGTCAGTCTCACTGTCTTTGGTGGGGTACTCGGATTTCATGTAATCATGAAATTGCAGAAGTGGCTAACGATTGCTACCGCGGCAATGACGATTGGTTACATTGCTCTAACGGTTAACCACATTGACTGGAGCAAAGTCTCAGCGATTCATGGCGGAAGCTTCCAAGGTTTTATTGGCGCAATTGTTTTCGGTGTAACTGGAGTTGGTTTGGGTTGGGTGAACTCTGCTGCCGACTACTCGCGTTACCTTCCTCGCAATACTTCAAGCAAGGCCGTAATTGGTTGGACAGTGTTCGGTTCTTCTCTCGTGCCGGTCATACTTATTGTTTATGGTTCATTACTTGCTGGAAGCAGTAAAGGGTTGAGGGATCAAATATCGGCCGACCCAGTCGGCGCATTAACGACGATCCTGCCAACGTGGTACCTCATTCCATTCGCGATTGTCGCTGTCCTCGGTCTCATCGGCGGGGCCATTCTTGATCTTTACTCATCCGGATTGGCGTTGGTCTCGATTGGGTTGCCAGTTCGTCGCCACGTTGCTGCCTCGATTGACGCCACGATCATGCTGTTCGGGACGATCTACATCGTTTGGCACGCTTCCAATTTCATCGGACCCTTTCAAGGATTTTTGATCACCCTTGGTGTGCCTATCGCGGTCTGGTCTGCGATATTTGTTGCGGATGTCCTGATGCGAAGACGAGATTATGCCGAGGCCGAACTGTTCCAGCCGACTGGAAGATATGGTGCATGGAATGTGCGATCGATCGCGTTGACGATTGGTGGTTCCATCATCGGCTGGGGATTCGTAACCAATCCATTCGCGTCCTGGCTCTCATGGCAAGGTTATTTCATGGGGGCTATAGGAGGCAAGACCGGCCCGTGGTCCGGTGCAAATGTAGGAGTGATTGTTGCCCTGTTTGTCGGTTTTGTCGGACATTTTCTTCTCGCCAGGCGTGCGATTAAGGCCCAAGAAGCGCATCTGTAGCTCTTGAAAAGCGAAGTGAGTGGTGGACTCTCTTTGAATGCCAACATTTACCGAACATGCAGAGGGTATGCCGTGCTGGATTGATGCCAGCGTAGCCACTAAAGAGCTTAGGGAAGCTCTTATAGATTTCTACAGTTCACTTTTTGGTTGGAGTTTCGATGTGGATGCACCCGAAACCGGTTTTTACTTGATCGCGCGCCACAATGGCAAAGCCGTTCTGGGTATCGGTGAGCAACCCGATGGCCAAGGTAGTTGGGTTACCTATTTTTCTACTTCAGATATACAGGCCGCTTGCAAAGTCGCCAGCGCCGAAGGAGGGCAAGTGTTCTTTCCTCCAATGCAAGTAATGGACGTTGGCTGGATGGCTCTTGTAATGGATCCGGCCGGTGTCGTTCACGGGTTGTGGCAGCCAATCACTTTTGCTGGATTTGAAGTGCAATATGAACCAAACACCCCTGGTTGGTTTGATCATTTTTCTCCGGATCCAGTTCGGGCGACCGCTTATTACGACAAAGTTCTCGGCAAAGACATTTCGCCATATTCTTTTGAAGGGATGACAATTTTGCAACGAGGTGACCAGTGGTTTGCAAGTTTGACGCCACGTGCGAGTTCGGAGAAACTTCCGCAGTGGACTCCAGTTTTCGTTGTAGATTCGCTGGATCGAACGAGCGAGAAAGTGCGCGCTCTTGGGGAACCGTAGTTGCAGAAAATCTTCCTGTTCCAGGAAGCGCCTTATCCGTCTACTTGGATCCTGTCGTTGGAAGTTATCTAACGGTTATGAAGTCTGGCGAGGCTACAAATTCAGGAAATTGAAAACTTCCGCAACATCGTTAACCCAACACATGCTGATATCAGTGCGGAGACTATTAATCCAGTCTTTATCTCTGACAATTGTGATTGATTTGTGACAGCGAGATCTGCGATGAAGAGAGAAACCGTCAGGCCCATACCAGCCAACGCTGCCGCTCCAGAAATTTCTTTGATCGAAAGTGAATCGGGCAATTTTGCAAGTCGCAATTTGACGGACAGCCATGCAAATAATGTGATCCCAATCAGTTTGCCAACTACTCGTCCAACAATGATTCCCCTTGAGACGGGGGAAGAGAGAAGGTTGCCAAAATTGTGGAAATCGACCGAGATTCCAATATTGGCTAACACAAATATCGGAATAACTAGGTAACTGCTCCAAGGGTGAATAATGGAAATTAATCGATCAGTTGAAAAACTTCTTTTCGTGGGGAGTATCCAGGCCAAGAAGACAGCGCCAAATGTCGAAAGGACTCGCAAGGGGTTTAGTCCTGAGGAATAGAAAAAACCGATAACAAGCAGAGATCCAAAATCGTCTGCGATTGCCAGGGTGAGCAAGAAAATCTTTATTGCGGGATCGATTTTCGAGCCGAGTAAGGCAAGGGCTCCAATCGAGAGTGCAATGTCGGTCGGCATTGGCACTGCCCAGCCATGTATCCCGGACCCGCCGTGATTTATCGTGATGAATATCAACGCCGGAGTGAGCATTCCGCCAAATGCGGCGATAATTGGCAATGCTGCCGACTTAGGATTTCTCAAGTCGCCGTCTACAAATTCACGTTTTATCTCCAGCCCGACGAGGAAGAAGAAGATACTCATCAGGCCCTCGTTGATGAAACTTTGGCCGTGATGCCAAAAATTGGCATACGCGGAATGCATTGGCGAATTTGCAAATATCAGGGCGACGATGCATGAAATCACGAGCACGACGCCACCAGCGCTCTCGGTGGCGAAGAATTCGCGCATGCTTTGGGGGATTCTGCGAATCATGTCGCAAGACTATCTTCGCGGCCGATATTGCCGGCGCGGTGTCAGACAAAAAGGCTATCGTGTCCCAATGCCAATGGAGCCGCGAAAGTCTCTTGCCAAGTTAAAGAACGCCGCGATCCCCAAAGAAAGTGCTATTCGCATTCTTAGCCTCGCGACTTTGATTAATACTTTCGGCAACGGCTTATTCATGACCGTGGAGGTTATTTACTTCACTTTCTATGTGGGGCTTTCAGCGGCTCAAGTGGGCTTAGGGCTTTCCCTGGGTGGTGCAGTCTCGCTCTTGTTCAATATCCCAGCCGGTCACCTTGCAGACAGACTTGGGCCCAGAGATATCACGGCGATCGCCTATGCCGGCGAGGGAGTTGCACTTGCAAGTTTCGTTTTCATTCACTCATTCATTCCGTTTCTCTTTCTTTCGTTGGCATTGGGAGCAGTTGGGGCCACTGGTCAAACCTTGCGAATGGCGACGATCGCCAAATTCGGAGTAGGTGAAGAACGAGTCCGCATCCGTGCTTACACTCGTGCGGTCACAAACTTAGGTATCGGACTAGGCGCCATATTTGCCGGAGTTGCTCTAGCAATCAATACAAGAACTGCTTACGTGTCGATGTTGCTTTTAGATGCCGCAACCTTCTTTATCGCCGCACTTGTCTGGAGACGTTTGCCTTATGTCGCACCCACTGTTGGCAAAGGCGAGCCTTTTAGCTTCGTGGCGCTAAAGGACAAGAAATATGTCGCAGCGACTTTGCTCAATGGGGTCATGACATTGCATTTCGTCATTCAGAACGTGGCCATACCGCTTTGGGTGGTTCATGAGACCAAAGCGCCAAGATGGTGGGTAGCCGTGTTGATGCTGGTCAACACTATTTCCGTAGTCCTTTTTCAAGTCCGTGCAAGCAAGGGCTCAGGAGATGTGAAGGCGGGGGCGCGAATGTATGCCCGCGCGGGATATCTGGTCGCTGCAGCTTGCATTCTGTATGCCCTGGCGGCGGGAGCATCCAAAATCCTCGCTTGTGTAATTTTGGTTGTCGCTGCTCTTGTTCATGTTGCTGGAGAACTCATCGGTTCTGCTGGATCTTGGAGTATTGGATTTGGGCTGGCGAACCAAAATCATCAGGGCCAATATCAAGGCGTTTATTCGATGGGTTTTGGATTGGGAGGCGCAGTCGGTCCGACCGTTGTAACTGCTCTTGCAATTGGCATGGGGAAGGTCGGCTGGGTAATTCTCGCTTCTATTTTTCTTACGACGGGCGTGCTTATGCGTCGTCTTGTAACTGGAGCCTGGATGGCAAAGAGTTCAAAACCTATTTAGTCTTTTCCTTGGTCATGCCTTGGCGATAAATTTTCTGCAGCGTGAGCGATATTTCTTTGCATGCCACCGAAGACAAGGCCATGAAAGGGGTAAATCATTATCCAATAGAGACCACCGGTTGGTCCGATGGGATGAAAGAGGGCACGCTGTCTGAAAATTGTTCGCCCTCGCGTGTCTGTATCAACGATAAGTTCGAGCCATGCAAGTCCAGGCAGGCGCATCTCAGCCCGAAGTCTGAGTAGATGGCTCTCTTCAATATCTTCAACTCTCCACCAATCGAGTGCATCGCCCACCACGAGGTCAAAAGGATCTCGTCGACCTCGACGAAGTCCTGGTCCACCCACAAAGCGATCAAGCAGCCCGCGAGTCCACCACCCTAATCGCCATGAATACCAGCCATGTTCACCGCCAATGCCTTTAATGATGTGCCACAGTTGATCAGGCGATGCACGCACTATGCGTTCGCGTTCATCAACGTAAAGCGACCCTCCTGCCCAATCAGGGTCGCCAGGCAACGGATCACTTGGTGCCCCCGCCGTTGTCGCGGACGACCACGAAGTTGTAACCCGGCGATCTTGAATTCGCTGAAGCGCGAGTTCTACTGCCTTTTCGAAGGTGGTGAGGCTCTCTTTGGGATCGGCAACGTATTCGGCGATGTCATGTTCTTTGCAGATGACTTCGTTCACAAGACTTTGCATCAGGGGTTTTGCAATGCGTTTTGGCACTGGAGTGACCAAGCCGACCCAGTGGCTTGATAACGATGGAGTCAACAGGGGGAGCGCGAGTATTCGGCGTGGCTTTAAACCAGCTACTTTTGCATATCGAAGCATCATCTGTCGGTATGTGAAAACATCCGGCCCGCCAATATCAAATCCTCGATTTATATTGGGTGGCATCGACGCAGAACCAACGAGATAGTGAAGGACGTCTCTCACTGCGATGGGTTGAATTTTGCTGTCGACCCAGTGTGGGGTGATCATGATTGGCAAGCGTTCCGTCAAATATCGAAGCATCTCGAAAGACAAGGATCCGGAGCCGATAATGACGGCTGCCCGCAGCACAGTGGTCGGGACTCCACTTGCTAACAGGATTTCGCCCACTTCTTTCCGCGATTTTAAATGGCGACTCAATTCTTCAGCTTTTGGATAGAGGCCACCCAAGTAGACAATGCGGTCGATGTGACACGCGTAAGCGGCGGCAGCAAAATTATGTGCATTGGTGTGATCGAGCGATTCAAATGAGGCTCCCGCACCCATGGAGTGAATGAGGTAGTACGCAACATTGACGTTATAGAGTGCACGAACCAGGCTGGCTGGATCTGCGGCATCGCCTTGAACGATCTCTACTCGGGAACTCCATTCTCGGTCAGCCAGTTGTCGCGGTTGACGAACCATGACTCGAACTTTGAAACCGGCCGCCAGCAGCTCAGGGACTAATCGGCCACCGATGTACCCGGTCGCACCGGTCACGAGAACTAGCAGCGGATTGGTTGAAACATTCTCTGTCATTACCGACTTACTTCTTGAGAAGTTGGATTGCTTTCGGTCGATGAGACTCCTCAGGCATTGGGAAAGTATTTGTTTCGAGGGCTTTATCGTTTTCAACTAACTTAGCCAGAGTGACTTTCCCGAGCGTTTCGCGGAATGCTGAAATGGAATCGCTCCAAATCCAGTGAAGTGGGCACACGAAATCCCACGTGCAGGGTCCGTCTTGAAGTGCACAGCGCTCGGCCTTAAGGGGCCCTTCTCCAGCTTCAACAACTTCAAGCATGGAGATTTCCTCGGGTGGCCGGGTCAGACGGTATCCACCGTCTTTGCCGGCCTTGGATTCGGCGATATTGGCCCGAACTAGCTCAGCAAGGATTTGGGAGGCAAAAGTCTGCGGGACCTTCATGCGTGCCACGACTTCGCGAATCTTTCGGTATTCGCCAGTTTCGTACGACCAGGCAAGGCAGAGTGCCGAGAGAACCACATAATTCCCGCGCTTGGAGAGAGTCATGTTCATGTCAAAAGTATACATAGATTCACAGCGTTTACGTATAGTAAGTTACTTGACATATAGTGACGTGCCCAACATACTTCCGATTATTGGGGAATCCCTAGGAGAGGAAATTCTGATGCCCATGGTCGGAGAGCAAAACAAAGTGGCCGCTCCACGAGAACTGCCAGTAATCCAAATTCATTTGAGGCCGCAGGAAAGAGAAGGTGTCGGGGATCACTTTTTAGAGTCGGATCCGAAAAAGGGCTTGGAACTGACTAAATATCCTCGGGTTGCGAAGCTACTTCAAGATCGCAAATTTCAATTCCTAACAATTGTTCCTAATCAACTCATATTCTGGTTTGTAATTCTCATTGGCTTTGTTGGCACAGCTGATCCAGGCTTGAACTTCGGAACGGCAATCACATGGTACATCTGGTTTGCTCTTGTTTTTGTCTTAATGGTGGTCGTTGGTCGTGCGTGGTGCCTCATGTGCCCATTTGGGGGTTTTGGCGAATGGATTCAACGAAAAACTTTCTGGAAAAGAACTCAATCACGCCTGGGCCTTGGATTGAAATTTCCAGACCGAGTTGCTCAGTATGGATTCTTAACGTCAATCGGTGCCTTCGTGCTTTTGACTTGGCTCGAAGAATTTTTCAACATTGCCGGCCCAGGAAATCCAACGGCGACGAGTTATATGGTCCTTGGAATTGTTGCAAGCGCGCTTCTTTTCTTTCTGGTTTTTGAGCGACGGACGTTCTGCCGATATGTCTGTCCACTCTCTGGTCTGATCGGCACCGTCGGCTCAATGGGTATGGCTGCTGGTTTTCGGACAAGAGACAGAGAGGTTTGTCTTACCTGTGAGACCAAAGATTGTATGCGCGGTGGCGAAAATGGTTATGGCTGTCCTTGGTACACATGGCCGGGAAGTGCGGACTCCAATGCGGCATGTGGATTGTGCAGCGAATGCTTCAAAGGTTGTCCATCCGGAAATATTGGACTTTATGTTCAACGTCCAATGACATCTGTTATTGCTCCGACGCGTCGACGCGCGGACATTGCTTGGGCGGTCGCGATTTTGTGGGGCTTGGTTATGTATCAGCAAGTAAATGCGTTACCTGCGTACGCGACGATCGATGATTGGCTGAACAAGCACATGAATTTTCCTCAGTATCCAAATCCAGTGGATTACTTAGCGATCATTGGCGGAGTTACCTTATTGATGGCGGGATTAGTTGGAATTATTACGAAATTCTTTGCCGCCCATGACCTTGTTGTTCCAAACGGCGGCGAAAGTTTTCTGAGTAAGACGAGTAGATTCCGGGCGTTCTTTCTCCCACTTATGTATGGCTTGATCCCTGTCGTTGGATCGGATTATTTCGCTCGGCAGATGCCTAAATTGTTTAAGCATGCGACGCGTATAGTTCCGGCAGTCGGCCATCTATTCGGAGCGGGCTCATCCTCGTCGACCCTATACAAGACAACAATTCTTAGCGATCCCTCGATCGTTAAAGCGCAAGTGCTTGTTATTGCATTGGGAACTTTGGCGGCAATGTGGGCAAGTTGGCGAATCGCCAAGCGAGATCTTGTTCCACTCACTGACTTCCGACAGGGAATTCAAGTTGCGGCGGTTTCTCTAGCCGCCGCTTGTGGACTGATCGCAAGCGTTTTGTATGTATTAATGAGCGCGGCCGACTAAGGAGAAATCAGATGACTACTACTAATCTTAGTAAAAAATCGAAAATCGAATCCGTCATTTTAGAAGATCACTTACGCGTGACGGTCCTCGCTGATCGCTGCGCAGGATGCCAAGAGTGTCTTATTCGCTGTCCAACTAATGCAATAACAATGGACTCGGGCAACTGGACTGTTCTAGCGAACAGTTCTACATGTGTTGGGTGTCGCCAGTGTGTTCGAACCTGTCCCTTTAGCGCGATCACGGTCGATGGCCCGGCAATTGTGTCCAGTCGCGTACACACTTCGCCGAATCATCCTCAAAAATTCATTGGGAATTTGGACGAAACGCGGTCGGGATTCACAACGTGGGCAGAAGCCAAGGCCGAAGCAGAGAGGTGTCTTGATTGCCCAGATCCAACGTGTGTACGCGGATGTCCCGCGCACAATGACGTTCCTGCATTCATTGCGGCGATAAGGAACGATGACCTTCAAGAGGCACATCGAATATTGCAACAGACCACATTTCTTCCTGACGTGTGTTCAAGAGTGTGCGATCAGGCACTTCAATGTGAGGGCGCATGTACCTGGTCTCTAGCCGGAGGCGAAGGAGTAGCGATCGGCGCACTTGAAAGGTTCGTGGCCGACAATGCCCCTGTTCCGCCAGTTGAGCGAGTCTCTGACGAAGGTGCTGGAATTAAGATTGCGATCGTAGGGTCGGGACCGGCGGGAATAGGGGCTGCTTGGGAGTTGACGAGAGCATCTGCGTCGGTGACAGTATTCGAAAAAGATGATGAACCTGGCGGACTTCTAAAGTGGGGAATCCCCGATTTCACGCTGCCAGATGAAATTGCAAATCGTCCGTGGGAGGCACTTTGTGATTCAGGGGTCACCCTTCATTGCCGATCTTTGGTTACGGCAGACGGAATTAGCGCGCTATTAGCGGATTTTGATGCAGTGCTAATGGCTCAAGGAGCGGGTATGCCTATTCATCTACCAGTAGATGGTGGATCCTTAACTCGAGTCTGGGACGCCACTCGATTTCTAAAAGAGGCGCAATCTGCCGTACTGAATGAGAAAACACTTTCATATCTGACAAAAGAAGACAATCCCGGCGGAGTACGGATTCGAACCGTATTGGTAGTTGGTGCAGGCAATACGGCGATGGACGTTGCTCGTTTGGCGCGTCGACTAGGTGCTCGTGCTATTTGCGTGGATTGGATGGATCAGCGCTTTGCACCCGTGCGGCCCGACGAATTGGACGAAGCCGGAATGGAAGGGGTTGATATTCGCTTCTCAACGACTATCGACCATCTTGAAGAACTTGAAGATGACCTCGTCAAGGCTCACCTCAATTACACAGCTCAAAAATCCTCGACCGACTTGCCAGTGGTTGTGTCGAAGTTGGCAACCACTGAAATCGTTGATTTGGTCGTCATGGCTATGGGGTATCGAGTTGATTCATCTTTTGCGACGTTGCTCCCCAATTCACCTATCTCGCGACGACTCAAGCCAGGGCTGACGGATCGGCGATGGCAGGCCAGTGGAATTCTTGCTGCAGGTGAGCCGGTTTTCGCTCGTCATCAACCAATCGGCAAACTTGCCTTGGGCCGTGAAATCGCGATGACGCAGGCCGGAATATCAGTGGCGGATCGAGTCTGGGTTGCAGGGGATGCCTTAGTGGGGCCTGCGACTGTGGTGGAAGCAATGACGCACGGTCGAAAAGCAGCTCAGGCAATTATTAGAATGCGGCCTTCAAGAATAAAATAAAAATTCTCGCGTTCGTTACTTGCTCACTTAGGGTGAACTTGCAACGAACGCGAGAATTGTTATTTAGAGATTGTTCTCTCTGTAGTACCTGCGCCAGATGAGGCGATGGAACGGAATCAATCGTGGGAGACGATTGATGAACGGAATCTTTGGCATGAAGATGAAGCCCAAATTGAGCAACATCAAGAATGCGAAGATTTGGATATCTGCATTTGCGGATGACTTGAAAGGCTCAACTTGATACCAGAGCGAGAAGAGCCAGAGCCAGGATTGACCTGGATAAGATCCGGTCTCGTTCATCATGCCCCATTGGTCACCGTGGAGATGTTGCTTTGCTCCTAGATCGTCAAAGTACCCGCCGTCTGCAAGGAAGAGCATTGGCTTAGTGAAATCACTTGGGTATGGGGTAACAGTTGTTGTTAGCAATCCATCCAGAACGTC
This sequence comes from Actinomycetes bacterium, assembly GCA_025355665.1. GTDB lineage: Bacteria > Actinomycetota > Actinomycetes > Nanopelagicales > Nanopelagicaceae > QYPT01. The sequence goes on from JANXZF010000138.1 coordinate 97,114, forward strand.
GGATTGCGCAAGAACTAGCAGACCAGATGCCATTGTGGGAACTGGGCCATAGGTCTGGCTTGCCGTGACCTTTGTGTAATCCCCGGCCTTACCTATGGCGGTGGAATAGTCCGTAGCCCACTTTGTTTGTTGGCCTGAACTTGCGCCATTCCATTGAGCGAGGGCGGCAGGAACAGCTGGGTCCTTGCTGAATTTCAGCGGAGTGGTCACGAAGTCAACCGCTGGATTCACTGGAATCGTGACGCCAGCCCACTTTTGAATCTTTATTGGTCCAAGATTGAGACCTTCGCTAGCGGTGTTGTACGGAGGCCCATAAGCCGCGCTGATGGTAGTACCGGCTAATTCCCCAGCCGTTGTGGCTACGAAATCAGCTGGTGCTTGATTAGCCCATTGTTGCAAGGTGACTGCTGGCTCATCAGGGGAGCTAAAGATCGCCGAAATAGCGCCGACCAGCAACCCAACGACCACGAAGGCGATGACGAATTCCTTTACCAAGTCGTACGGACGCTTTGGACCGCTCCACTTTGCAAGATCTACATTGCGCTCTTTACTCATTTGGCACCTCCGGCAATCTCTTTGGCATCCAGGGGAGGTACAACGCCGTTGCGTCTGACCAGAATCACGTGCCAAATGACGATAAATGTAAGTACTAGTGGAAGCAAGGAAACGTGAAGAAGAATTGCCTGACCTGTGTTCAATGTGTTAAAGAATGAGCCGATGCCAGCAGAATTAAGGCCGTCTTTGGCTTGCGTGGCGATCCACTGAGAGTCAAAATCCCACTGAATAAGGTAACCGGTGAAACCTGTTGCCACCGATGCGAGAAAACAAAACGCGCCCGTCACCCACGTTGCGAAACGTCGTCCACGCCAAGCCGCCATCCAGAATTTTCCCCAGAGGTGAACAACCATGAAGACGAAGAAGAGTTCTACTGACCAAAGGTGCATCGAGTTAACGAAGTGGCCCACGTTTGAACTGTGCCACCAGATTGCGCCTCGCGTCGTAAGTATCAATCCGGAAAGAATGATGATTGCGAATGATGAAAGGGTCAAAACACCGAAGACGTAGATCCACGATGCAACGTATGAAGGTTGGTCATCTGGAAGTACATCCTGTGGCTCGAACTTCTCGACTGTGGCTTTACGAAGTTTTGTAGTCCACATTGATGACATTTACTTCCCCTTCGGTTTCTCGTGAGTTGGAAAGGGGAGAAGTAGTGCGAGGAAGAAAAGTACAAAGATGATCCCGATCATGACCAGGTTTGGGATAGAAATCGAAATAAATCCCCAATTGAAAAAATGTGCGGGATGGTTGAGCGAAATTGCAAGTAAAACCATATCTCTCTCCTTTTTTGGATCCATGGTTGCGGACCACAATGGAGTTACTCTCCTGCAAAAAAGATCAAAGGGAAAGCGACGACATATGAATTTCTGTGTGAGATAGGCCAATGAGGGCTACCACTTCGTCGGTCGGTCGAGTCTTGATACCCCTGGGAGTATCAAGATTGCGAGTATTTCCTACGGTGTGGACGTTGATGTCGGAGTGGAAGAAGAATCACTTGATGCAATAGTTGGTGTAGTAGCGGGCGTTGGCGTTGGGATCGGAATGCCTGTCGCGACCGATATGGCCTTTTGCAGTCGACCTGCAAGGGCTCCCGAGAATGTTGCCGTCAAATGGCCACCGTCTAGGTAGATCAAGATATTTCCCAATATGACAGGGCATGGGCTGGTTGGGCAAACCCAGAGTTCGGGATCGATAAAAAATATGTTCTCCTCAGTTGTCATAGCCAGTTCTTGTTCGATCCATGCCGATTGAATTGCTTTGTCGACCGGGGTGGCGCAGGCGATCGAGCTCTTTGGGTGCGCCGACAGGCAAACGGGTGGGTCAATCAAAGATGTAGGAGTATCGGCAAGGTATACAACATTTTTTGAAGCAATTTTCAATTGATCGACAGTTCGGTTCATCCCCGCTCGCCAAATCGCCGTTCGTGGATCTCCCTTTATGAGTTTGCCCTTGGAATTGAGAGTGGCAAATCCACGAGTCCCAGCAATCACAATGACGAGTGGGTGAGCATCTTGGATCTTTTGCAGCGATTGCCTGCGCCAGATGGCGCAATTCTTCATCACCGCATTGTTTGATGGATCCCAAGCTGGAATATCGGCGGGGGAGCACGCCGACATCGTCAGCGAAAGCAGTTTCCAATGATTTCTTTTCGCAACAGTGTTCACGGCGGGGAACCACGAAAGGGCGTGACTGTCTCCGAAAAGTACAATGGTGCTAGTGGATGATGTATCACCGTAAATGCAGGGCGCGGTCGATGGCGGGAGATTTTGTTGGGTGTGACAGCGATCCGCATAAGAGATTGCTCGATCGTTTTTTGCGTTAATCAATTGAGGTTCAAGATTGGCGGGGACTGGTCGATTCATGGTGGCTGGTCGAAGGTTTGACGACTTTTTGGCCTCCGCTAGCGGAGTTAAAAGAGCTTCCACTTGTGCCAATTTCTCCTCCGGCGTACTGGCTTTTAGTTTGTGATGCTCCGTTGCCGTGAAACCGTAGGCGGTTCCAAAGGATGCCACCGCGATTACCACCGCCATCGCCGTGGCTGTGAGCAAGTTCTTCCGCGGGAGGGTGCCAACGAATTTGCCGCGGCGAAGTGGGTCCTCAACCCAACGATGCGTCGCATATGCGAAGGGAATTGCGGCAATTGCAAGACCCGAGCGTTCGTAAATATTTAATGGGCCGTCATTGATGGCGATTGGCAGTACAAGTAACGGCCAATGCCAGAGGTAGAGCGAGTAGCTGACCTTGCCGAAAAATTGAAAAATACCCCCGCTAAGAAGCGTCGTAGGAGAGAACTTGCTAGCACGGCTGCCACCAACAATCAGCAGGGCGGCGCCAAGAGTCGGGGTGAGGGCAGGCCATGATGGAAATGGGGAAGTTACTTTCGTAAAGACACCCGACCAAATAACGGCGCCGAGACCGACCCAGCCAAGCAGGATCGAGTACAACTGTGGAATCCGAGAAAGTCGGGCGCCAATGGCCGCCAACATTCCTCCCAGGGCCAATTCCCAAGCCCGAGTTGGAAGAGAGAAGAACGCCCAAGGCCCATGTCGCGTAACAAGATATGTCGCGAGAGTGAACGAGGAAAACCCAATGATCGCCATGGCAAAACCGATGCGAGCTCTGAACCTCTTTGCTCCGTATACGGCTAGGAGAAAAATTGCGGGCCAAAGTAGATAGAACTGTTCCTCCACTCCTAGGGACCAAAAATGCAAGATGGGCGAGGGCGCCGTTGTTGCCGCAAAATAGTCCGTTGCTCGATAGGCAAAGACCATATTTGAAACGTACAAAGTTGCAGCAGCCACGTCCGTGGCAACCGATGGAACGGAAAGCGGCGGCAAGAGAATCGCTGAGGCGACAAGAGTTACGACGAGCACTAGTGCAGATGCGGGCAGAAGTCTGCGAACGCGTCGTGCATAGAAATTGCTCAGCGAGATTTTCCCGGTGGTTTCGTACTCCCGAATGAGCATCCCTGTGATTAAGAAGCCGGAGATGACAAAGAAGACATCCACACCCACAAATCCGCCATTGAAGCCGGGAATTGAAGCGTGAAATAGCAGAACCAGGACGACGGCAATCGCGCGAAGACCTTCAATATCGGGGCGGAAACTCGGCTTAGACGCTTTTGGAATCTCGCCCGTGCTCATTGGGAAACCGTACTGCCTCGAAGTTGAGAGTTGAATGAAGTATTCTTGCGGCGAGCTCATTCACATGAGATTCACATGGAAATAGGATGCTCACCTATGAATTTGAAAGGGTGAGCATGTCAGAAAATGTGATGGATCTGATATTCGTCCATGGGATGTACTTGAACGGCTCAAGTTGGCAACCGTGGCTGGAGAAGGCTCGGGCTCTGGGTTTCTTGGCCACCGCGCCTTCGTGGCCTTTTCACGAGGGCGAGCCTCAAGCACTCCGGAGAAACGTCGATCCTTCTTTAGGGAAATTGCGTTTCAGAGAGGTTGTTGACTACTACAAGAGATTGATTGACTCGTTGCCAATGCGGCCCAATCTAATAGGACACTCAATAGGTGGACTTGTAGTTCAAAAACTTCTAAACGAAGGCTATGCGAAAGCGGGAGTCGCAATCAGTTCAGCGCCGCCTCAAGGAATCATCTCCTTTAGTCCACATTTCTTGCGCGCCAACTTTCCGCACGCCAACCCGCTTGCGGGAAATAAGCCGGTATTCATGACACCCCAGCGGCTCCATTACACCTTTTGCAACACAATGGGCAGAGAGTCTTCCAATTGGGCATTTGATAAGTACGTTGTTCCAGAAAGCAGAAACGTTCCGCGAAGCACGCTTACAAAGCAGGGCAAGATTAATTTTCGAGCCCAACACGCTCCCTTACTTTTGATTGCGGGCGACGCGGATCACCTAACCCCTCTATCCATGATCAAGAAGAATGCCAAGGCGTATGAGGACTCTGCCGGCATTCTAGAATTCAAGATTTTTAAGGGGAGATCGCATTTCATCTGCAACCAAGATGGATGGGAAGAGGTCGCAGATTTTGCTCTTGATTGGCTAAAGGCGAATTAACGTTTCTTTGGTCACATCTCACGTTCCTATGTTCCGCGACGGGTATAGCCTGACAATTACGGGATCGTAGATGCGCTGCGGCCCTTGGAATTGAGGCATGAGATGGACGCCATTGAAGGATTCAAAAGTAAGAGCGTAATTGTCACAGGCGCTGGCTCTGGCATCGGACGAGCCGCCGCAATTGAATTTGCCAAGCAGGGAGCCAGAGTCCTGGTCGCGGACATCAACGAAAAGACGGCCAACGAAGTTGTTGCCGAGATACATGCTCGGGGTGGGGTCGCGGTCGCAGTGGCTGGCGATTTGAGCGATCAAAAAACGGTGGAAAAGGTAGTTAGTACGGCCATTCAAGTTCATGGTGGATTGGATGTGTTGGTCAACAACGCCGGAATTATGGACAGCATGAGCGCTAATGATGAAGTGAGTGTCGAAGAATGGGAACGAGTTCTTCGAGTTAATTTAACCGCGCCATTTTTGCTTTCTCGCGCCGCGTTGCCGCACATGCTTTCACAGGGGAAGGGCGCCATCGTCAATACAACATCGGAGGCCGGACTGAGGGGGAGTTGCGCCGGAACGCCCTATACCGTCTCCAAACACGGGCTTATTGGACTTACGAAATCTGATGCGATCATGTATCGCACCAGGGGGATTCGAGTTAATGCAGTGGCACCAGGTGGGACAAAAACCAACATTTCCGTGGTGCCGATTCCAGGAAATAAGGGTCCTGAAGTGATCGGGACCTATATGGGCAACGTGGGCAAGATGGCAGAAGCTTATGAAGTGGCGGCCGCCATCGTGTTTTTGGCTTCCGACCAAGCCAGTGACATTACTGGAGTAGTTCTCCCGGTTGATGGTGGCTGGTCTGCGGTTTAATTGACAAATGGTTCCACTCGCGCTCTTCATCTTCATCATCGCGATAGATCGATTGGTGATGTCCGAGCGATGGCCGGCCTTCGATCCATTCCGTGCCTTATGGAGAAAATGGATGCCGCGAGCGAAGAATTTCTTAAGATCAGCGCCGGGCACGTTTACATACCTATTCGTACTGATAATCACTACATGGGTCTTGCAAACGTCGAGTAGCAAAGTCGCCCAGCAACTGCTTCTCGAACGCAGCACCAATTTGCATCAACTCGTTCATGATCCCATGCGTGTGCTTTTCGGAAGCGCCTTCTGGGTGACGAATACGGGAGAACTCTTGTTTATGTTGCTTGCGTTCAGCTTCGCAGCAAGCCATGTGGAGCGGTGGATTGGGACGGCCCGCACGGCTAGCGTCTTCTTTTTCGGTCACGTCGGAGCGACTTTGATCGTGGCATTTTGGTTGTGGGCGTCATTGAATTTCACAATCGTAAAATCGCCGACTACGAGTGCAAGGGATGTTGGAGCAAGTTATGGATTGGCGGCCTTGGCGGCCCTGTTGACATACCGCGCTCCAACGCCGCGTAGATGGATCTTTATCGGGGCGATCGCACTTTTGCTGGCTATAACGCTTTCGATAGATCCATCTTTCACAAATTGGGGCCATGCTTTTGCCTTTGGGATTGGATTCCTAAGTTATCTCTTTATCCCTCGCAAAATTCGAGGTTAGATCTTCCGTCGTCCCTTGGTAACAGGCATCTGGCTTATGGACGACGGTGCTTCGACCAGTGCTTGGATTGGCAATTCCGCTGCGCCGATCATTAGAAGGTTGGCACTTAATTTTCCAGGAATTACCACGACTTCCTCCTGCGAAGCAACGAGGGCGTGCTTTTGAAATTCGGCAAGGAGTCGTTCCCGATCGAATTTGAAAAGAGAGGCAAGGAAGCCGGAAAGTATGACGACCTGAGGATTAAAAATATTCACGAGGTTGGCAACTCCAACCCCAAGGGCATCAATTTGATTTTGGAATTCAATGCTGGCTTCTCGTGATTCTGTGGACAGGATTGCCGCCTCCAATTCGTCTTCATTGGCAGCCTTTAGTTTGAGGACTTCTAGCAACTTATCGCGACGGACCGCCGATTCTAAGGTACCGACTAATCCCGAATGATCTTCCACATCAGAATCGGAAATATGAACGTGACCCAATTCGCTTGCGTATCCGGTTGCTCCGCGCAGTTGTTTGCCGTCGATGACGACGCCTCCGCCGACACCGGTGCCTCCGAAGAGATACACAATGTCTTTGTATTTTCGCGCGCTTCCCATTGTGCGTTCGGCCAAACATCCCAGACTCGCGTCATTATCAATATAGACAGGAAGATTCGCGAGTTTATTCAACATTGGCCCAAAAGGAGCGTTAATCCATTTAAAGGCAGGGGCGAAGCGAACAACGCCTTCGGCGACTCTTACTTGTCCAGGTATTGCAACGCCAATCCCGATGATTCGAGTACCCGGTGCAAGTTTTGCGCGTAGATGAATTATGAGGTCGTTGGCAATTTGTACCGCCATGACGGGGGAGAGATTTGCCGGGTTTGGGCGTCGAGCTTTCATGAGAACTTGGCCCAATAAGTTCACAACTCCCACCGTGGTGGCATCTAGAGCCGTATTTACGGCAAATGCAACTACGTCGCCGCTCATCGAAACCATGACACTTGGGCGGCCAACTCCCGTTGGTCCCGCTGATTGCGATTCAAATACAAGTCCTAGAGATTTCAATTCCGCCACAAGATTTGAAATTGTCGTTCGGTTAAGTCCGGTGCTAGAGGTGAGTTGAGCACGAGAGAGAGTGCCGAATCTATGGAGTAGGCCAACTACCGCCGAAAGATTGTGTTCACGAAGGTCTTCTCGATTGCGACCGCGATCTGAGTCCGTTGGCAGCAAGGAATTTGGCACCGTACGCCTACCTTTCCTGATTCGTCCATTGACAGGTAAGCAACAATATAGTAAATTGTCAATTCAAACAACAAACTTACTCCCAAGGAAAATACAATGTCTCTGACTCCCACACGCGAGGACAAATTCACATTCGGCCTATGGACGGTCGGCTGGCAAGCCCGTGATCCATTCGGAGATGCAACGCGGGCAGCTCTTGATCCAGTCCGAACAGTTAATGAATTGGCATCGCGTGGAGCCTACGGAGTGACATTTCACGACGATGATCTAATTCCATTCGGATCAAATGATTCTGATCGAGATGCCCACATTGCCCGTTTCAAGAAGGCATTGACAGAGACCGGAATGAAAATTCCTATGGCCACGACAAATCTTTTTTCTCATCCGATTTTTAAAGACGGCGCACTTACATCAAATGATCGCGATATTCGTCGGTACGCCATTAAGAAAGTAATGCGAAATATAGATCTTGCCGTCGACCTAGGTGCCGAAATATATGTGTGCTGGGGTGGGCGCGAAGGAGCCGAGTCTGACGGAGCCAAGGATGCTTATGTCGCACTCGAGCGTTACCGCGAAGGTTTCAACATCTTGTCTCAGTTTGTTATCGATCGTGGATACAAGATCAAGTTTGCAATCGAACCCAAGCCCAATGAGCCACGTGGAGATATTTTCCTTCCAACTATCGGCCATGCAATTGCCTTTATTAACTCTCTTGACCATCCAGAGATGGTTGGCGTGAATCCAGAAGTTGGACACGAGCAGATGGCCGGACTGAATTTCGTGCACGGAATCGCACAGGCGCTCTTTCATAAGAAGTTATTCCACATTGACCTCAACGGTCAGCATGGTCCCAAGTTCGATCAGGATCTTGTCTTTGGGCATGGCGATTTGAAATCTGCGTTCTTTTTGGTCGATTTGCTTGAGCGTTATAACTACCAGGGTCCAAAGCATTTTGACTACAAACCCGCCCGTACTGAAGATGACAAAGGAGTTTGGGAGTCGGCAAGTGCAAATATGCGCACATACCTTGCGCTAAAGGAGCGTGCTTTGGCATTCCGAAATGACCCAAGGGTGAAGGCCGCGATGGTCGAGTCGCATATCGATCAATTAGCAGTTCCCACACTTTCACAAGCCGAAAGTTGGAAGGACATCGAGAAGGATTCCATCGACGTTGACAGTGCCGGTGCGCGCGGCTATGGCTACGAAAAAATCGATCAGTTGGCTCTCGAGCATCTGATGGGAGTTCAAAGCTAGGCGATGACAGTCCTAGACGAGAAATCACTTGTTGCCGGAGTAGATTCCTCAACCCAGTCAGTAAAGATAGTCATTCGCAATGCTCATACCGGCGAACTTGTTCGATCAGGTCGAGCAAACCATCCATCTGGGACTGAAGTCGACCCAGAGCATTGGTGGACTGCTCTTCAAGAAGCGATTGATATAGCTGGCGGCTTAGACGATGTTGCTGGAATCTCGATTGGTGGTCAGCAACACGGAATGGTTGCCCTGGATGAGTCGGGCGAAGTCATTCGTCCCGCACTTCTCTGGAATGACACGCGATCGGCAGAGGCCGCCGGTGAATTAAATGACGAGTACGAGAAACTACATGGCGGAGAACCGATCTCGAATGCTGTCGGTTCTCGTTTAGTCGCTGCATTCACTGCGAGCAAAGTTCGCTGGTTAGCCGACCACGAACCCGATAACGCTTCGCGTCTAGCTGCCGTCGCGCTTCCGCACGACTGGTTGTCCTGGAAGCTCTCGGGATCGACAAATATTTCTGATATTTTCACCGATCGATCGGATGCTTCAGGTACTGGTTACTTTGATTCCGTGACTTCGCAATACCGTAGGGACATCTTGGCTCTTGCTTTGCGCGATGAACGCCAGATTGTTCTGCCCAAGGTCTTGGGGCCTTTTGACATTGCATCGCGCACTCTGGGGGGAGTGGCGATCGGTGTTGGTTGCGGAGATAACGCAGGAGCCGCACTTGGTGTTGATACGCAAGCAGGCGACGTCATAGTGTCTCTCGGTACGTCGGGCACCGCCTTTTCCGTCTCCAAGACACCAACGCATGACAATCGCGGATTCGTCGCTGGATTCGCAGACGCCACAGGGCACTATCTTCCTTTGGTGTGCACGCTGAATGCTGCGAGGATTCTTGATGCAGGATCAAATATTTTGGGGCTTTCGCACAACGAATTCGGCGAACGAGCTTTATTGGCTGCTCCTGGTGCAGATGGACTCACCCTGTTGCCCTATTTTGAAGGGGAGCGAACACCGGATAGACCTTTCGCGACTGGCACGCTCACCGGACTCACGCTGCGCAATTCCACTCCAGAAAATATCGCCCGAGCAATGATCGAGGGAATGCTCTGTGGACTAGTTGATGCAGTCTCGCAATTGGAATCACAGGGAGTAGCGGTATCTCGAATTCTTATCATCGGCGGTGCGGCGAAAAATCCCGCTATCGCGCCGATCGCATCCTCGCTCTTTGGAAAGCCCGTCTATCTCCCGCAAGACGGGGAATATGTTGCCGATGGCGCCGCATATCAAATTGCATGGACGCTGATCGGCGCTCGACCGCAGTGGCAAAATTCGAAAATGGAAATGGTTGAATTGCCGGCAGATCCATCGATCATGGCGCGTTATCTGACCCTCGTCGATCGAACGAGTTCCTGGTGATGAGAATTGCTTGCCCTATACCGTGCACGAGTCCTATTCTCTAATCATGACCTACGCTTCCATCTTCGTTGCGCTGATTTTGGCTATGTGCGTTGCTCGAATAATTTTTCTAAATAAGGAAATAAAGACTTTGGACGCCGCGAGTTCCACATTTTCGGCCGTAGTTGAAGGTTGGCGTGCCTCGCCATTAAAAGGTGGGGTTGCAGTAGAGCACGAAATGCCTAAGGAGATTCAGGAGGCCTTAACTGAATTTGAATGGGCGAGCAATGCAAGGGATTCAAAGAAGGAAAGTCGAACAATTTGGGTAGGTGCTGCCGCGGTTTTGTTGATTGCTTTAGGTACAGCATTGGTTGAGATATCGCATAATTCGTACTAATTAACGGTGCATGCCTCGAAAAGAATTTGGTGAGTTGAACTGGGAATCCTGAATTTCATCCTCGGTTGCAGTTCCTGAGAGGAATTACTAGAGCATTCACAGGCAAATAAGCGGGAGGATTGGTTTAACTCAGGAAATTCAGCATTCTTGCAATTCCCAGTGGCTGTAAGGTGGAAATTATGAAGCAACTTATTGTGTTCGATCTAGATGGCACCTTGGCCGAAAGCAAGTCAGATCTGGACTCGGACATGGTCTCCCTTCTGGATGCACTTCTTCGCGTGGCAAAGGTCGCGATCATTTCAGGAGGGGATTGGCCGCAATTTGAAAAGCAGATTCTTTCCCATAACTTTGCGTCCGAAGGTTTGGTCAATCTTTCATTGCTGCCCGCGTGCGGAACAAAGTTTTACAGTTACACGTCTGGATGGATGCCGATTTACTCCGAGGATCTCACTCCTGCCGAGAAAAAAGAGATTATCTCTTCCCTCAAGGTCGCCTCAGAACTCTTGGGTTTCGTTCCAGCCAAGGCGTGGGGCGAAGTCATTGAGGACAGAGGAAGTCAGATCACATATTCTGCGTTGGGCCAGAACGCACCGCTTGCACAGAAGAAGGCATGGGATCCAGATTTCTCCAAGCGGAAGCAAATGCAAACATTGCTGGCAAAGTCGATTCCAAAATTTTCCGTTCGTCTTGGTGGAACTACTTCGGTAGATGTGACAAGGGCCGGTATAGATAAGGCCTACGGAATAGGCAAACTTGTCGAGATCCTATGCATACGAAAAGGCGAGATGATCTTCGTGGGTGATGCCATCTTCCCGGGTGGCAATGATTACCCCGTTAAGGAAGCTGGAGTCGATTCAATTGAAGTTCGTGACTCCACTGAAACCAAAAGAGTTATAGCTGCAATTACTGCCTGTCTTACTTAGTTTCTCCATGTACGACAAGGACTGGACACTTTGCGTGCTCTGCGCATGCAGAACTTACGGATCCTAGGAGCAGACTCGCAAATCCGCCTAAGCCGCGTGACCCAACGATCAACATTTCTGCGTCTTTGCTTGCATCAAGGAGGACGAATGTGGGATGTCCTTGGCTAATACTTCCTTGCAGGTCCGTGGGTCGGACTTTTCCAAAGACTTCTTCCAAAGATGCGTTGAGAATTTCCTTGGCGACCTGATCTGGCTTCCAGTCCAATGGTAGTCCCCCTTCTAAACCAAATATGATCGGGTACTCCCAAGCAACTATTGCGTGAATCGTCGCACCTACAGACGGCGCCAAACGCGCAGCCCACTTGAGTGCTGCCTTAGATGCTTCTGAGCCGTCTACTCCAACGACTATCTGATTACCTGAATTGCTGTCCATCATCGCGACCTTTCCGAGTGCGGCAAATCTTCACTTCAACTTTAGACCTGCTAACCAGAGTTCGATAGGACACATTGAGCGTGAGATCGGTGACTTTTGAGTACTAACGCTCGCGCCTTTGGATTCTCGGCGCACTATTTTGTAACTGCGGAGAGGCCTACATTGAAAAAAGGAAAAGAAAATGGCCACCAAAGAAATACAAATCAAAAGACCAACAGTTCTTCGCCCACTGATGGATCTCCCAATCCTCATGGACTGGTTCGACGATTTTGTTCCCTTTAGTTTTTCGCTTCGAAACGAAGACACTCATCCGATTAAGATCGAAGAGTTCGTGAGGGACAATGAACTCACGGTACGAGCTGAGTTGCCAGGAGTCGATCCCGAAAAGGACATTGCAGTCACCGTTGGCGAAGGAAGTTTGACAATCAAAGGGGAGCGTCGCGAGGAGCATAAGGGCGCGGAAAGGTCAGATTTTCATTACGGCAGTTTTATCCGCTCGATTGCACTTCCAAATGGAACTGATGAAAAGGGCGTTCATGCCACGTATAAGGACGGCATCCTTGAGGTCAAAGTGCAAATTCAACCAGTCGTGAACAAAACGATCAAAGTGAAGGTGGATCGAATCAAATAGTCTGAATCGTCTTCCGACGTCGGATGCTTCTAAAAGGAAACCAGCGCGTCAGCAGTCGCAATAAGCGTTTGTACTGATTGTGCTCTTGAAAAATAAGCCTCTGCAACGGCTTGTTCGCCCGGGAAATGGATGACAACTTCATCCAGTTTTTGCGGATCAAATGTGCATGACGGCCAGCAGGGGTGGTTACTCCAGTGAGAAGGGATGTCTGCAGTGGCTCTAAATGAGTACGGAAGAAGTCCGCATTGGCGAAGGTTCGTATCCGTCATTATGGAACTTTGAAGAGGGAAAAAACCAATAAGGAGATCGCTGAAGACCTAGATTTCAGCGAGTCTCTCATTTGTCAAGAAACCGTTCAAATTTATCGAAAGTTGGGGATTACAGGCCGCAAGCAATTGACGGCCGAAAAAAATCGATAGAACTGCTGAGCAGTTGAAAGCATAGCCATTGTTGATTCGGCTCCTTGATTCTGATTTGGGCCGTGATCATGCAGACCATCAAAACCGCCACCTGTTTCGGGATTGAGCATTGCAACTCCTACGTCGTTATCGCCAAGAAACCAGAGCCACGCACTTTCGATTTCTTTTAACCACCTTGAGTCACCGGTGATCTTCCAGGCGCGCGACGATGCATCTGCAATTGCGGCAATTTCGATGGGTTGCTGATCAAACTGCGTTTCAAGTTCATCGGGACCTCGCCCACCAACCGGAGTCGGCGAGAAATGTCCGTTCCGCGTTTCAATTGTTAAAAGAAATGTGAGCATTTTTAGGCCACTTTTGATGAGAGTGTCATGTCCGAGTGCTTCACCTATAATCATCGCTGCCTCGGTGAGAGAGGCGTTACTGTAACCAAGTCGCGTCTCCGGCCAGTACCAATCTGCAGAAATCTGAAGTTGAAGACGTGGCTCGGCTTCGTACAAAATATTTCGTGCAGCGCTCTCTTCGGGTAATTCGAGAAGTATTTCTCCGGCTCCAAGTGCTGCAAAGGAAATGGCCCGTAGATCTGGTGAAGGGGTTTTAGAAAGTCTGCGAAATCCGTCTAACGCGGCCGCCCTCTGAGACGCAATTGGCGCGTGGATTGCTGCGAAACCAAGACCCCAGCATGCCCGTCCCCACCAATCTCCCGAAGCTGGTTCGTCCGTCCAATTTCCAGTGTCGTCCATGCGATTATGGCATCGTCCCTCCTCTGAAATCGCAGACAGTGTGAAATTTAGATATGTGTTAAGCATTCCTTCCGCAGTCGCGTCGAGTTGTGGCTCTCGACATAAGAACAATAGGCCCCTCGCCACGTCGTCGACGCAGTAACCATGTTCGGGTCTTGGTTCATGCAAGAGCGCATGTTCGTATAGCCCCAATGACGTGGTCAGTCGCTCGAGGTGAACTAGCGATGGTTTATCTATGTCTCTTATAGTCATGCCACCGCACTTGTTCTAATAAGGGATTTCGCTAATTGCACGTAACGGGTGGCAACGGCGGGCCAGAGCAGTTTTGGTGCCATATGCGCGGCGCGCTGCGACATATCCTGTGCGAGATCGGGATTACTCAGGATTCTTCTAATTGCAGCAGCGATCGCTTCAGGGTCTTGATGAGGGACCAAAATCCCGACTCCTCGTGCGAGAAGCTCGGCGGCGTGCGGAAAATCGGTCGCTATCACGGGACGGCGAGCTGCAACGGCTTCGATGAGTACGCCGGAAGTGACTTGCTGAGTTGAGTCATAGGGAAGCAGTACGACTGAGGCGGAAGGCGCCAATGCCGCAAGTGTCTTATTGCTTAGATATTCGGGAAGCAGTTCCACGCAATTCTCCAGTCCCAACTCGTGAATCCGGGATTGTAGATATTCCCGATATGCCTCGCCCTCTCGTTCAAAAACTTTTGGATGAGTGCGTCCCGCCACAACATATCGGGGCATTGGAATTAAATCTCGAAGGTTGGCCATAGCCTCGATTCCCCATTCGATTCCCTTTCCCGGGCCGATCAATCCCCATGTCAGGATCATCGGGGGATTATCGGAATTTCGGCTCCTCGCGATGGGAAAAGTTGGGGAACCGTGTGGGATTGTATATATCTTTTTCGGGTCGACGAAGTATTGAGTGAGTAGAAGATGGCGCGCTGACTCGCTCATGGTGACAATCGCTGTTGATTTCCTACAAATGTCGGTCATCACTTCACGTTGACGCCATGTCGGATATGCGAGCACTGTATGTAAGATCGTCAAAGAAGGGATGCGCAGATTGTCGAGGATCTTAATTACTTCCTCGCCATCCTCTCCACCGTAGATGCCAAACTCATGCTGTATCACGGCAATATCTTTGGTGTTCAATTTTCTAAGGGTCATCCTCATTGACATTTCATCCCCAGAAATGATGTTGGCGACCACTTCTGGTCTGGATCCATGGAAGTCATTGTCGTTAGAGGATTCAAGGAGGCGAAATACGGAGGCCGAATGCGAATTGAGATTTGAAATCGCCTTCACGAGCGACCGATTAAAAGTGGCAATTCCGCATCGGGTAGGTGGGTAAGTACTCACAAATCCAAATCGAATGTCCATCTCGTGTACCTCGCAAAACGGGGAGTAAGTCAATAAACAACTGTCTGCCAATTACTTTTGATAGTAGCCCCATACTCGCAAGAAATTCCAGTTGGTTTATTAGCCGTAAGCGTAAATTCACAGAGGAATCTCAGGCCGTGAGCAAGATTTTGAGCGCTGACGCTTAAAGCGTGAACTGGAAGTCGAGAGTAAGGTGGAATCAACGAGAGGCAGTAAATATATGGATGCTCTATCAAAATTGGTCCGAAAGGATCCGTTGATCCTTCGCTCTGATGCGCGCAGAGTCATCGCGAGGCTATACCTTCCGGGGCAAGAGATTATGGATAACGAGTTGTCTCGCGCCGATTCGGTGATCGAACGCGTCTTAGGAATGACGGACGAAGAAGTTCTAACAGTTCTTAATGAAACCATCGTCCAGTACGGCGAAAGGCACGCGAATTTTCGGAATATTCTGGCGGAGAATTTCACTCTGGTCGCGCGACATTTGCCAAAACTTGTTGTGGATTCGTCTGAACGTCGTGATTTGATCGGGGCGTATTTCACAAAGGAATTTTCGATCGAAGGAGCTGCTTTTTTCAATCCATCAATAGTTTTGCATCCTGACCAGACTGGACTGGAGAGCGACCAACTTCGCTTCGTCATGAGCGCCCGAGCTGTGGGCGAGGGTCATATTTCGAGCATCGAATTTAGGACAGGAGTAATGACGAATTTGGAGAAGGTTGAGATAGACCACCCTGGAACCTACCTTGTTACGGGCCATGTATCTCACGGTCCGATGTCGATCGATTTCCTGAGGGATGCCCTTAATGATTTCGAGGATGAAGCCGCATCTAAGTATTTCTTGGGGCTCCTTCCCGATCAGTTCAGCACGGCACATCTTCACGAAGCGATCGCGTCCCTTGAACAAGATGAGCTCACGAGAAACAGCACAAAGGAGATTGTCACAGAGATCCGGTGGATCGCATCGTGCAATTATCGAGTCGAATTCCCTCACGACCGTGAAATTTCGGAACGAATTCTCTATCCGAACTCAGTCGACGAATCTCATGGGATGGAAGATGCACGCTTTACCCAGTTCACCGAAGATGATGGTCGTGCGACGTATCTTGGGACTTACACCGCTTATAACGGCTATCAAGTGAAACCTCACTTGATCCAGACCAACGATTTCCGAACATTCGATGTCACTCGTCTCATTGGGCCAGCGGCGAAGAACAAGGGGATGGCGCTGTTTCCGCGTCGCATCAACGGCAAGTACTTGGCACTTTCACGATGGGATCGCGAAAACATCAGCGTTGCCAGTTCGGAAAACATGTATCAGTGGTCCGAGGCAGTAAATATCCACGTACCAGAGCAGCCGTGGGAATTTACTCAACTAGGAAATTGTGGCTCACCGATAGAAACTAAAGACGGCTGGCTGGTCATCACTCATGGCGTGGGGCCGATGCGCGAATATGGGATTGGTGCTCTGTTGTTGGATTTGAAGGATCCAACTGTGGTCATCGGCAACCTGAGTTTGCCACTGCTTACCGCAGATGCCGAGGAGCGTGAAGGATACGTTCCCAATGTCGTGTACTCCTGCGGAGCTCTTTTGCACGACGACACTCTGCTCTTGCCTTACGGGTATAGCGATGAGGCGATTCGCTTTGCCTTCGTCAAGCTCCCTGAACTTCTAGAGCAACTCCACGGCCACCTTTAAACTTACTTGGTTTCAGCCAATCTCATTTTCACCATCGCCAGAAGAAGTTTCGCATCGACATTCCAATCATTTGGCACGCCGATGGTCTTCTTCTTGACATCCAAGTCCTTCATCTTTGGCGTGAGTTTTTCTATGACATCTTTACTCCACGGGGCCATGAGTAAGTGATTTTTGGCCGCGGAGATTCCAAAAATATATTTCCCGTCGCTGCGGAGCATGGGCTGGTTCCAGGCGATAACAAGGTCCAGGTCGGGGTATTTTGTCTTTATTACCTTGAATATTGCGCGAGCCGTTTTTGCCTGTTGTGGACTTAGAGTCTTGAAATACTCACTCGGCGTTTTAAAACGCGAGGACGAATCCGAGCCCCGCGAATACATGATGAGGGCATTGGCGTGCGCCTGCGAAAAGCCGTAATTTGCCCGAAGATACTCAAATTGCTCTGGATACTTTTGATCGGCTAAGTCGGACATGACGTCAAACCAGTACGACATCGGTTGGCCGTACTTCTTCTCAATTGCCGGAAAGTAGGATTCTCGACTTTTGCCCGTTGTTGTCACGGGGGAAGATTAGCGAATTTCCTATCTGCACGAATAGGGTCAAACCATGAGTCTTAAATGCTATTTGATCAGGCACGGCCAAACGGCCTGGTCGATATCGGGGCAACATACGGGGGAGACGGATTTAGCGCTGACGGTGCAGGGGGAGATTCAGGCGAGTAAGTTAGGTCCGATTTTGGACACGATCGAATTTAGCGCAGTATTCACCAGTCCCTTGAATCGGGCGATTTTGACGTGTGAATTGGCGGGGCTTTCCGAGCACGCGCAAGTTCTTCCCGAATTAACTGAATGGCGCTACGGCGATTACGAGGGTCTGACATCGGAGGATATCCGCAAGTTCAATGCCAAATGGAATTTGTTTCGAGATGGCGCCCCAAATGGAGAAACGCCGGAGCAGGTTTCAGAACGCGCTGATCGTGTAATCGAACGTCTTAGTCGGTTGACAGGAAATGTCGCGTTATTCTCGCATGGACATTTTTCCTGCGCACTTGCCGCACGCTGGATTGGACTTCCGATTGGTGAAGGCGATCATTTGGAATTATCGACCGCATCGGTTAGTTCTTTTGGATATTCGACGAATCACCCTGAGACAAGAGTCATCTCTAGTTGGAACTCAGTTATTTAGAGCGTGAAGGTCCTTGTACATTAAGGGGCGTTTTTCGCCAGCTGTGTCTAAACCGCCGAGTGAGTAGTGACTGTACTTGGGAACTTCGTTCCAATAACCACGGTCGCATCTAACTCCTCCGAATGGACAATTCTCGAAGTTAACCCGTTTTGCGAAAATATCTTGGCGGCCTTGGATCCCTGATTCTCCCCGGTTTCAATGAGCAAATGTCCGCCCGTTGTAAGCCAATCCGGTGCAGCCATCGCAATTCGTCGATGAACCTCAAGCCCGTCATAACCACCATCGAGGGATATATGAGGTTCGTAGAGGCGTGACTCTCGAGGCATCACTTCAATTGCCTCAGTTGGAACATACGGTGCATTTGCAACCAATACATTGATCCTGCCTTTCCATTTTTCAGAAATGGGTTCGAAGAGGTCGCCTTCAAAAACTTCAACTCCAAAAGGTGCGAGATTTCGCGCGGCGCAAGAAACTGCAAGTGGATCAATGTCGGAGGCAAGAAGTTGAATTGCTGGATTATTCGAAATTATCGCTAGACCAATTGCTCCCGATCCGCAGCAAAGGTCAAGAACGGCTGAATCAGATTCGCATAAAGAAATAGCCTGTTCGACCAGGAATTCAGTTTTGTAACGTGGGACGAAGATCCCCGGTGTAATCTCAACTCGAAGACCTCGAAACTCTGCCCACCCGAGAATTTGTTCAAGGGGAACCCCATTAGTGCGGGCTTCAATCATTCGGTTCAAATCTGAATTTGTTTTTGCTTCCGCGAGCATGAGTTGTGCTTCTTCTTCAGCGAATACGCATCCGGCAGTTCGGAGCTCGGAAGTAACGTTCTCATACGAAAGTAGCCCCGATGATTTTGACAGATGTTTACCTTTCGGTGGGACTGGCGAACTTCAGCCTACAAGAATGGATGGCACATTTGGCCTGTTCTGGTGTCAATACAAAACCCCCGTCATCTCTGACGGGGGTTTTGCGTACGTTTGGTTTAGAGGTCGAAGTAAAACTATTCGGAATCGGATTCCCAGCGCCAACTGGAGTTTTGTCGAAAATCCAAAGGTCTGGGGCACATACGGGGCACAAAGGGTTTGATCATGTATTTCCTATACTCCGAGACTTGCTGGATCGATGCGTCTAATGATATTCAATTTCTTGGGCGAGTGAGCCAATCGTTAACTTGATCCCTTGTGACTTTCCATCGAGCTAATCCTTCATCTGTTTTTGGCGGCCATGCTGGTAGAAATCCTGC
>JANXZF010000014.1 GCA_025355665.1 Actinomycetes bacterium
ACCATCGCCGTGAAAACTACCCGCTTAGATACTGAGAATTCATCTGCGACTGTGGCGATAGCGGCCTTGCGATCCATTCCGGCGGATTCAAATTCCTTCACTCTGGAAACCATCGCATCCGAAGTGACTTCCGCAGAATTCGTCGCCGCTCCCTCCAAAACCATCGTGATCTCGCCAAGGACTTCTCCGCTTTTCGCCCAAGTTAGAAGTTCGCCAAGAGTCGCCCTGATCGTTTCTTCATATCGTTTGGTCATTTCGCGACAGATGGCGCCGGCCCGTTCTGGACCGAACACAGCTACCGCATCTTCAAGTGCCTCAACCAACCGATGCGGTGCCTCAAACCAGACAATCGTCCGCTCCTCGTTTCGAAGATTCTCAAAGAACTTTTCGCGAGCCCCAGATGTTCGAGGAGAAAAACCCTCAAAAACAAATCGATCCGTTGGAAGTCCCGCAAGTGCGATCGCCGTCGTAACCGCGCTTGGGCCAGGAATCACCGACACGTCAATACCTGCGGCAATGGCATCGCGCATCAAACGAAAGCCCGGATCGCTGATAGTTGGCATACCGGCATCTGAAACAACAAGCACTGAGGCACCCGCCTGAAGCATGCTCAATATCTCTGCGGTTCTTTCTTGCTCGTTGCCCTCGAAAAATGAAATAACACGTCCTTTGAATTCAATCTCCAAATCTGAGACCAATCGATGAAATTTGCGGGAATCTTCGGCCGCGACGATCGTCGCATTCTCAATTGCAACTCGGAGACGGGCGCTTGCATCTCCTGGATTGCCGAGAGGTGTCGCGACCAAGGTTAAAGTCATGATCAAATCCTCTCAGTTATCTTTCTATTCTCGCTTAGGCTAACCCAGTGGGCCCATTCATCATCGCGTTGTTCTCCTTTGGATTGCGCCTATTCCATTTAGGACTTCCTAAAGGCTTGGTATTTGACGAGGTCTACTACGTCGGCGGAGCACGAGAGCTCCTCCGTTATGGGGTTGAAGCAAAGGCGACTGGACCCGAATTCGTCGTTCACCCGCCAGTTGGCAAGTGGTGCATAGCCCTAGGAATCAAACTTTTCGGAGATCACGAATTTGGTTGGCGCATCAGCGTCGCGATTGCCGGTGCCCTAACAATCTACCTCGTTGGCAGAATTGCAAAGCGACTATTCGTCTCCTCGACTATGAGCAACCTCGCATCACTTTTGATGGCGTTAGACGGATTGAACCTCGTCCATTCAAGAACTGCTCTTCTCGATCTTTTCCTGACTCTCTTTATTCTCTTGGCTGTCCTCGCCTGGCTCAAAGGCCACCATTGGCGCGCAGGAATCTGGTTTGGTTTGGCGTGCGGGACAAAATGGAGCGGGCTTTATTTCCTCATCGCATTTGCACTCTTTACCGTCTATCGAGACAGAACGCAGATTCAGCCGTTCTTCAGGTTGTTGGCACGTCGCTTCCTTCAATACTTTGTGGCTCCTCTTTCCACGTACATGTTGACCTGGACTGGTTGGTTCCTTTCCCCCAGAGGTTGGGATCGGCAGTGGGCCGACAACCGTTCGTCTTCTTTTGGTTTCATTCCTTCCTCGTTGAGATCGTTCTGGCATTACCAAGCCGAAATTCTCAACTTCCATACAACCCTGACTACGCATCATCCGTATCAGGCAAACCCGTGGAGCTGGTTGGTGATGGGTCGACCGACTTCCTTCTACTACAGCACACCAAGTAAATGCGGTGGCGGCAAGGCTTGCTCACAAGAAGTTCTTGCGTTGGGCACGCCGCTGCTTTGGTGGCTCGGCACTCTCGCACTGGCTGTCGTCATTGGATTCTGGATTAGGAGTTTGGCACATAAGAACCCAGATATCGTTTCCGGTTTTATCTTGATCGGAATGGCTGCCGGCTATCTTCCATGGTTCCTGTTTCAACGCCGAACGGTATTCACCTTCTACGCGATCGTCTTTGAACCGTTCGTGATTCTGGCGCTCGTTTTCTGCGCAAAGAAATTCCTAAGTGTGCCGCCTTGGCCACGACAGCGAAAAATGATCGTTGCCCTGCTGGTTATCGTGATCGCCCTGAACTTCCTCTTCTTCTTGCCGATTTTCAACGGTTCGGTAATTTCCTACGATCAGTGGCAATACAGAATGTGGCTTCCTTCTTGGGTTTGAATTATTCGTCTCTGAACGTACCGAGTCTGACTTTACCTGCTCTTTTATAGTTCGCAACGATCACACCAGAAGGAGACGTGTTCGAGTATTCAAGTTCGAAAGAAGCGGGCCTAGTGCCTTCACCAAATAGACGCTTGCCACTGCTTAGCGTCACCGGAAAGATCTTCAGCCACAGTTCATCTAGCAAATCATTTGCCAGCAATGTCTGGAGAAGATTGGCATTGCCATGCACTTGAAGCATCGGACCGTCATCTCGCTTCAATTTGGCTAACTGCGGAACCACATCTCCCTTGATTTGAATCGTTTCTTGCCAGCCTGTACTCACGGGTTTATTCGTGACGACATATTTGGTGGCTTCATTGATACCAAATCCCTCTTCCGGATGTCTGGGCCAATGATCTGCGAAAATGTCATACGTGCGTCTCCCCAATAGCAAGTCAAAGGGTTGACCCATCTGCTTGCCCATTTCCTTACCGATTTCCTCATCGAAAAAGGGAAATGACCAACCTCCAGATCAAATTCTCCAGAAGGATCTTCGCCTTTCCCGCCAGGTGCCTGCATAACTCCGTCAAGCGACAAGAAAGTCAAAGCAACTAATTTTCTCATATCGCACTCTCTTCTCCGATGTCAGCCTCTTTTTGGTGAGCCAGAACTCGAGCGAACTTATCGAACGAGGTTTCCCAACCTTCTTTCATCTGAATTTGACGGATAATTTCCATCACTTCATCAGACTCGACCTCATAGTCAATGGTTAACTTCGTGCGCTCGCCCAGATCTTCAAATGTAACGGTTTGGTGCTGCTCTTTTGGGAAGGCGGGATTAAAGCCGAAAGAAGAAGGATCCACCACATCCCCATGTTCATTCGAAAACCAAATAGAACAAACTATCTTCTTAAACGGATCTATTTCTCTATAGATGCCGCCATTCCAGTAATCAGTTCCGTCGGGACCGCGCATGCAATAGGAAAATTTCCCACCCACCCTTAGGTCGATTTTGCACGCAGGGGAAGTGAAGTAGTTCGGGCCCCACCATTGCATAACCAATCCCGGTTTAGTCCAGGCTTCCCAGACGAGTTCGCGCGGCGCATCGAAAACGCGTTCGATCCTTAGTTTGTGTTTCGCTGTTGTCATCACTTTCTCTCTTTCTTAGTACTAGCTTTAAGCTTTGCTTTCTCAACTTGCAAGACTTTGTCCAAGGCGTCAAAGCGCCTATTCCAGAGCCGAGTCATCCTCTGAGACCACTGCTCGAACTCGGCCATCCCTTTGGGATCTATCTGATAGATGCGCAATTGACCCTGTCGCTCGACACGAACCAATTTGGCGTCCCTCAGAACTTTCAGGTGCTGGGATATCGCTGGTGGGCTCGCATCAAAGTGTCCGTAAATGTCGCTCGCTGAGAGCTTTCCTTTGCTCGACAGCATCTCAATAATTTCGCGCCTTGTCGGGGCCGCCAGCGCTTCAAATACATCCATGCGGAGATATTAAATGCCTCACTTAATTAAGTCAAGCCTTAATTAAGGACTCGTATTTTCTGCGACAACAATCCACCCCTTAACCGGCATTTTTGCGACCACCAAGAAATTCGAAGCCACCGGAATTGGGTAAGGCTTGTGGAACACGTACACCTCGACAGCGGAAAGCGCGCCCTTGGGAACTGCCCCCTTATATCCCCCGTTGATCACACCAGGGTTAAGGCACTCATGCCACCCTGCCGACCAAAGTTTCCTATCAACAACCTGCTCGCGATTCTGGGAGATCGTGATTGGTCCAAGCTTCTCAATCGCGTAATACTTCGCCGCCGCCGCACGGACTGCTTTCTCGACTGGTTCATATATGCCCGCATGAAGCTTGGAACAATTCGGCAAAGAGCTTGCAAAAACAGGAGCGGATGCAAAACTCAGGGAGAAGAGAGGGGCGAACAAAATTACCAAAAAACGATGTACGTTTCCACTGCTCATCAGATTACTTCCGATCAAATTGGAGCAAGCAAGAAACCAACAGTGTGGAGCTGAGGGTGTCCTGTTCCACGACATAGGTTACAGATGTGTCCAGACATAGTGGACACTTTGGATTAGATAGAGGATGTCTCCCACTGCCCGCGCTAATAGTCAGTCCCAGGTCATTGTTTTAAGCATTCTCCATGATGGCCTCACCCCTACGCAGGCAGCGTTGCGCTTCGGGCTGAGTCGGCGGCATATCCATCGTCTTCTCGCCCGCTACAAGCAAGGCGGCCTTGAGGCTCTGCAGCCGCGCTCTCGCCGACCCAAGACAAACCCAAGATCTTTGCCTCCTGAATTGCGAGCCCAGATCATCTCTCTTCGTCGGGCATTGATTTCACAAGGACTCGATGCAGGGGCTGCCTCCATCGCCTGGCATCTGCGTGAATCACAGTTGCACACCCCGGCCCTGTCCACGATCTGGCGCATCCTTCGAGCAGAGGGCCTTGTGACACCAGAGCCCAAGAAACGGCCCAAGGCATACATCACCCGCTTTGAGGCGGTGCAACCCAACGAGACATGGCAGAGTGATTTCACGCATTGGCGACTTAAAGACGGCAGCGATGTCGAGATCATCAACTGGCTCGATGACCACTCGAGATTGCTTCTGAGCTGCACCGTCTTCACAGCGATCACCGGTGCGATCGTGATCGATTCATTCAATACCTGTCGAAATGAGTATGGCACGCCTTTTTCCACCCTTACCGACAATGGCAACGTCTATACCGCCAGATTCACCCAGGGCAAGATCGAGCGGTTCCACCAGACATTAAAGAAATGGCTCTCGCAACAAAAGCCTGCACAAAATCTCACAGAACTTCAACGCCAACTCGATGAATTCAAAAGCGTCTATAACACGCAAAGGCCCCATCGAGCCTTAGAGATGAAGACGCCGCAACGCGCTTATGAGGCAACCATCAAAGCAACCTCAAAGGCTGCAAAGGAGAAGGAGCACTACCGAGTCCGCCATGACAGCGTGGACAAGTTCGGCAAACTCTCACTTCGGAGAGCGGGCATCATGCATCATCTCGGAGTTGGAATAGAACAGCGTCACAAAAAAGTCTTCATCATCGTCGACCACTTTAAAGTTTCCGTCGTCGAGAAGAAGACAGGAGAAGTTCTCTCACGACATGAGATCCAACCTGGACGAAGCTTCTGGACCAACATATTGATCGATGAAGAAACAAAAAAATCAAGAAAGGCGAAATGAAAAGTGAGACCTATGACTCGCCACATGAGAGACCTATGACTCGACACATCACATGGTGGAGCTGAGGGTGTCCTGTTCCACGACATAGGTTACAGATGTGTCCAGACATAGTGGACACTTTGGATTAGATAGAGGATGTCTCCCACTGCCCGCGCTAATAGTCAGTCCCAGGTCATTGTTCTAAGCA
>JANXZF010000103.1 GCA_025355665.1 Actinomycetes bacterium
CTTTAATCTAGCAACGATTGCTAGATAGAGGCGAACGCGCTCACGCGGATTCTTTGTTAGTTATCTATCTTTTTGAAGCGCGTGCTGCTCATGCTTTCCTGGTTGAGCAAGCGCGTAGACAATGAGGCCGACAATCGCGATCAGCACCATGATGACCAGAGTTACCCAGTCGAGGTTGAAGAGTGCGCCGCGCGGACTTGCAAGCCCCGTCGGTATGACGATGTTGACCAGCATCACTGCCAAGTACACGAGCGCAATGATGTTGATGATCATGCCTTTAGCGCCCAGTGTGAAGTGACCAGCGGGAACCCAACCATGCGTCCGCGCGTAAAGCGCACCGATAATGGTCAGCAGGAACGAGAGGTAGATACCGCTGACTCCGAATGAGACGAGCGATACCAACGCAGAGACAGTTGCTGGATAAGTGAAGAAGCCGATCTTGATGTCCTTAGAAGGAGTGATGTTGACCAGCAGGGTGAAGATCAACGGCACCAATGCACCAAGGAGAAGGGCGTTAACCGGTGTCTTGAATCGAGGAGAGACCTTGGAGATCAATTTGTAAGCAGGGGTTGCTCCATCACGCGCGTAAGAGAAGAGCATTCTCGAACTTGCACCGAGGATCGATGAACCGCATGAAAAGAATGCGAAAATAACTGCCAAGAGCATGATGTCGCGAAGCCAATTCAAATGGATCGCGTTGCCCAAAATGAAAGCAACGCTGGACGTTGAAGATGTTGCGGCCTTGTATCCTGCTGCATCTTTAGGTGTTGCAAGTAGCAGGGCGGCAACAAGAATGAAGGACGTAAACCCGCCGATGACTAAAGCGTTGCGCATCGCCCTAGGAACCTGCTTTGAAGCTTCTCGAGTTTCCTCGGCAACATCCCCGGCAGACTCAAAGCCGTAAAAAATGAAGGCATGGGCAAGCACTGCGATTAGCGCCGCACCGAGCCACCAATGCCCGCCGAATCCGACTTGAAGAGAGTTGGTCTTGATGTTCTCAGCACCCTGCGTTGAAAACAAGAATCCGAAGCCGTGATTGAATCCCGCCGCAGCAAGTATCAAAGCGATACCGATAGTTCCGAAGATCTCAACATAGGCGCCAATGCCGGCTATGCGACCCATCATTTTTGCGCCAGTGATATTTAGGACGGTTTGAATCAATAAAAGGCCGATCGTGAAGAGCAGAAGCGTCGTGTTCTTTGAAGGGTCCAAATGAAGCTTGAACCAATTATTGAGAATGTCAGTAATGTATGGAACAACGCCCGTGTCGACGGCCGCAATGGTGACAAGCAGGGCCATCATGTAGAACCAGCCGACCCACCACCCATACCTTCGGCCGACGGTATTTTTCGAATATTGATAAAGTGCCCCTGCAATTGGATAGTGACTGCCAAGTTCACCGAAAATCAATGCCACGAAATACATGCCAATAACCGGGATGAACATCAGCCAGATATAGCGTGGACCGCCTGCTCCAGCTCCTAAATAGAAAAGCGAGTAGATACCCACCATCGGGGATAGATAGGTGAAGGCCACGCTGAAACTGTGGAATGGGCTGAGTACGCGCGAGAGCTCTTGTTTGTAACCGAGAGCCCCTAGTCGCTGCTCTTCTAAAGAATTGGAATCTTTGTCGGACACTTGGTATTCCTTTCAACGCTGAGTGGGTACCTGGAAAGACACCAACAATCATCCGCGCAAACTGGGAGAAAGTTGTGAACTGACACACACTTAAGCGTAGAAAAAACGAAGGCTAGACCTTGCTCATGATCTGCTTGGCCCACTTGCCGGCGTTTTCAGTCTCACCGTCGAAGAGGGGACCGTCTTTAGCTTTGACATAGAACGCCTTGGACTCTGTGATGGGCTCACCGCCAAGGGCCCGAATCTTTGCCGCCATCTGATCTTTTGCATCTCCATGAAAGAACTGCTTCACGCGAGTGTCGAAGGTCGTGAACTTAACGCCGTGGATATCTTCCTTTGAAAGATGGTTCATCGCATCCATCGTGGCAACGGTCGGCTTCCAACCATTGATAGGGCTTCCCCAAATAACGAGATCGACGTCTTTCAAATCAGAGTTGCGAAGATTCTTTACTGACATTGTTTTTGCATTTCCTTCAAGGTTGTTGACAATTTCTTCTGCAACTAATTTAGTCATACCAAAATTCGAATCGTAAATAACGAGTGCGTTCATGGGGCCTCTTTATCTTTCCCTTAATCTTATTGAGGCAATTCATTCTTTCAATACTTTTGTGTTGACTTATACCTCACAAACTAAATGAGACCGAACTCTCTCGCTTTTTCCCGCAATTCTTCGCGCGCTGTGGGGTGCGCCGCTTTCTCGATCAGATTGCGTGCCTGATCATTTTGCGAATGACCGAAACAGTCGGCGATCCCATTCTCCGTAGCCACATAACTGTGTTGGAAACTCGTGACGTTTCCGCCAAGGCGAGCAACGATCGTGGAGACATTTGCCTTGGGATGCCACGACGGCAGCGCCATAAATGACTTGCCACCACGCGAATGCAAAGAGCCCACAATGAAATCCGTAGAACCGCCGAAGCCGGAATAAATCTGGCCGCGAACATGCGAAGCATTTGCCTGATCGAAAAGATCCACCTCAAGGGCACCGTTTATGCTCGTCATCTTCGCCTGGCGAGCAATCTGACTTGGATCATTGGTGCGTTCGGTACGCATCATGCGCACTTT
>JANXZF010000003.1 GCA_025355665.1 Actinomycetes bacterium
CTTTAACGCGGTCGACTGAATACACATCGCAATTCGTTCGGTGATTCTTGAAAATGTGTCCGTTGTTTGCGGCAACATGATCAATCCAAGATTCTAGGACCTCCACGCTCATGAAGTCTTCGAAACCCTCAGCCATCGCGATTACGTTCTTGAGTTCGTCCGCGATCAGATCTGCTGCAAATTCCCTTGCATCATCTGGTTCCACAAGCCGGCAGCGGTGTGCCAGATATGCTCCGTCCAGTTCCTTACGGAACAGGGCGATGATATGGTGTACGGAACGACGGACTGCTGCAACAGCGTTGACCGCAAACGTGGCCAGCACTCCTTCCGTAATGACGGCAAACTGCGTCATCAAGCGCTCGGGCAGTTCATCCTCGGCGACGATATCAATCTTCTCGGCCCGCGCGGCGTGCGGTTTGTTGAAAAAGCAAATCCGGGCGTCTGCGCGCGTCAATACCTTCCCGCCGTTCTCCAATTTAAAGCTGCCCTTCAGGGTTTCGTCTGCATCTAAATCGTCGAACACATCCTTCGCCAGCCTCGCAACATTGCACTCACCCGTATACACAGCAATCAGACGCAGGCGGCCATGCTCATCATGGTCATTTTTGAGAATGCTATGAATCACTGCCTTTGCTTTCGTGCTGTTTGAATTCCCCTTGTCTAGAAACCAATCGAGAATGACGATATCTGCATGCCGGGCCGCCTTTGTCGCGAGATCCACCGCTTGTTCATCCGGCATTGGCTTATACAGTCCACAAATCACCTCCATGCCGTGGAATGCGTCTGTAAGCGCCTTTGCATCCAACGAGTGATTACCTCGATCCTCGTCCGCTTGTGCTTCCCGTTCGTCGCTGGGACCAACCGAGGCACCCAAATCAGTCTTTTCTCCGGATGCATCGAGAGGATTCAGGATAGACGCCCTGGGTGCCACGGCGCGCGGAACCTCCGCCTTCATCACTGGGCCATCGGTGCCGAACTCCGCCTCATTGTCAATCACAATGGCGGTTTGAACAAACTTTCGCATGCCCTTTACACAGTAGTCTCGAAAAACATTTTCCGGAGCCGTCATTGCTTATCCTCGATACGCTCGTTGTGCGCGGGAGCGATCCTGAACATCGGGTGAACATCGGTTCCGGCACTTGCAAGGGTCAGATCGAAGCCCTCGCGGCGCAAGGCTTCCCTCGATAAATACAGTCCCATTCCCCGGCCTCCAGGCTTCGTGGTTTCCCCGAAATCGAAAATCCGCTCCGCAATTCGTCGTTCAACGCCTGGGCCACCGTTCCAAATAGAAAAGCCAATGTAATCACTATCAAGCCGAATCAGTCGCTCACTATCCCGATCGGTTGTAATCCAATAGATTGCATTATCGAAGACGTTCACAAAAGCTGGCAGATAAGTCGAAGGATAGCCGTGGACCTTCATTTGATCGAAAGCCAAGGTCGCAACAACCTTGATTGAATGTCGTTCAAGTCGAACATGGAATACTTCGTCAAGATAATGGCGGATCTCTTCGCCGGACAGGTCTATCGCCTGACGGTTAAGCCGCCGGCTGAGCGGTGTAAACAGTTTGAGGTATCCGTCGAGGTGATCAAACTCGACCCTCAGGTTTCTATAAATGGCCTTTAGGTCCAGAGCGCTGTCGGCCCAAGGCTTCAACTTTCGGATGGCGTTCCGGATATTTCGGACGGCAACGCCAAACTCGTGTTGCACAATGCCTAGTGCCATGCCGACCTGCGCGAGTTCTATATAGCCTTCGATCTGTTCGCGATATTCCTCGGCCGAGGATTCGATCGCCGCCGTTGTTTCCTCCAAGGACTCACGCGCCTGGATGGCCTTTGCAATCGATGCGAGTTGATCTCTTAGGGGCTCCAGTAGATTCTTGGCGGCAGCCGCACTGAGATCGATGCGCTCTTCCCAACTCTTTTGAAGACGCAGAGACTCCTGATCCGCTAGATTCGTGATATCGGTTCGTTCGATATCAATAAATGTTCGCTCGAGTTCGCTGGTCAGCCCCGTAACGCACAATTGAATCGCTTCCTCCGCACTATCGGTGAGTTGTTTGAGCGCGTTCGCGAGATCGCGCCGGAGGCGGGCGGACTCGCTCTGAACCGTTGTGCGCTTCGAATCGAGAGTGGAAACGAGTCTTCGCCGCCGATCTAAACCGATTGTTTGCGACCCCGCAACTGCGGTTATCATCTCATCGACTTCCACGGCCAGCGGTGAGATCACGTCGCGATGCACCTTCTCAGCGTTTTTCATGTATGCGAGCCAGTCAGACTTTAGCGAACGGCTCAGCCCAACCGATCGAGGTCGGACTATCGTATTAGCGCTCTCGAGAGCACTCAGTTTCTCTCGCGTCTCTCGTTCTAATTGAAGCAATGCCTTGACTGCCTCCTCCCCGTCGAGTCCGTCCGAAATGGCGGCGAGGCGGCCACGAACGAACTGCCGGATCTTCTCTGCCGCAGCCGACTGGACCCCTTGCTCAAGGTCGCCGAAGTAGCGCCCGAGCCTATCGGCGAGTTCCTTTCGCCGGACACGCGTCGACTTTTCACGTCTCTTCAGCAGCTCATGCTCCCGATTCAGTTGCTCTTTATGTGCGTTGAATTCAGCGCCATATTGGGAGGAGTCCCGAAAATAGTCGATTGCCAGGCGCTCGAAGAAATTCTCGAGAATCCTAACGAATTGATGGTAGGCGCGGTTTTCGCGAAAGCCCTCACGGCCGGCCTTCTCGACTAAGTCCGGGTTCGGGCCCTGGCCAATCTCAATCACACCGAAAATACGGCGGTACGAGAAAAACCAGTCGGACATGCTCTTCGTGCGACGCCTTTCAATGCCGAGGAAATCGTAATTAGGGCTGCCATATGGCAGAATTCGAATTCCATCTCGATATACATAGAGTCCACCGATCTTGTCAAGTTTTGAGGACAGATCAGCCCAGTCATCGGCTGGCAACCGGGAGTCCCTCCAAAGGCCCTGGAGGTAAGCAAACTTAATCCGGAAAGATCCACACTCGGTTTTCTTTCCCGTGGCTTGCGGCCAGCGGATTACGTGGTCCCGGGGCGTATCTCGGTACACAGCGACTGTGCCGCTAAATTGCCCGTATTCGTCGAATTTGCCTTCGATGTGATGGTCTGCCGATTCGAACTCGTCAGGCGTGAAGAATGTGTCGCCGCCAATCAACTCTTCGACGGTGCCATCCGCCCGATTGTCACGAAACTCGGCGACAATGCCAGGCTGCGGGCGCTTGGGCGTCATGGTGTTGCTGAAGCCGAGGAGCATCCTTTCTAATGGAGATGCGTCTCCTGCCCCGCCCCCCTCAATGTCGTCTATCAGGATCGGATTAATTGGGCGTATGTAGAAGTGAGTCCCATAACCATGCCCACGCAACGATGGGCCGGCCAGTCTGGCGTCAACTTCACTGGGGTCGAAGTTCGCCAGTTCCAGGTCCGCGAGGAATAACTGGCGCTGGTGAGGCGTAATATTATTTCCGAGAGAGATGATGTTCACGCGGACTTGGTTCGCTAGCTTGCGAACCAGAGATCGATCGGGCATCATACCATCTGGAAGTTCCTCTACTGGGATATGGATTTGATCCAGATCAACCCCTGGCACCTCGAATAGTCCCCAATGAATGAAGCTCGCCACTAGAGGGCTAAGCCCAGTGCGGCGAGTTGCCCGGGTCATCACCAAGACCTGAGATCCAATTGCTGCTATCGCTAATCGACCGATTCCCTTCTCTCCCATGATGGGTCGGCGCGCCATCTCGGGCCGGTCTTCGAAGTAGCGTTCTTTGTCGGGCTTGTCAGTTCCAATCTTGCTCTCAGTCCCGAGAGTCAGCCAGCGTCCTTCGAAGTCTGCGCGGGTCATCCCGTAGCCATCATCTCGGATTATTAAGAGTTGATCTTTTCGGAAAAGATCGACATCAACGTGCTCGGCATAGGCATCGTGAGCATTCTTGAACAGTTCATGAATTGCGGTTGGGATACCGGCGATCTGCTGCCTTCCCAGCATGTCAACCGCCCTCGCTCGTACACGAATTTGCGCCATTAACCAGTTGCCTTTCCCGTGCCTTTGACGAGGGTTCGTGCCGCTTTCAAGGTGGATTGAATGGCTGCCACGACGCGGATTGGGTCGTCGTGCTCCCAAAAGCGCAACACCCGCCAGCCCATTCGCACCAAGGTTTCATCCGTGTCCCAATCGCGCTGGCGGTTCTCGATCAACTTGGCTAGCCACCATGCGTGGTTCTTCTTCGGTACCGTTCGGTGCAGTTCGCATCCATGCCAAAAACAGCCGTCGATGAAGACGGCTAAGCGTTTGCCCGGAAAAGCAACGTCGATTGTTCGCCTCGACACCCCCGGCACGCCAGACTGGACGCGATACCGGAAGCCCTTGGCAAACAACAACCGCCGCACGGACAATTCGGGTTCCGTCCCAGAGTTCTTCGCGCGCCGCATGCGCTCGGACACCTCGGGACTCGACGCCTCAGGTTTTGTCCTCATTGCTCAATTGTCCTTTGGCTGCCGGCGCGGCGTCGATTCCGAGCACCTCAGGATTCGCATGAGCAGTGGTACAAGCGCTTCGACCATGGTAACGGGAACAGCGTTGCCTATTTGGCGTGCGACTTCGCTTCGATTGCCAGAGAAACGGTAGGATTTTGGAAAGGTCTGCAGGAGGGCCGCTTCACGAAGAGTGATGGCGCGATCCTGTTCGGGGTGAGCGAATCGACCTCGCGTGATATCGTCGCACCCAGTCGTAAGGGTTGGTGCGACAGAATCCCAACGCATTCGTCCGTAAACGTCCGAGTAGCTGTGGTCGTCACGATGGCACTTCAGTTTGAGATGTGGGGGGAGTGCCATGCGGCTTCCGCCGTCTTTTGGGACAGCGCGCAGGCGTTCAAGTGCGATTTCTTTATGAGCTCTGGCGCGATGAAGCGGATCCTTGGGATCGCATTCACCGGACGCAAGCTCGGGCAAATTGCCAATTGCATCTCGCACGGTCTTCCGACGTCGACGCAATCTAGCCTTCTCGAAGATCTGCACGCCGCGTTCGTTCCGACATGCGACCATGACACACCTCAAGCGCCGCTGTGGTACTCCCAGATCGGCTGCATCAATCCGGCGCGGCTTGCTCAGTGAATAGCCCGCGTTTGCCAATCGCACAGTGAGCTCTTCGACTATGTGTATGTTTGACGGACTGGTCAGTCCGGGCACATTTTCTATGAAAATACACTTGGGCCGTAGCACTTCTGCGAATCGTGGTGCCTGCAAGACTAGTTCGGCGCGACTGTCGGCACCTAGCTTATGGTTTTGACTACTAAACGGTTGGCAAGGCGCACAAATTACTAGCAAATCGACGCCGAAGGCCTCTGGAAGGAGGTTGACCAGAGTTGCCGGATCAATCGCCCGAATGTCATTTTCGATCAAGTCCACCTTTGGGTGATTCAGTCGGTACGTGCGGCAAGCAATTGGATCGTTGTCCAGGCCCGCAAGCACTCGGAATCCGCGTCGACGTAAGGCAGCGGTGACGGCCCCAGATCCACAGAACAAATCGAGGGCGATACGTCCTTCGCCAAACATGCCGCTAGGCCGTGGCATAGGCCATTGTTTCAAAATGGAAGAACTGGAGCAAGTATATGTTATATCAACAATATCGACAGAATGCGACCCCCCCTTCGTCATGGCTCCGTTCGACCGCGCGAACCGCGCGAACTGTCTCAGCGCTTCAGCGGGTCTTCGATCCAGGGCGGAGTGGCGTCGATCAGTCGCCCCAACTCGGGCTCCAGTTGCTCCATTTTGACCTTCATTTCCCAGGCGATTTCGCGGTAACTGAAGTGGCCCTT
>JANXZF010000005.1 GCA_025355665.1 Actinomycetes bacterium
AGAGACAACGTGCTCTATCGAGGTTTTCCGGAATCCAAATCTTCTAGGTTTGCTTAAGTGGGCTAACGAGAAACCGGCCAATTGAGGGTTGCATTAACGATTAGTCGGGTTGGTCGCTTTGGTGAGAACATCTCACCTTTCGAACCTGAACAGCAACGAGCGGGCAATTGATTGAGAAAAAATATTCAGTACCGTTGAGTTGTGGTTTTCAGTGGTAATTACCGCCAGCCTGATGGCGGGGATAAAGGAGATAACGTTCTCAATCTTGTTAAAGCGGCCGGAGTGTTTGCGGTCGTAGTAGGGATATTTTATGTTGCAAACCTATTGTTGGGCCATTAATTGAACTCCTCAAAGCATGGACCTTAGATTTGGCCCTCATTTTCCAACCGACGAATTATGTCACCGTGAATCTTTCGCTCGAAATTCCACGTTGCAAATGGAACGAACGCAACGGATAAAGCGATCGAAGTCGTTCGCCATGGCCACTTGAGCAATCGCGCGACGATCGGGACTATTAGTAGGTATGCGGTAAACACGGTTCCGTGCGAAGCACCGATGATTGCAACGAGCACGCTCGCTTGCCCGGTAATCCAGTGATAGACCGCAATGATAAGAATTGAAGGCAGTAATCCGCCCTCCGCATAGGCAAGGAATTGAAAAAGACGAAGCGTTGCTTTTACAGAGAATCTCGCCAGACTTCCTGACATCAGTTCCGGCCAGTCACAAAAAGCCGCGTCAACACAAGTAGACACACGAGCCCACCCACGAAGCGATAGATCCCTCTACTTCGGTCAGTTCGTAGCGAGCGGCTCGCGTTGTCGGAAAATGGAATGAGTCCAAAGGCCAAAGCCGCATAGAGTAGGTGGAGCCATTCCTTCGGGTGTTTACCGGATATGAGAAGCGCAACTCCAGCGAAAGCCGTAACGACTGTTGAAGCGATGACAGCGATAAGTGTCCGAAATGCCGCATCCCCGGCTGGGCGTTTGTTAACTATTCGGATTGCGCCTTCGATTGTCGCTGCCAGAACAGTCGCTGTGGTTGCGATCGCCAGAGCGATGTGAAGGCCTGTGAGCATTCTCGGATACTAGTACGCGAAACCAGAATCCTCGTTTATTGCGTCAGATCGGTATCGTCACCGGTTCGGAAGGGAGTCCATTCTCAAGGAGACCTCGAAGGAGCGGAGCGAGATTCTTTGGAGTAAGTACGTCTCTAGTAGTCTCGAGTTCGGCTACTGGCCACCAACGATGTTCTTGTACAAAGCCTTGTTCTTCTTCGGTGAAACCTGCGGTACTTATCTCGAAATGGCGTACACGGGCAAAGAACCATTTTTCTCTGACATCAAGAAGCCCCCCGTAGAACTCGAATACGTGGCGCCGATTCCAGATATGCGGGCCCAGCTCGAAATCTGCGAGCCCGGTCTCCTCGAATACTTCTCGGCGTGCAGCTTCTTCGGAAGTTTCGCCGATTTCTATTCCTCCGCCTGTCGGGAACCAGAAACGAATGCCGGGCGACGAAGGATTGGTTCCGCGAAAAAGCAGAACTTGATCGAACTCATCGATCATCAAAACGCGAGCGGTGGGGCGCATCGTTGGCTCGGTTCCCATGGTTACATCATTGTCGATCTAGGTGAATCGGCAGTTCGACTAGTGTCTTTATCTGAGCGCCGATGTCACTGGGAGTTTCAAGTTCATCCCGGTTTAGCCATACACCTCGAAGACCTGCGTTGATGGACGCTCGTACATCGATGTCAATGTCGTCTCCGACAAAGAGAACCTCATTGGGTTCGCATTCAAGCAATCGGCAGAGTTGTTCAAATGCACGGGGATCAGGCTTGAGCGCTTCAACGGTTCCGATCGCCAAACATCCTTCGAACATGTCAGTAAGTCCGATGGCTTTGAGTTTGGCTTCCTGTTGTGCTTGCTGGCCATTGGTTAACACAGCCATCCTCAATCCAGATGCTTTCAATTCAGAAAGCGACTTGTGAGTATCCGGGTAGGCCACCCAGCTCTTTGCATAATGAACAAGGTAGGCATTCCACAGTTCATCGAAATCTAGCCCGCTTTTAGAAGCATCCGTGGATTCCAGAAAGACGCGCATCCGTGCCCGGCGATGTTCTACAAGTGTCATGATGCCGGCCGCATATTGGGAGAAGTAAATGGATTCGACTCGGTGCCACTCTGCCCCGACTGAAGTATCGCCGACGTAATTCCATTTATTCTCTCGAATTAAATGTCGCATTGCCTCGGCTGCGGCCTCGGTATGGTCAAAGAGCGTGTTGTCCAAATCAAAGCCGATCGCACGAATCACTCGTGGAGTCTATCTAAGGGGTTTTGACCCAACGGGACCAATTGTCTTGACGGACGAATCCGAACGCTTCCCAAGCTTTATGCGCCTTCTCATTGTCATCTAGAACCATGGCATCGACCCTGTGAACACCAAGGGATCGGAATCTCTCAAGAGCGCGCTCGACGAGCAGCCGACCAATGCCTTGGCTTCGCATATCTTCGCGAACCGCGAGTCGATACAAGCCACCTCGCCAGCCGTTCCAACCAGCGATGATGGTTCCTACAATTTCGTCAGTATCGACAGCGAGAATTAGCGCTTCGGGATCTTGATCCATCAGCGCTTCAATGGCTTCAGCAGAATCGTTCGGTCTTGATCCATTCTCTGCATTACTAATCCAGAACTCGAGAATCGCCGATATTTCATTCGGCGTTGAATTGGCCAATCGAAAATGGATCACTTAAGAAGTGGATTAGACAGACGCGATTGCACGATCAAGAATCTCGAGGGCTTCGCGCAGGAGATCTTCTGGAATGACGAGAGGAGGCAATAGGCGGATCACGTTGCCGTAAGTACCAGCAGAGAGAATAAGGACCCCTTCTTTCTGGCAGAATTTCACGATTTCGCTAACAGCAGTTGGATGTGGCTCGAGCCCACCAGGCAGTACGAACTCAAGGGCTTGCATCGCGCCGCGTCCACGAACTTCGGCGATGATCGGGTACTTCGCCTTCATCGCGTCCATGGCAGTTGTCATAATCTCGCCGATTTCTAGCGCGCGTTTTGGCAGATCGTCGGCTTCAATTGTCGCGATGGCGCCTAGGGCTGCTGCGCAGGCAACGGGGGATCCGCCGTATGTTCCACCAAGGCCGCTGCCATGAACCGCGTCCATGATTTCCGCGCGTCCCGTGACGCCAGAAAGTGGAAGGCCGCCGGCAATTCCCTTTGCCGTCGCAATCAGATCTGGGACGACTCCTTCATGACTGCTTGCGAACATCTGGCCGGTGCGTGCAAATCCTGTTTGCACTTCGTCGGCGATAAACACGATTCCATTTTCAGTTGCGAACTTTGAAAGGCCAGGCAGGAATCCCTTAGGTGGAACGATGAATCCACCTTCGCCTTGAATCGGCTCGATGACAATTGCTGCAATATTCTTTGCGCCTAATTCTTTCTCCATTTTATGGATGACAAAATCGAGGGCTTCCTCGGCGCACTTTTCTGCGCCACCAGGCCAGCGAAGTGGATATGCCATAGGCATCCGGTAAATCTCAGGAGTGAACGGACCAAAGCCATCCTTGTACGGC
>JANXZF010000038.1 GCA_025355665.1 Actinomycetes bacterium
CAACGGGCGGAACAAACCTGCGCATCGCACTTGAACTCGGGCGCAGGAAATCTAGATCGCAACCTTGATCGGCTTGCATGACGTGTGCTTGGTAGAGAGCGGGCCAGCCACGCAGATGCTCAGACTTTGGTGATTGCCACTTTTGCGATCGCTTGTCGCGTTCGGACTGGTCGATAAGAAGATTCAGTCTGCCTTCGCGAACATCAAGTTCGATGAGATCGCCGTCATTAACTAGGGCAAGTGGTCCACCGATTGCTGATTCGGGAGAGACATGCAGAATGCATGTACCAAAAGATGTGCCGCTCATACGAGCATCTGAAATGCGTACCATGTCGATCACGCCTTCGGCGATTAGCTTCTTTGGAATCGGGATCATTCCCCACTCAGGCATTCCAGGAACACCTACTGGACCACAACTTCGCAATACCAGTACTGAATCCCCGGTTACATCCAAATCTGGATCGTCGATTCGTGCGAGCATGTCTTCGTAATCATCGAAGACAACGGCTTTGCCAGTGTGCGCTAAAAGTTCGTCGGAGGCGGCAGAAATTTTGATTAAAGCCCCGTTTGGTGCAAGAGATCCAGAGACAACGCCGAAGGCGGCACTTGAATAAACGGGGTTCTGTTGGGTCCGGATAACAGTGAGAGTTTCTGTATTCACCAGATTTTCGCGCCATGGATTTCCCAGGGCCGTCATCTCATCGAGTTCGAATGCATCGCCAATTTGCTTGATCAGAGCAGGAAGTGCCCCAGCATTGTTGAATTCCTGGATCAATTCTCGACCCGAGGGTTCGACGTCAACGATGACCGAGAGCCCTTCGCCAAGGTTTCGCACTTGATCCAACGTCAACTGGCCATCGATACGGCCAGATAGTGCAAGCAAATGAATGATCGCGTTGGTAGAACCACCACAGGATTGAAGGACCCGGACGGCATTTCGGAAAGATCCCGGAGTTACGATCCTGGAGGGCGCCCAGCCATTCTTGGTCATTTCAACTATGTGCGCACCCGTTTGATATGCCGCGTCTTTTCGTTCCTGACTGTTTTCGGGGTGCGTTGATGTTCCTGGAATTGTTAAACCGAGAGCTTCGACCATTAGCGCAACCGATGATGCAGTGCCCATCGTGTTACATGAACCGAGGCCGCAATTGAGACAGCCCTCGAATTCTTTCCAATCAGATTCGGAGATCTTGTTGGAACGAAATTCCGACCACATGCGCCAAAGTTCTGTTCCAGTTCCGATTCGTCGGCCTTTGTACAAAGCGGCCGGACGGGCACCGGCTGTAAACATCAACGTGGGCAAGTCCGCACTTAGCGCGCCCATCAAAGATCCGGGCACGCTCTTATCGCAATTGGCGAGTAGCACTACGCCATCTATCGGGTAAGAGCGCAGGTACTCTTCAATTTCGATTGAAAGGAGGTTGCGATACAACATTGCACTTGGCTTCATGAGGTCTTCACCCAGCGACATGACAGGGAAAACCATCGGAATTCCACCGGCATCGATGATGCCCTGCTTAATTGCGGGGATGAAATCCCGAAGAGGAAGGTTGCAGGGGTTCAAATCGCTGGATGAATCCGCAATTCCAATGATCGGCTTGGAATTCTGTGCGTCTATCTCGAAACCCACCGAAGCCATCACAACGCGGTGCGCCAACGAAACTTCCGTATCGCCGGCGAACCATTCGCTACTGCGAAAGTTGGGAGTGGACTTCGGAATAGTTGTCATGGCTGAGGAACGCCTAGACCTTTCGCGCCCGGCTGCGATTGTACGAAATTACGGCCGTCTCGTTTGAGGAATTCCATCGAAATTGCCGCACGATGTACCTTCTCGCGGGCAATCGCAATCGCATCGTTTTCAATGTGCAAGCCAGATGGATAAAGCGAACGTGAATTGCGCAAGCCGAATTTCACATACAGAGGCGATGCCGCAGTAATGAGGTCGGCAACTTCGTTTCCGCGGACCACTCCACCAAGGCTGTCGGGTGCCTCAAGATAAAGATCGATAGGCAAGTTTGTGACAGCGCGCATTTCATGTAGTTCATTTAAAGTTAAATCAGTTGGAAGATTGAATGTATCCCCGCCGATTGATTCGAGCAATT
Organism: Actinomycetes bacterium; assembly: GCA_025355665.1. Lineage (GTDB taxonomy): Bacteria > Actinomycetota > Actinomycetes > Nanopelagicales > Nanopelagicaceae > QYPT01. The sequence continues at coordinate 2,103 of JANXZF010000038.1, forward strand.
TCAAGGTAGCAGGATTGGACGGCGCTTTCATGACCGAAACCTTGAAGACGACATTCGCCGGGATTTTGCCTGTTGTTCTTGCTTCATTGAGCACTTGGAGCAGACCAAGATCAGCTACCAAGATTCCGCGAATTCCGCATTCAATCGCGCGCAACGTGTCTTCGACTGCATAACGAAGTTGGCGCATTCCCCGAATCGAGCCACCAAGGGCCGCAGCCTCTGCGCTTCGTGACATGGCGCCAACCCCCCACTCTTCACGAGGGCCAATAAAAAGAGAGACTTCAATTCCGTTGTCGGCGGCGATCTTTGACATCTCGCGTAACTCTGCTTCCGTGTGCAACATTGCACCACTGCCTTGAGAAACTCGGTTCACCGTTAACCCTTGGACGGCGGCTGCTTTTACCACAGCGGCCAAGACCTTCGGACCCTCGACAGAAGGAATCTCGATGCGATAGTCAGCGCCATCAGGGAACCGCGCTGAACTCGGCGGGGGCACTAGTTCGAAAGGGAAGGAGCCCAGAAGTGCGTCAGCCAACATTTATTTTTCCGTTCGGTATTGCCGAACACCGTTCGGCACTTTAGTATTGCCTAACGACGAAAAATGTCAATCACTTTTGGAGGAACATGTCTGACGCCGGGCAGGGCCAAGTTGGGAGCGTAGCCCGTGCACTCCGGCTTGTGGAACTGCTTGTTTCAGGGCCGGCAGAGGGCATGACCCTTGCTGAGATTGCGAAATCTGTTGGCGGCTCCAAGAGCGCGATCCTTGCCACGCTGCGGACACTGGTTGATTTTGGCTATCTCCGCACTACTGAGGCGGGGCCTAGGTATTTGCCTGGAATGATGTTGATTCGCTTGGGAGATCTCACCGCCGCGCATGATCCTTTGATTGCAGTTGCTCGTCCGATCTTGACGCAACTGAGCGAAAAGTCCGGTCTGACTATCCGAGTCGCTCGCAATGATTCAGGTTTCCCGATCTTCCTTGATCGAGTGGACGGCCCGGGCTTCGTCCGCTTTCACACGCCTCTTGGCGTTAGGGAATTACCGCACGTCAGTGCTGCAGGCAAAGCGATCTTGGCACAGTTGGGCGATGAAGAAATAAAAGCGATCGCCAAGGAGTGCGGATTAGTTTCCAGGACAAAGAAATCCATTACTACTTTGTCCGCGCTGAGACAAGAAGTCGAAAGGATTCGCGAAGAGGGCTTTGCAACTGATGACGAAGAGGATGCTCAAGGTATCTTCTGTGTCGGAGCTGCATTCTTCGATCACTTTGGTAAGTGCCTAGGCGCGATAAGTGCAACGGGAGTGAAGACGGATCTTTCAGACGACCAGGTATCCAAATTAGGTAAGTTGGTCATCAAGTACGCAGACCAACTGACAAAAGAACTTCATGGAAGAAAACTAGTTCGAGGAGCAAAGTGAAATCGTTAGTAGCGCGCGGGGACGGCCAACTCAGTCTCGAAGAATTGGATGAGATTCGAATACTTTCCAGCGAAGTTCTGGTGGCACCTATTGCCACCGGCGTTTGCGGGACTGATCTTGAAATAATCGACGGCAAAATTGATCCTGCCTTTGTTAAGTACCCGATAGTTCTTGGACATGAGTGGTGCGGTCGCGTTATCAAAGTCGGAAGCGACGTTGACTCGGTTGATGTAGGAGCGAGAGTCGTCGCCGAAGGAATTATTCCCTGCGGAATTTGCTTCGAATGCCTGGGTGGTTTCACAAATCGATGTATCACGTACGAGGAAATCGGCTTTACTCGAGCCGGCGCGACCGCCCAGCAAATCGCAGTCGATGCCAAATTTGTCCACGCCATCGCTGATTCTGTTTCGAATGAATCCGCAGTTTTAGTTGAGCCAACTGCAGTAGTCACTCAGGGCTTATTGAAAGTTCAACCCGCTAGCGGTGCAAAAGTTCTCGTTATAGGAGACGGAACCATTGCGCTCATCGCCGCCAGGGTTGTGCATGCCTGGCATCCTTCGGAAGTTCACATGGTGGGGCTTAAAGAAGGTCAAGCCGCCCTGGCCAAAAAGGCGGGTGTGGATCTTTTCATGACCACTTCTCCTACAGATAAATACGACCTGATAATCGATGCATCAGGGGCAAGTTCGCGAATCTCTGAGGCAGTCCGACAACTTGTTCGTGGAGGCACGTTGCTGCTTCTTGGTTTTACGGGTCCGGAGGTGAAAACTCCGATTTCGGTCGACGCCCTCGTAAACGGCGATCTCACCATTGCAGCGTCATTCGGCTATTCCAGAAAAGCGTGGGAGATGACAGTTGATTTTCTAAATTCGGGAAAGTTGGATCTCACCTTTCTCGTCACCCATCGATTCCCACTTGAAAAGTATGAAGACGCAATTGGTGCTCTTCGCAATGAAACTTCCCCTCGCGGCAAGATCATTTTTGAGATTGGCAAGTGATGGAGCTCGAAATCTTTGACGAGAGAATTTGCGCTCTGGGTGAGGGTCCAAGTGCGGTAGGAGTAGATAACTGCCAAGTCTCGTGGGTTGATATCACTGGATCTCGGGTTTTATCGCGGAATCTTCTGACAGGAGATACCGATGAGTTTCCGACAGGCGAACCCGTGGGTTTTGCGATCCCGCGAACAGTGGGCGGATTCGTTTTAGGAACTGACAATGGCCCCGTACTCCGTGATTCAGACGGAGGGATTCACTCATTCTTGAAACTTTCTGAAATCGAACCACTTGCTTCACAAATGGAAATCCGTTGGAATGATGCGAAAGTTTCACCAAGAGGCAATCTATGGCTGGGAACGATGGGAGTTGAGATGCTGAAGGGAACTTCAGCGCTATTTAAATATGACGTGAAGAATTCATCAGTGTCACGAGTGATCCCTAACCTGACAATCAGCAATGGCATGGATTGGAGCGATGATGGATCTACTTTCTATTTCATCGACTCCGATTGGCAGGAGGTTCGTGCCTTCTCTGTTATTGACGATGAAATATCGGATGAGCGCTCAGTTATTCGAATTGCCGAATCCGAAGGCGCTCCTGATGGAATGTGCATGGATGCCAGCGGGGGAGTTTGGGTTGCTCTTTGGGGCGGTTCGCAAGTTAGACGCTATGACTCGACCAATAATTTCAAACTCGATCAGGTGATCAATCTTCCTGCGCCATTTGTGACCTCATGCGCATTCGCCGGAGAAAATCTGGATACCTTGATCATCACATCGGCAACGGATGACAAGGTTGGCGGCCCGGCAGAAGCGGGCATGACGTTCTGCATCAAGCAGGCAGTGAGCGGGCGCCCCTCGCGAAAAATCGATCTATAAATTTCTTAAATGAGTTGAGCGGCAATTTCCTTAGGCAGGCTCTGATATGACACGGGCCTTAAGAAGCGAGTGATCGCGTGCAAGCCGACCGAAGTATGTATCGACGAAGTTGATGCCGGATAAGGGCCGCCGTGTTGTTGACCTATTGAGACCGCCACGCCGGTAGGCCATGAATTCCATGCCAGACGCCCAACCTTCTGGGCGATAGCTCGGCACACGGCGACTGCATCGGCATCGTCAGCAGAAGCGAATACCGCTCCCGCCAGTGCCCCTTCAAGTTGATCGATTACCGAAAGCAATTCGGGAAGTGATGAATAGGTAATCACGAGACCAGTAGGACCGAAGCACTCAGTAGCTAACGCTTCAACATTCGAGGCAACCTGCGCGACTGTTGATTCGATAATCGCTGGTGCCGAAAAAAGCCCCTCTCCTTGAACGCTCTTGCCTTTGACTGGTTGAGAACCGAGAATTTTCGAAAGTTTGGTGCGATTGGCATCGTGTGTGCTTTTTGTAGATGGGCTTAAGAACGGAGAAGGGGATCGCTCGGCGATTTGAGATTCAATCTCAGAGATGGCTGGAGAGCCAGTGGGAACAAAAAGAATGCTTGGGTTAGTACAGAACTGACCGTTACCTAAGAGCAAGGAATCCAGATACGAGGCGGCAAATGTTTTTGGATCTTCAAGGCCAGAAGCCAGCGCCACAACTGGGTTGACACTGCCAAGCTCGCCGTAGAACGGGATGGGATTTTCACGGGACTGGGCAATATCGAATAACGCACGCCCGCCGTTTCTTGATCCCGTGAACGCACCGGCGCTCACGAGCTCGGATTTTAGGGCTACGACGCCGGCTTCAACTCCGTAGATCAATGAGAAGACCCCTGATGGGAATCCGTGATCAGCTAGTGCCTTTGCGGCTATTTCGAAAACTCTTGTTGAAGTTTGCGGATGGGATGGGTGGGCTTTGGCGATAACGGCACAGCCTGCTGCAAGCGCCGATGCCGAGTCGCCGCCAAGAACGCTAAAAGCGAATGGAAAGTTATTCGCGCCGAAAACGACGACGATTCCGATAGGGGAGAGCGCGCGGATCAACTCTGGATGGCCAACTGGGACGGCCGCATCGACGGCTGCATCTATCTCGGGAGTAACAAATCGCCCCGCGTTGATGGCTTTGGCGAATTCTCGAATTTGAAAACTCGTTCGGCCCACTTCTCCCGTCAGGCGTGGGACTCCCAGGCCCGTTTCTAGGTCGGCGATCTCAACCAATACCTCGGAATTGAGATCAAGCGCGTCGGCGATTGCATTCAAGGTCTCGGCTCGCTTGCGGATCGGTGCAGTCGACCACGCCTCGAAACCTATTTTCGCCTGGGCAAGAATGGCTTGCGTTTCGGCAATCGAGGTATCGGAGAATTCTGGGCCAAATGCTTGGCCGATACGTGGATTAATGGACTGCGATGACATCTATTTCCGCCGTTTCGTTACATCGTGAAATCTTGGGCAAGACCATCAATTGAACCTAACAGATTCTTCAGTTCATTGGAATTTCAGCACTTTGAGTTGCTTAGAAGAGTCTTGGTTCGGTCCGCGACCAAGCCATCAATTCGCAAAGTCTCTACACATCACTGTCACACGCGCTCGCAAAAGCCGGACATAAATATAGGAGTCCCACCTAGTTCTCTATACAAGAAATAAACGAAAGCCCCC
>JANXZF010000051.1 GCA_025355665.1 Actinomycetes bacterium
ATTGGGCATCCGCCGAGAAGATCAGACCATCGTTCGGCTACTCGAACCCGGCCAGAGTCAGGAGACACGATCGTCAATCTCGAGCGATCAACTTTGCTGCCGACATAGTTGGCAAGAAGTGGAAGAGCGAACAAGTGATCTACGGGGCCGTCGAAGAATCCTTGAATCTGCGAGGTGTGAAGATCGACAACCATCAAACGATCGGCGCCAGCGGTTTTGAAAAGATCGGCCATCAATCGAGCCGTGATCGGCTCGCGACCGCGGTGCTTCTTATCTTGGCGGGCATATCCGTAGAACGGTGCGACGACCGTGATGCGCTTTGCAGATGCACGCTTTAGCGCATCGACCATGATGAGTTGTTCCATGATCTGCTTATTTATTGGGGCCGCGTGGCTCTGAATAACGAACGCATCGCTACCTCGGACGCTTTCTTCAAATCGCACAAAAATCTCGCCATTAGCAAAGTCATAAGCAGAGGTTGGAGTCAAAGGAATGCCAAGTTCGGAGGCGACTTGTTCGGCTAGCTCGGGAAAAGCACGACCTGAAAATATTCGTAACCGCTTTTCGGAGGCGAGTCTGAGTTCGCTCATTGGTGTCATTTCCCTTTCTCGGAACTGGCTTTATTTGCCTTTGCTGCCTCTGCTGCTAAAGCAGCCTTTTCAGAATCCGTGCCTTTGCGCTTGCGTAGAACCCACCCTAGGACATTTCTCTGCTTGGACCTGCCAACGCCAATTGCGCCGGCCGGAACGCTCTCAGTAATAACTGAACCCGCCGCAGTGTATGCGCCGTCGCCAACGGAAATTGGCGCAATGAGCATCGTGTCACTGCCGATTCGAACATGGTCACCAATGTCAATGTGGTGCTTCTCGACGCCGTCGTAATTGACGAAAACAGTCGAAGCGCCAATATTTGTTCCGACTCCGATGGTTGCATCGCCAACGTAGGTTAAATGCGGAACTTTCGAGCCATCACCCAGCGTCGCATTCTTCATCTCGACGAATGCACCCGTGCGACTCTTCGTTCCGAGTTTGGCGCCCGGTCGCAAATAAGTGAAGGGACCAACGCTGGCCCCTTCGCCGATAATTGCGCCGATGCAATATGACTCGATCACCGTCGCCTTAGTCATGACTTCGCAATCAACCAAAGTTGTCCGCGGCCCGATGACCGAACCTTCAGAAATAGTTGTTGCGCCAAATAATGCGGTACCAGGGAAAATAGTCACGTCTGCAGCGATTTTTACTGAAGTATCGATCCATGTGGTCGTTGGGTCAACCATCGTGACGCCTGCACGCATGAAGGAGTCGTTGATCTGATCTCGCATAATCGCCGCACATTCGGCCAACTGCACGCGGTCGTTCACGCCGAGGATTTCAACTGCATCAGGCGTGAGAATTGGAACGACCCGATCGCCTTCCTTGCGAAGAATCTCTATTACTTGCGTCAAATAGAGCTCACTCTGGGCATTGTCATCCGTGAGTTGATTGATTACACGATGCAACTTTGAAAGATCGAATACATATACGCCAGAATTAATTTCTTCAATTTCGCATTCGGCTTCATCGGCATCTCGCTCTTCGACAATCTTCAGAAGATCACCATTATCGGCTCGAATGATTCGCCCATATCCCGTTGGGTCAGGAAGTTCGGCGGTTAACACTGTTGCTGCTTGCCCGCCTTCGTTGTGCACGGCTATCAATTGGCGAAGCGTGCTACTCGACAAGAGCGGCGTATCTCCTGCAACGACAAGAACAGTGCCTTTAATTTCAGCGCCCGCGAGCGCGAGTTGCACTGCGTGTCCCGTGCCGCCGCGATGCTCTTGAACAATTGGCATTGATGCGGAAGAAATTTTCGACAGATGCTCTTGTACCAATTCGCGACCTGAACCGATTACAACTCGGACCTCTGCCGGAGCCAGTGCTTCAACGGCGGTTAGTACATGACCTAATAATGATTGACCAGCAATTGCATGAAGGACCTTGGGCGTTGTTGATTTCATCCGCGTGCCTTCACCGGCCGCTAAGACGATCACATAATCAAGTCGGCTCAAGCATCGCCCCCACGCTAGGTCGAATGGATCTTCTTCCTTAGGCCTGAGCCTAATTGCTCCGCCACCAGGTATCGATCCTGGACCCTGGGCTTCAAAGGCCCATGTGCTAGCCACTACACAATGGCGGAACCCGTATTCTCCCGTATCGAAGGCACTACTTTCGACCACTGACCATTGCGCCGATTCACCTGGCCGAAACACCCATGGGGTAATCTGCTAGGACGGATCAGTGGAATGGCCAATCAGTATCGGAAAGGGGGCCACATGCGCGATGAAGTAGACCGCCTTGTGGCCGATTGGAAGCGCGAGCGCGCCGATCTTGACCTTTCTCCCCTCGAAGTCCTCAGCCGAATCACCAGGATCGCCCGTCATTTGGACATTGCCCGCAGGCGCGCCTTCGCCGATCTGGATACGTGGGGTTTTGACGTCCTGGCAGCGCTTCGCCGATCTGGCGAGCCCTACCAACTCTCCCCTGGCCAATTGCTCCAGGAGACGATGGTGACAAGCGGGACGATGACCAACCGCCTTGATCGCCTTGAAGAACTCAATCTCATCACCCGAAAGCCTGATCCCAACGACGGCCGTGGATCTTTGGTGACCTTAACCAAAAGTGGAATGCGAGCGGTTGATTCGGCAATGGAGGACTTGCTCGCTCAAGAAGGCGTTTTCCTTCAATCCTTGACCGAGGCCGATCGCGTGAAGCTCGCATCGTTGCTAGCAATTGTTGCTGCGCCCTTCGATGAACAAGGCGACAAATAAGAACTAGTGAACGTCGGTTACTCGTGCACCCGGAACTGGACCACTTACTCGCATCACGCTTCCGACAACGCCGCTTGACGTAAGTGCCACGGCAAGATCGAGGGCTTGATCTTCATCTGAAACCAAGAAGGCGACCGTTGGACCTGAACCTGAAACGATGGAACCAAGTGCACCGTATTCACCTCCGACATCGAGGATGAGTCGAAGCGCGGGGCGCAGAGAGCATGCAGCTGGTTGCAGATCATTTATTAGGGATTTGCCAAGAGCAACCGGATCGGCTGCAAGGAGAGCTTGAAGAAGGTGATCACTGACTTGAGGAGTCACTGCTTTCATGCCTTCACGCAATCGATCGCACTCTGTGTAGACGGCGGGAGTCGAAAGTCCAACTGTCGAAAGAGCGAGAACCCAGTGGTATGTGCCGCGTGAAAGCGCAGATGTCACTTGATCGCCTCGACCACGACCTACTGCTGTTCCGCCGCTCAACATGAATGGGACGTCGCTACCTAGTTGCGCTGCAACTTCATGCAATTCTTCTCGCGTCTGCCCCAACGAAAAAAGAGCGTCAATAGCCAGGATTGTTGCTGCTGCGTCGGCACTTCCGCCGGCCATTCCACCCGCAACGGGAATCGATTTCTTTATTTCGATGCGAAGATCGGCTGGCAATTCATACTTTTGGCACATTAATACAGCGGCCCGCCAAGCTAGATTCGACTCATCGGTCGGGACGCCGTGCACGTGGTCGCCATTAATTTCTAGCGAAAGCCCAGCACCAATTTCTTCCTTAGTGACAGTCACATCATCAAAAAGTGATATTGATTGAAAAACTGTCACTATCCCGTGATAGCCGTCTGCTTCCTTAGGACCCACAGAAAGCTGGAGATTGATCTTTCCAGGCACACGGACGATGACTGAACTCGCTACAGCCTGTGCCATATCAAAACCCCCATATCAAAACTCTAAGCCCAATTCGTCGACCCCGCGTCCAATCGCGCAGTACTGATCAATCACAAGTGCTTCCCCGCGCAAAGTCGGGTCGATGCCAGCCTTCTCCAAAACTTGTTGAGCGGTCTGCGAACTTCCCAACCAATTCTTAAGGGCCGACCTCAACATCTTTCTGCGTTGAGAGAAGGCCGCATCGATTGCCGCGAATACTCGGAGTCGTAACGCTTCATCTCCAAGTGGTTCATGCCGCACAAATCCCACAAGTTTGGAATCCACGTTCGGCACCGGCCAGAAAACTGAGCGAGAGACAGATCCGGCGTTGGACATATTCGCCCACCATGCCGCCTTCACGCTTGGGATTCCGTAATCTTTCGTGCCGGGCTTGGCTATTAAACGATCGGCAACCTCGGCCTGCACCATAACAACGCCTGTTCGGATCGTCGGGAACTTCTCCAAGTAGTGAAGTAGAACTGGTACAGAAATGTTGTACGGGAGGTTTGCGACTAGAACCGTGGGTGGTTTCACGAGATGGGATACCTGCAAAGCGTCTTCATTGATGACATCGAGATTCCTAAAATGCTTTGAATGGGATTCAACGGTAATCGGAAGCTGACTCGCCAACCGCTGGTCAATTTCAATCGCGGTTACCGACGCCGCCTCATCCAGCAATGCAAGAGTGAGCGATCCAAGACCCGGCCCAATTTCCAAGGCGACATCGGTTGACGTGACGCCAGCAAGTTTGACGATCTTGCGGCAGATATTGGCGTCCATTACGAAGTTTTGGCCCAAGGCTTTGGCGGGCTTGAGATCCAATTGTGCAGCCAGGGCTCGTATTTCGGCCGCCCCAAGCAGACTCATGCCGAGAACGATCCGAATACGCGCTCTGCGTTATCGCCAAGCGCGGTGGCAAGTTCAGCCAAGTCATCGCCGCGCTCAGTTGCCATTGCTCGAACGGTGGTTGCAACTTGAGCAGGAGAATTGAGCAAACCGCGATGTGGAGAAGGAGTTAGAAACGGAGAATCCGTTTCGACCAGAAGTTGCTCGATCGGTACAAATTTCACAGCCTCGCGAAGTTCGGGAGCATTCTTGAAAGTTATCGTGCCGGCGAAGGAGAGGAAGTAACCGCGATCAATGCACTTCTTTGCCATCTCGGCATCGCCAGAAAAGCAGTGAAAGACCGTGTGCTCAGGTGCGCCTTCTTCAAGCAAGATCGAGAGGATGTCATCGTGCGAGTCGCGATCATGAATCACAAGCGCCTTCTTCAATCGCTTTGCCAGATCAATATGCCACCTAAAAGATTCGTGTTGAACGTGACGCAATTCTGGTGGCGTTCGGAAATAGTCGAGCCCTGTCTCGCCGATTGCTCGGACTCTGGGATGCGCAGCCAACTTCTCGATGATCGCTAAATCGTGCGCAAGGTCTTTAACAACAGGTGCTTCGTTGGGGTGAAGTGCGACAGCGGCAAGAACCGTGTCACTCCAATGCTCGGCCGCTTCGACGCACCATTGCGATTGCTCTGCCGAATACCCAACCTGGACTACACGATCAACGCCAACCGATTTTGCTTGCGCAAGGACTTCGCCGACTTCAGGAGAGTCTGGTGCGGTGTTAGTAACTATTTCAATATGCGCATGTGCATCGACGGTTGGGACAGGAAGGGCTTCAGGAAGAGGCGCCATCGGACGATCAATATCCCGGTTGTGCCGATCTGCCATCGAAGTTAAGCGATTACGTCTAGGCGTGGGAAAAGTGAGGCGCTCTTGGTAACAACGGAGCCCGCAGGAAGTTGCCCCCATTTGGAAACATCTGCAATGTGCTGGTCCTTTAGGGCTCCGATTGATTTGTTCGCACCGAGTGATTCCCAGAGAATTTCGCACGTGGCGGGCATGACCGAATTCAAAAGAATTGCCAGTGCGCGCAGTGACTCTGCAGTGTTGTAAAGGATGGCATCCAATTCAGCCTTATTTGCGGCGTCTTTTGCCAGAATCCACGGCTCTTTTACAGTCACATAGCCATTGACCTGCTTGCAGAAATCCATTATCGCAACGATTCCAGTCTGAAAATCCAAATCGCACATGGCCGCGTCTGCCTTTTCGACCGTCATCGCAAGTGCTTCAGCCAACTCCTTGTCATAACTTGACTCTGGAATGACACCGCCACAATATTTCTCGATCATCGCAGCAAGACGGGACGCAAGGTTTCCGAAGTCATTTGCAAGTTCGCTCGTGTAACGCGCATGCACGTCTTCCCAAGAAAAGGATCCATCGCTACCGAAAGGTATGGCCCGAAGGAAGTAGTAACGGAAAGCATCCACGCCAAAGTGATCGGTTATTTGTTTTGGAGCGATACCGGTGAGCTTGCTCTTACTCATCTTCTCGCCACCTACAAGTAGCCACCCGTGGGCGAAAACTTTCTTTGGAGTTGCCAGACCGGCAGCCATCAACATCGCCGGCCAGATCACGGCATGGAAACGTAATATGTCTTTGCCTACAAGGTGAACATCTGCCGGCCAAGTGTTGGCAAATTTCTTCCCACCCGCACTACTGGGATCATCACCCAAACCTACAGCGGTGGCGTAATTCAGAAGCGCGTCAAACCAGACGTAGAAAACTTGATCTGGATCCCAAGGGACTGTGATGCCCCAGTCGAATGTCGAACGAGAAATCGAAAGATCGGTCACTCCGCTTTCAAGGAATGAGAGAACTTCGTTTCGCGCGCTCTCTGGCTGTAATGCTTGTGGGCTTTCGCGATAGTGATTTAGCAAGGGTAATACGAATTCGGAGAGTTTGAAGAACCAGTTGTTTTCGTTCACAATCTCAACTGGAGTTCCATGGGTTGAACAGGTTTGCTTGCCGTCTTTTTCCACCAAATCACCAAGAATCTTAAATTCCTCACACCCGACGCAATAGGGGCCTTCGTACTTGCCTGCGTAGATAAATCCATCGTCCTTTAGACCCGTCAAGAATTTCTGTACTCGCTCACTGTGACGTGGCTCGGTTGTGCGAATGAAGTCATCGTTTGCAATATTGAGTGCGAGCCAGTTGGGTTTCCAAGAAGTTTCAACGAGGTTGTCTACCCAAGCCTGCGGGGTGACACCGTTTGCCTCGGCGGTCCTCAGGACCTTCTGCCCGTGTTCGTCTGTGCCGGTAAGAAACCATACTGACTCACCCTTTTGCCGATGCCAACGGGTAAGTACATCGCCGGCCACCGTCGTATACGCATGCCCAATATGCGGCACGTCGTTTACGTAGTAAATAGGCGTGGTTACGTAAAAAGTCTTGGCTGGTGACATCACGTGGATATCTTAGAGGTTGATTTGGCCTCGACCATCGCCGTGAAAACTACCCGCTTAGATACTGAGAATTCATCTGCGACTGTGGCGATAGCGGCCTTGCGATCCATTCCGGCGGATTCAAATTCCTTCACTCTGGAAACCATCGCATCCGAAGTGACTTCCGCAGAATTC
>JANXZF010000065.1 GCA_025355665.1 Actinomycetes bacterium
TTTGTTTAGCGGATGGAACACCGCATCAAATAGAACTGGAAACGCATATGCAGACGGTGCGACTTTCAGTTTTGCAGGCGACATAACCTTGTATGCCCAGTGGAGTCCCCAGGTTAAACTATCCTCGCCAACTGTCATCACCGCACCTGTCGCAACCATTGCGTCCCCAGTTTCAGAAACCATAGATCTCGATGAGACAACTGAAACGGTCATCGAAGCCACCCTCGAGATGTCCGGAGGCGAGAGGGCCGAAGTTTCGGTAACCGTTCCACCTGGCGCTACACCATCTGGACTAACACTTTCAATCGCACCCACCACAAATGTAGGCGGAGTCTCGAGTGGAATGGTTTCAATTCGAGTCACAGCCGTAGATTCCGCTGGCGCTGCGGTTACGCATTTTGACAAACCGCTCTCGATAAATCTTGGACGCGCAATAACCAACGCGGTCCCGATGTTTTCGGAGGATGGCACTACCTGGATCCCAGTCCCATTGATTTCGGGGACGATTCTTCCCAACAATATGCAAGAGGGATACTACGTGGACGCAACCGGTCATACGGTTATTCTCACTCGCCACCTGACGTATTTTGGCTTCAGGAAATTGCAATCTGCTCTGACTGCGACTCCGACGTCGACGCAGATTGACGTGGGAAAGAGCACAAGAGTGATCTCGAAGGGAGGATCTGGTAGCGGTGCTCGTGGCTTCATCACATCTACTCCCACGGTTTGCAAGATATCGACTGGCGGTCTGCTTACGGGACTAACTGCCGGCACATGCACTTTCCAGGCGATAAGAGCAGGCGATTCAAAATACTCAGCAATCCAATCCACTGACGATGATGTGTCCATCCAGAAAGCGCAGCAGAGAAAATTGTGGATTTCGCTCTTAAGGACTTCCGTCGAGATCGGTGGGAAGGTACAAGTTTCTATCCATGGAGGTTCCGGTACTGGCGTAATTACATTTCAGACGAGTGCGCCAGCAATCTGCATGATTTCCGCAACGGGAATTGTCGTGGGATTAAGTCCTGGACGTTGCACGCTGATGGTGACTAAAGCGAGCGATAGTCGATACCTCTGGGCCACGTCGGAACAGATTGCACTCGCCATTGTTAAGAGGATCGCGGAGAAAAAGTGAACAGACTAAATCCACCGAACTAGAGTTGGCCGCGTTTCGATTGCGCGTTGCCGGAGGAGTTACCACTTAGAGTGCAAATCCCACATCGCCAAAGATTCGCGAGTCCATCGCAGGAAGCCAAGCGGCGGTCAAACTATGACGTCACTTGGCTTCCGTGCAATTGAAGTTAGATCTATACAAACCAGATATTGATTAGCGATGTGAAGAAGTAGATCACAAAGAGGAATGTAACGATTGCTAAGAGTGGGTGAATCTCCTTGCGTCGTCCCTGGACCAATCTGATCGCAACATGGGAAATGAATCCCGCGCCGATACCCACTGAAATGCTGTAGGTGAATGGCATTAAGATAATGGTAAGAAACGCGGGTATTGCAATCCCGTAATCTTCCCAATTCACTTGCTTGATCTGCGTCATCATCAGGAAGCCGACGATAACGAGAGCAGGTGTAGCTGCTTCGTATGGTATGACGGCTACAAGCGGCGCCAGGAAAGTTGCGAACAAGAAGCAAATCCCGGTGACTACTGATGCGAGTCCGGTTCGAGCGCCTTCGCCAACACCGGAAGCGGATTCGATGTAGGAGGTGTTCGAGGAGATGCTCGCAGCGCCTCCGGCAACAGCTGCAATTGAGTCGACGAAGAGGATTTGTTCCGTTTTTGGAATGTAACCCTTCTCGTCCACCAAGCCAGCTTCAGTCGCGATCGCAGTAACGGTTCCGACCGTGTCAAAGAAATCTGAAAGTAGGAGGGTAAATACTAAAAGAATTCCCGCAATTATCGACACCCTTCCAAATGACCCCAACAGACTGAAATGCCCTAGCAGTCCGAAATTGGGCTTGTCGACTATTTTCGAAGGAACTGACGGCACATTAAGACCCCAGCCCTTTGGGTTGAATTGAGTTGGTGAAACGAAACTAGGCCCGATCTTGAATGCTTTCTCAACTAGAACCGCCGCCAATGTCGCGGTCGAAATTCCAATCAAGAGCGCGCCTTTCACTTTTTTCACCATCAAAATGATCATTAGAAATAGGCCGAATGCGAAAATGACAATTGGCCATCCGACGAGAGTTCCGTTATCACCAAGTGTCACAGGAACTGGCCCCGTTCCTGTTCTTCGAACAAATCCCGAATCGACCAAACCGATTAATGCAATGAACAGTCCGATACCGACAGAGATCGCGATCTTGAGTTGTTGAGGCACTGCTCGGAAAACCGCCGTTCGAAAACCGGTAAGAACGAGTACCGTGATGATCAATCCTTCGAGGACAATCAATCCCATCGCATCTGCCCAAGACATCTTCGTTGCGATACCGACGGCTACGAAGGTGTTTAGACCTAGACCGGTTGCAAGAGCGAGAGGGAAATTGGCAATAAGCCCCATCAAGATCGTGATCACTCCAGCGACAAGTGCGGTCGCAGCTGCGATCATTGCAAGGTTCGGGTGTGTTCCGTCGCCACCGAGATATTTTCCGTCGCCGTCTTTGGTCAATCCCAAGATCAACGGGTTCAATGCCACGATATAGGCCATCGTAAAGAAGGTGACAAAACCACCTCGGACCTCACGGCCAATTGTGGAACCTCGTTCAGAGATTTTGAAAAAAGTGTCGAACACGCGCTTCCCCTAACTGTTTAGGTATCGGGGGTGTTCCCCGTGCAGTTTCACGACCCGCAAGCCGGAGGAAGATAAAGGAGACGCTATCGTGGAGGCTATGTTACTGACGGGTAAGTCGGGCGAGCACGCCGAAGGAAATTGCGATCGACTGGCCGATTAATAGGGCGAAAAGGGCTGTTCCCAGCCCCACTCGGCCTCCCAAAAAGAAGCCCGAGACCAAGACCATGGCTTCGATTCCAAGACGGACACGGCCCACTCGTATGCCGGTGCGATGGTGAATGCCTGTCATCCATCCGTCTCGTGGCCCCGGGCCAAGGCCACACGTGATGTACAGGGCGGAGGCGATACCGACGACCAAAATGCCCGATAGAGAGAAGAGCAGACCGCTTAAGAAGTTGTGCTGAAGCGGCAGGAGATCTACACCAATTTGAAGTGCCCACGCGATCACGATCATGTTCAGCAATGTGCCGAAACCGGGCTTCTCGCGTAGGGGAATCCAAAGGAGAAGGACCACCGCACTGATCAATAGGGTTGCCCATCCAAGGTTCATTCCCGTCTTGATTGAGATTCCTTGCGCGAGAACAACCCATGGCGAATTTCCAAGATGCGACTGCACAAGAAGAGACTCGCCAAAGCCAAATAGAATGAGGGCAAAAGTAAGAAGTGCCACTCGTTTAGGCGCTAGATCCCAGCGGTGATTGGCTCTCCATGGCGTGATGGGAATCGTGCGATGGGGCCGAAACCACTCAATTACGCGTCGAGGCAAATCTTGCATTGAGCGAGGTTACATCATCAGCGCGGGGCAAGGGCGATAGTTAATCGCTCGGATAGCATTGCCAACATCATGGGCCTACACGTTATGTTTCCTGGCATCGGAACAGTCATAAACGTTGTTGCGATAATTCTTGGCTCAGGTTTAGGAATTCTCCTCGGTGGCCGAATGTCCGCGAGAACGCGAACCTTGCTCACTGACGTTTTGGGCATCACAGTAATCTTGGCTGCGGCCGGTGCGCTCATCAATCTCTGGTCCAAACGTTTTATCGTTTCACTACCTAGTGGTTGGACGCTCCTGTCGATACTTGCAGCTTTGTTAATCGGTGGGCTGATTGGCTCAGCAATGAAAATTGAAGACCGTTTGGATCGATTCGGCGAACGCCTGCGTACGCGTTTCCGGGCATCGAGCGATAGTCACTTTGTAGAAGGTTTTGTCTCGGCATCCTTGATCTTCGTTATCGGCCCACTTGCCATTCTTGGGAGCATCAGCGACGGAATGTCTACAGGAATCAATCAGTTGGTTTTGAAGAGCACGCTGGATTTCTTTACGGCCATGGCATTCGCCGCATCCCTTGGTTGGGGAGTGGCTGCATCCGCTTTACCCGTTGGTATATATCAAGGCTTCTGGACCCTCATCGGAGTGGGACTTGGAAATATTCTCAGTGGTTATCAGATCGACGCGATGACTGCGACGGGCGGAGTACTCCTAGCGGCAATTGGTCTCAAGTTGCTAAAGATCAAGGAGATCGCCGTGGGAAATTTACTTCCCGCTCTGGCAGTCGCCCCCTTGTTCGTGTGGGGGCTACACGTTCTAACTCATTAAACGCTAGAAAGCCTATCGCTAGAAAGTCTGCGCATCAATCACAAAACGGTATTTCACATCGCTGGCGATCGTGCGTTCGTAGGCGGTATTGGCATAGTCGGCTTTGATCACCTCGACATCACTCGTGATGTTATGAGTTCCACAGAAGTCCAACATCTCTTGTATCTCAGGTATGCCGCCGACTTGCGAGCCAGCCATCGAACGCCGAGCTCCTAGGAGAACACCCGCACCCACGGAATAGGGCTTTCCTGGAAGTCCAATCACGACGAGTGTTCCGTCGAGATTGAGCAGATTTAGGTATGAATTGATATCCAGTTCGGCCGAGACGGTATTCAATATCAAATCGAAAGATCGCGACAAAGGCTTGAGAGCAGAGATGTCCTTTGTTACGACAAAGGCGTCGGCGCCCATCGCAATGGCGTCTGATTCTTTATTTGGCGAATGCGAAAAGACAGTGACGTTCGCACCGAGTGCTTTGGCAAATTTCACGCCCATGTGTCCTAAACCGCCGAGCCCGATAATGCCAACCTTTGTTCCCTTGCCTGCCTTCCAGTGCTTTAAGGGGGAGTACAAGGTAATTCCAGCGCACATTAGTGGAGCAACACCGGCCAGATCGAGGTTCTTTGGAACGTGCACAGCGAAATCGGCATCGATAACGAAGTTGTTCGAATATCCGCCAAATGCGATCGTCTTTCCATCGCGTTCGTACCCGTTATAGGTTCCCGTATTGCCATTTTCGCAATACTGCTGAAGACCGTTCAGACAACTTGGACACGTGCGACAGGAATCAATGAAGACCCCGACCCCGATGAGGTCGCTAACTTTGAATCTTGTGACGGCCTTTCCAAGTCCGGTTACTGTTCCGACGATTTCGTGTCCGGGCACCATTGGGTAAAGAGACGGCCCCCATTCTTCTCGCGCCTGATGAATATCTGAATGACAAATGCCGGCGTAGGCGATTTCAATGGCCACGTCGTTGTCACGAAGTTCGCGTCGTTCAAACTCAAATGGCTCTAGAGCAGATTTCGGGTCTTTTACAGCGAGTCCTCGAGATTTCATAGGAACCTTCCAGTACTAGGGGATTAGGAGTTAAAAGGGAGAGGTTCGGTCGATATATGGCCGGCCTTTGATGCACGAGCCGTAACTTGGCGCATGTGGTGACGTCTGCACAGAACTTCG
>JANXZF010000069.1 GCA_025355665.1 Actinomycetes bacterium
CTTAGCGTGCTTAAGCCACATGCCAAATCCGCAGTTGGACTAGCGTGGCACAACTGGTGTCAGACTCTGCCCCCAAAAACTTCTCCATTTAGCGGATCTCTCCTCGTTTCTCTCTCTCGCTCGTCATCGCCGCTACGGATCAACATGAAGAACATTCACCCGGCACGCTGTGATATCCCACGTGAGCAATCGACGTTAGCGGTCGGTCGTTTTCGGTCGCCGTGATTCGATTTTGCGATGAGTGGTTCCGTCGAGTTTAAAACCGAAAGTACGAGAGCCGATACATGGCGTCGCTGATCGCTTCGGCCACCACGACGGCAGTTATTTATGTGCAGGTTTATTGAATATAGGTTGACTAATGTGCTTTCGTTGGCTGTGCTGATGTTCGCAAGCGTACCGTTCGCATTATTGTCTATCTATGCTCCAAAGCGGGTGCATGGCGCTTTTGGAATCTGCGGCGGGTCTAGCACGAAGCTGATCGATGAGATTCCAACTGCCGTCATTAAAGCAGCGAGTGCCTATTTGAAAACAGATATGGAGGTTGGAATCTTGAGTTACGCACCACCGAAAGATCCTAAGTTGGAACCAATTGCTCAAGTCCATTGGGGAAACTTAAAAATGAATGGTGCAAGGTTTCTTGGAGTCGTTACTTTGCATTCGCTGTATTTTCTCCTGCCAACTGCTTTGATGGTGAGCAGGCAACACAGGAGTCGAGTGGCGGCTTGGCTAAGCGTATTCGACCATGTGAGTCTCTCATTTGAACTCCAGCGATGAGTAGATGGCGACGTACAGTTCCGGGTGAAGTACCAGTTCGAGCCCCGACTTCTGCAAGTGACATTCCTGATTCATACAGCCCAGCCATAGAGTTAATGAGCTCGATTCCCGGCGGCTGGCACTGCATCGAAACTCCGGCCTTCTTCAGCTGTTTTGAAACCGCGGCACGACGGATTCCGAACTCCTCGGCCAGCTCGTAGACCGTCGCCCCCTCGTTATAGCGGTCTCGCAACATCAACGTTTGACTGTCGGTGAGTCGTCTTTGGCGTTGCAGTATTGGACCAGTTCGTTCATAATCGACGGGCGTGGCCTCTGATTTTGAGGTCTGATGACGCTTTTCGAGTAATGTTGACCATTTGTTTGTGTCAGCAGTGGATAGGGCCACTTTTTACTTCAGAGGTACTCTGGCGGTACTTCCTCTGACAATCAGTTCTGGCTTGATTGCCACCTGCACTTCGCTTTGCCGTTCATGATTGATCAGGCTCACAAGTAATTTGATGCACTGGCGGCCTAACTCTTCAAAATCTTGACTCACAGTGGTGAGCCCGGGTATCAAAAAAGCCGCCTCTGGCACATCGTCGAAACCAACCAGGCTCATTTGGCTAGGGACCGAGATTCCAAGATCGCTTAGCGCTTTAAGTGCACCAATGGCCATCCCATCATTAGCCGCAAAGATCGCCGTCGGTTTGCCAGTAGACATCAATTCTTTCACCGCGTCATAACCGGACTGAAGTGTCCAATCTCCGATTGCAACAAGATCTGCCTTGAGGTCGGAATTCAGCATGTGGGCGCGCCAGGCATTTAGTCGTTGTCGAGCCTCAAAAGTATCTAGTTGCCCCGAAATATGGGCAATTCGACGGTGGCCGAGGGAAATCAAGTGATTTACAACGAGAGTCGTGCCTGCGATCTGATCCACATTTACGGACGGGAGTGCACTCGCTAGCTCGCCTTCTATCAGCACTGCTGGCAAATACGAAGGTATGTGGGGACGAAGGGCGTCGTCTCCAGCCTGAGGTGCAATGATCACGATTCCGTCGACCCCGGATCCGCACAAATCCTGAATCCCCGAAACTACTGACGGAAGATCTGCTGACTTTAAGGAAACGGTGTTTACGGAGTATCCGGAGTCTCGCGCAGAATCTTGGACTGCGTGCATGACGGATGAAGGTCCATACAAAGTGGTGTTGTAGCCCAGAAGGCCAATGGTTGAAGTCTTACCTGTTACTAAAGCCTTAGCGGCGTGATTGGGTCGATATCCGAGCTCTGACATAGCAGTCAGAACCTTTTGGCGAGTGCGAGGTGCAACGTTTTCGCGATCATTGAGAACACGAGATACGGTTTGGTGAGAAACTCCAGCGACTTTGGCGACATCGAGCATCGAAGGTGCGCGATCCTCCATCCAAACCCTCCTCATCCATACGACTTCGCCGCGAACATTTCCCTGGCGGGTGACAACAGTAGCCATGACGCAATCTTGAGGTACGCTAACATCATTATGCGCGTTGATCTAGGTGGCGGTTTCATACGCACCGACCTACCGATGAACGATGGTCGCACGATCCGTTATTACGACGCAGCTCCCATCGCGCGAACTGCTCTTGATCTGCGCCCCCAGGAGGAACCCGCTGGAATCGGGGAGATGCGTCTTGACCCGCTCCTTAACGAGTGGATCGCCGTAGCCGCTCATCGCCAGAACCGCGCCTTCTTGCCTCCCAAGGAATTGTGCCCCCTCTGCCCGACCACGGGAGACTTGCTGACTGAGATACCGGATTCTCAATTCAACGTTGTCGTCTTTGATAACAAAAATCCTTCTTTCGACTCGCCCAAAGGTGAATGGACCCTTCCGGAGTTGGAGGGGACACAAACTCCAATAACGCAGGGCGCTGGAAGGTGCGAAGTAGTTGTTTTCACCGACCGACATGAAGGCACTTTTGGATCGCTGTCCCGCGAGAATATGGCCCTGGTTATGACAGCATGGCGCGACCGTACTCGGGAAATCTCCGCCATCCCCAATATCGTTCAGGTTTTTCCATTTGAAAATCGCGGTGAAGAAGTTGGCGTCACAATCCACCATCCTCACGGTCAGATCTACGCCTACCCATACCTGACCCCTCGAACTGAGAAGATGTTGCAGGTCGCAACTGAGCACCTTCTGAGGACGGGGCGCATTCTCATGGACGATGTCGTCGCCAGAGAGTTAAGAGACCAGGTCCGTGTCGTCTCCCAAAATCAGCATTGGGTTGCATATGTCCCTTTTGCGGCGCGGTACCCATTCGAAATTCACGTCGCTCCCAGGGCCAGCGTCGCGGATCTACCAGAGTTGTCCCAAGATCAAGTTGATGCGTTTCCTGAAATTGCACACGAAGTCTTGACTCGGCTAGACAGGCTCTTTGACGTTCCTATGCCATACATGGCTGCGTGGCATCAAGCACCAGTGAAGATCGGTCGTGAGGTTCTTCGCTTGCATTGGCAAATCACTCCGATTCGCAGGGCACCAGGAAAATTGAAATACCTCGCAGGAAGCGAGTCTGCGATGGGTGCATTCATTATGGACATGAAACCAGAACAGACTGCAGAACAACTGAAAGCAGTACGAATTTGAACGCGATATTGGTGACGGGTGGAGCGGGTTATATCGGGGGAATGGCAACTTCCATGCTGCTGGATGCTGGGTACAGAGTCAGGGTTCTCGACGATTGCTCGACGGGGCATGCCGATGCGATAGATCCTCGCGCACATTTCGTTCGCGGATCATTTCTTGATGCATCCGCTGTACAGGAGGCGATAGCTGGTTGCGACACAGTGATGCATTTCGCAGGAAAATCTCTGGTTGGCGAATCTGTCCAGAAGCCAGATTTATATATGCAGGTCAACGTTGGCGGTAGCGCACAGTTACTGAATGTGATGAAGGAAAACAACGTCAAGAAGATTGTCTTCTCTTCGTCAGCAGCGACATATGGCGAACCAGAAGAAGTTCCGATTACGGAGAAGAGCCCGACCAAACCGACAAACCCCTACGGCCTTTCGAAATTGAAAGTTGACCAGCTCCTTACCCAACGTGCCAGCGAAGATGGAATCGCAGCTATCTCTTTGCGGTATTTCAACGTTGCGGGTGCTCTCAATACTTCACACGGGTGGTTGTCAGAACGACATAATCCTGAGACTCATCTAATCCCCAATGTCTTGAAAGCGACTCCGGAGAGTCCTCTCCAGATCTTTGGCACGGATTGGCCGACTCTCGACGGGACATGTGTCCGCGATTACGTCCATGTAGTTGATTTGATTGAAGCACACATCGCTGCGATGAAAGCCTTGGTATTGGGTAAGCATGAGATCATCAATCTTGGAAGCGGGGACGGCTACTCGGTACGCCAGGTAGTTGACGCGGCTGCACTTGTTGTTGGACGTTCCATCCCCACGGCAGAAGTAGGGCGTCGTGCAGGAGATCCTGCAGTCTTGATCGCTTCCGTTGACAGGGCAAAGGAATTATTGAGTTGGACTCCCACACGCAACCTTCTAGCCATGATGAGCGATGCGCATGTATCTCTTCGATAACCCGCCGGCGATCAGCGCCAGCGCCCCTGGTCGCGCTAACCTCATTGGAGAACATATCGATTATGCCGGGGGAGTGGTTCTGCCCTTTGCGATATCTGCTCGCACAAAGGTAGGTGTCTCTCCTCGATCGGATAAGACCATTCGCATTCGATCCCATCAGACTAAAGATCAGATTGAAATTCAGCGGTATGAGATTGCAAAATGGCGGGGGCCAACATGGGCTCGATATCCGTTAGGTGTACTTCATTTCCTGGGTGCCGACCTTCCAGGCCTGGATATTGAAATTGATGGAAACGTTCCGAGAGGTGCTGGTCTATCCTCCAGCGCGGCCCTCGAATGCTCGCTTGCCCTGGCACTCAACGAGTACTTCACTCTTGGTTTCTTTCCTCTAGAATTGGCGAAGATTGCTCAGCGAGCAGAGATTGAATATGTCGGGATGCCATGTGGGTTGATGGATCAGGCGGCTTCGATTCTTTCGAAAGCCAACATGATTTTGCAATTCGACTGTTTGACCTTAGAAAGTACTTACTTGCCATTTGATCTTGAAGCCCACGACTTGGGCATCTTGATTATTGACTCGCAAGTTAAACATAAACTCGTCGATGGCGGATACGCCAGTCGATTCAGGGCGTGCGAGAGTGCCCGAATTGCATTGGGCTTGGATTCCTTACGCCATTTGACTCCGAAGCTTCTCGAAGAAGCAAAACTTGATCCGATAATTCGAAAACGAGTCAGCCATGTTGTTGGTGAGATGCAACGTGTCGAAGAAACAGAGCGTGCCCTTGTATCTGAGGACTTTCACGAAGTCGGCGCACTCATGAATGCGTCGCATGCTTCGCTTCGCGACCTTTATGAAGTGAGTTGCGAAGAGTTGGATCTTGCCACTGATATTGCACGAGAGGTCGGCGCGCTTGGCGCACGCATGATGGGTGGCGGCTTTGGCGGTTCGGCAATTGTCTTGACTCCAAAGCACCTTGAATCAAAGATTATGGATGAAGTTGAGAAGGCCTTCGCCAATCAGAATTACGCGCCGCCCCGTCATTACAGCGAGAAGCCTGGCGTGGGGGCAAGGATCCAAGAAAAAGAAACTTTCGCTTTTAAATCGTCCTGACGGCCCACTCCCACGTATGAATACCCGAAGAGATTAGATATTTAGCGAGCGTGTCAGGACCGCAGGATGCCGTCCCGATCCCTCGATGCGCAGCGTCGATATGGACTACGACGTTTCCGCATGGCACCACCTCGACATCGTGTGTCGCGCGGGCTAAGTCGTTTGCTCGATACGGAGTGACTGAAACTTGCCGTGGTTGATCCAGATCGAATCGAAGACCTCTACCGAAGCTTCCGAATATCTCGAACCAGCGCACTGCGCTGTGCCCGCCATTTTCTTGCGGTCTTACGTATGGAACGTATTGATCTTCGACAGTGCTTGACCAACGTTGGATGCGACCCAGTTTCCGATCAGGATAGGTTTCATGGGGACCCGAACCGAACCATGTCACTTGATCTAGTTCGCTAGAGAGTTCGAATACAGTACCAACGCGACCTAAGTCGCTCAATTGCTTTGGGACGACGACCCTTTCGGCAACGGTAAAGCCTTCAGAAATCGGAGTAATGATTTGCGTGTGCTTTATCTGGATCCCGGCACGGGTTTGCCAGATATTGCTAATTGTCATTTGTTTGCTTGATTTTTTGATCGTGTAGTCAATGCGAGTGAGTTCGCGAACTCCCCATTGCTCCCAATTCGTCGCGATGTGTCCGATGCGATCGTTGTCAGTCGGTGCACGCCATAGCGACAACTGAGGGGAGACCTTCGCGAACGGCAACTTTATTGTTCCGATGGAATCTACGAAGTCGCCGAATTCTAAAGCTGGCGTCTTTTGTGACTTTGCAGATGTCGACCGCTTGCGCGACGGCAGAGCGAACTGGCTCCACCCAACTTCAGTAGCCGGCGGAGCCCAAGCAGTGGCACTCTTGCGGATGAAGGTGAAGTTGATAAACCTTTCGCCTTGACCGTCCGGCTTTATCAACAGAGGAGATTTCACTGAAATCCATCTGCTTTTGCGTGGCCCAATTTGCGGAACTGCGACCTTGCCACTTTTGGTTTCGACTCCATCGAGGGTAATTGACCAGACGATTTCAAAGTCAGACAAGTCGGAAAAGAATTGCTTATTGAAGACCAAGAATTCTCCTGTTTTTGCCGTCTTCGTTGTGATGGATATGGGCGAAGCGAGTTGCTTGAATTCATACATCGCTGGTTTAGGTGATCGATTTGGAAATACCATTCCGTCGCAACAGAAATTCCCATCATGTTTCTTCTCGCCGAAGTCTCCGCCGTAAGCGCGGCGCAACGATCCATTGGGAAGAGTTTGATCCAATCCGTGATCCCAGAACTCCCAGATGAATCCACCCTGAAGGCCGTCAAGTTTTTCAATAGCTTCCCAGTATTCGGCAAGGGTGCCGTTGCTGTTTCCCATTGCATGCGAGTACTCACACATAATTAGCGGTCGATCCTGCTTACCTGATTTCGCATATTCCACGATTGCATGGATTGACGGATACATCGGACAGACGACGTCTGTGAGCGCGTGATTGCCCATCCAGCTTCCTCGGATGGCCCCTTCGTAATGTAGGGGTCGGGTCGGATCAAAGGCTCGGGCATATGCGGCTGCGGCCTGATGGTTTGTACCCACACCAGATTCATTTCCGAGGGACCAAAGAATTACGGACGGATGATGAATGTCGCGCTGCACCATTCGCCCAACTCGCTCGACAAATGCTCCGAGGTAGCTTGGATCATTGCAGATGCTGTCATAGAACGCATGCGACTCAATATTTGCTTCTCCGACTACATAGAAACCAAGCTCGTCGCAGAGGTCTAGAAATGCCGGATCGTTTGGATAATGCGATGTACGCACTGCGTTGAAGTTCCAACGTTTCATCTCAAGCAAGTCATCTCGCATATCTTCTCTGGTCAATACACGGCCAGTGTGCCGATTGAAGTCATGCCGATTTACGCCGTAAATCATTATGGGCTGTCCATTGACAAGCAGTTCGCGACCGGAGATGCGAACGTCGCGGAAACCGATTCTTTGGCTTGTTTGTTGAACAATTTTGCCTGATGGATCGAAAAGTTCGAGAACTAAGGTATACAGAACTGGTGTCTCGGCTGACCATGGAGAAATCTTCGGTATCTGAGCATTGAGCGTGAGTTTTCCGGGTGCTGGAGGCTCGATTTCCTTCAGGATTTTCAATGTGGCCGGAGTGATATCTCCATCCCAAAACTCTCCATGGAAAAAGTCGCGTCCTGCAAGAAAGTGGGCCTCAGACATATCTGTCCAGTTGGGACGAACGCGGGTTTCAAGTGTGTCAGATAATTGGGCACTCTTCACTTTGGGAAGTTCGGAAATGGTGGCACGAAGCGAGTAGCCCGTCGTATCTTTTCCCCTCATAGATGCGATGTGGGCTTCGACCTTTAAGGTTCCAGTCTTTAGGTCAGGTTTCAATCCCGCTGTCGTATAGAGCCGTTCAATGAAGACGTCGTTCGTGGCATATAGCTTGACCGAACGAGTGATTCCGCCCTGCCACCACTGGTCTTGGTCTTCGATGTAGGTGGCATCAGACCATTTGACGACGGTAATTCGAATGACATTCTTTCCGGGCTGCAAAAATTTTGTGATATCAAATTCGGCGGCAAGTCTGGAATCTTTCGTGAGGCCGACCTCTTTGGAATTCACCGAAACGAGCGCCACGGATTCATACCCGCCCAGGTGAAGCACCACCCGGCGACGATCCCAGGACCGCGGAATATCGAAGTCTCGCTCGAATATTCCTGTTGGGTTTTCCGCGGGAACAAAGGGGGGAAGGTCCTCAAATGGCATTTGCACGTTTGTATAGATTGGTTGATCGAAGAAGATTCCACTTTTTGGTTGCATGGTCCAGAGTCCAGGCACCGTTATCTCTGTCCAATTCGTACTCAAATCCTGCTCGGGATTCTTTAGAAGTTGAAAACGCCATGTGCCATCAAGGGAAAAGCTGTCGTTGTGTTCGATGTTGAGCATCGGGAGACGGTTCAGCGAAGATGTTTCGGGAC
>JANXZF010000128.1 GCA_025355665.1 Actinomycetes bacterium
TGCTGGAGAGGAACTTCGCAAACAGATGGCTTCCGAAGTGCAAATGACGGGCAAGCTTTAGAGACTTAACTATCTCTCTAACCGGGTTCGCATTGCTAACACTTTGCAGGGAATCTTGGGAAACATCAAGGGAACTGTGACCCACTTTTCAAACGATTCGCGCTGAAAAGTGGGTCACATAGTGCAAGAAATACCGTATGAAACGACCCGACCGCGACTGAAAATCGTGAGGTCGACGGTTCGATCCCGTCCCTAGCCACTTTTCTTGCAAATAAGGCCGGGCCCCAACCGTTAGGTCAGGGCCCGGCTTTATTTTTGCAGAGCTAGTGGTCTCTAGTCGTTATGACCTTTGCCGTTACTTTTACCTTTGCTTTTGCCATTCTCTTTTTCATTGGAATGGCCTTGCTCATTGCCTTTGCCACCGATGGCGACGAGGGATCCCAACGCAGGTAGAGCAGGCGCTCCAACTACTGAAGTGCCGGTGAAGCCGATTGCAAAACTCGTAATCGGTCTTGAATCTTCACCATTGCTGTTCGCTGAAACTGTGAACATTACCTTCACGTTTGTGGCACTTGTAGTGGCCGGATACCACTTACCTTCGTGACCAGCAGGATTCCAGAACCAGAGAACTCCGCCTCCAGTTGCAGTTCCAACTCCATTAACGGACGAGTTTGTATTTAAAGTTCCTTGGAATTTCCATTGCTTTGGAACCATCCAAGTAACTTTTCCGGTAACAGTAGACGTATCGGAACTTAGAAGTGCAGATTTGATAAGAAATTCGAAACTAGCCTTCCCAGATGGAGAGAGGTATGACCCGCCTCCGCTAATAACCACATTCGTTCCGGGGCTAGTTTGAGTACCGACCTTTACCCCTGTTGAGTTATTGGATGAAGCAAGGCAGTTAATGTCACCCGCATATGTAGCGAGCAGATGGTAATTCCCATTCATCCAACCGGTCGTCACAGCTGGACTTGTAACAGCATAAGCGCCTGCTACACCAGTTAGCGGATTCCGATCGAGGGTGAAGGAAACCGGACCTGTGCAAACTCCAGTGCCGGTAATCGGTGAAACAACGCCACTGAACATCAGAGTTGTGCCAGCAAAAAAGCTTCGGGAGGGTGCTGTTGTCACCGCGATCTTTGTTCCTACTTTGGCAACCGTCAGCGTTGCAGTATCGGTTTTGTCGAGGGCATACAGCGTTCCCCCGCTACCTCCCGTGCAAGAAATAGTCGATGTTCCGACTACTGATGCAGGAGCATAGGCAGGAGTGGCCGCACAAACTGGCGCAACCCAGCCGGTGTTTCCAAGGCTTGGATTGACCACGACAGTTGCGGGATTGTTGTTTACAGTCTCGTATTTAGCTGTAAACGCCACCGATGGACTGCCGAATGCGACGCTTTGGTTATCCGGCACCACGTAAAGGGTCGTCGGGGCCGCGGCGCACGTCGGCTTGATGATGGTGTCTGAATTTAGAGCCACCGAACCATTGAGAGACAGAACGCGCCCTGATACGTGGGCATTTGCTCCGCCGATGAAGTTCGAGCTGGTCAAGATGTTGCCCTTGAAATCAGAACTTGCACCTAATGTGGTCGTGGATCCAACTTGCCAGAAGACATTACAGGCCTGTCCACCATTGATGATGTTGATCTGACTAGTTGCTCCAGTGCTAAGACCGGCTGCAGTTTGAAAAATGAAGACTGCACTTGGATTGTTCTGCGCATCTAGTGTGAGTGTCCCATGCAGTGCAAGACCCGCAGCGTTGTTATAGATACCGGGGAACAGCGTCTGTCCTCCCAGATCTGCAGTGGCAGCGGCAGGCGGAATTGCCGCGGCAGCTGCCGCGTAGGCTGTTGCTAAGGCAGTTTTTGCGGCAATGGCAGTGGCATCGCCGAAGTGGTAGGTACCCGAGAGCGTGACAGTGCCTGTGTCCGAAAAGGAGAGAGTTGGATACGTTCCAACATCGCCTTGAATCGTCGTGGCACCACTGTTTGTGATTCCACCGCCAGCTAGCACCGCAAAATTATCCGCCTGGCCGAGGGATACGGCGGTCGCAGCATGTACCGCTGGAGTTGCGAAAAGCATGAAACTTGTCGCGAAAGTTGACATGAGCGTCAAGTTCAATATTTTGGACTTGTGCGTCTTCAACTTGAGGAGTTGAGCGATTGTTTTCATATTTCTCCATAGGGTGATTATTCGGAGAACCTGAATTACCCACATAGGGTTAAGGTCCCTAGCGAAAGATGATCGCTAGACCAACAAACTACGCGCCGAACCTTTAACGCTTTCTGTGTTATTTGCGCCAATACTCTGTCACAGGCACCATTCAATTTGCATTAAGGTTCAAGCGTTATTACGCCCGATTTCTGTCCCCCACAAAGATGTCATTTACAAAAGTTTTGAATCTCCACGTAATTCTTCGTAACGTTCTTGAAGTAATTGTTCGTCACCCTCGACTATAAGTCGCTTGTCTCTGCCCAATTCACCAAACACAATTGTGATCTCACGTTGATGCAATCCGAAAGCTTTGGCTAATTCTTTTATAACCGCATCATTTGCTTTGCCATCTACGGCCGGTGCTTGAACTGCAACGATCAAGCGTGGCGGTTCTCCTACGGTGCCACCAACTTTGTTCCGACTGGCATTCGGTCTGACACGAATTTCAATCAGCAATGGCAGGTGTTTTTCCTCGGGCGCGAATAAACATAACAATTAACGGCACCATAAGGATGGACCGATGCCGGAACGAAGTGCCGAGGTTAACCTCCACCAACGCACTAAAGGCCACGAGCGAAAGAAAATAGATTGCGGCTAAAGAAAATAGTGGGTCTCGCACATACCCACTCTTTCGATAGCGGATCATCCGATAGAGCACCAATGAATACAAAATCCACCACAATGGCGATTCAAATGTAACCGCATCTAACGCGACTCCGCCCTGGTTTAGAAAAGGTATCGGTCCAAACATAAAGAGGAAAGCAGGTCTCGCGATCGACAAGGGATGGTGCACCTTTCCAGGCTTCAGTATGTAACCACTCAGAGAGGAACTATCGGGGAGTGCGCTGACGCTTTTCTTTACTAGCCCAGCCTTGACCTTCGCATCCCATATCTTTTGAACCTTGGCCTCTATGCCGAGCGCGCGTAAAACTCTCGTGAATGCTGCTCTCGGGTGGTCGACGAGGTAGAAGTGCAGAAGGATCAGTGTCGAATCACCATGGAATGTTACGACCGTGCTTCCCTTAGATGAGCCCGATGGGCCAATAATTCCAGAACTCGAATGCCCGCCAGTACCTACAGACGAATTCCCGCCAGTACCTACAGACGAATTTGGAAGCGCAACTTGAATAATTGAGTCTCCGGATCGGGATGCCGCAGAGGCCAGATCAGTGTGGAATACGGAAGTGATGAGGAATTTGAGTGCATAAACTGAGGTTGTCGACGCAAACGCAATGCAAGGAATCAGAACCAAACCAACACTTAAATTAATCAATTTTCTCTTCGGGAAATGTTTGACAGCAAGAAGGAGTGTCAAAACAAGTGAGGAAAGTATTAGACATATCCAGAGGTAATTCTTTGTGGATAGCAATGCGTATGATCCCAATGAAAGGTAAGCAATCCCTCTGAGCTGCCTCCCATGAACCAGATATTCAAGGCCGACAATAACAAGTGAAAACTCGAGAATAATAAAGACTTCGCGAAGTCCAACTGAGGTCCACAAAAAGATCGACGGGATAAAGAAAACCAAAAAGATCGAGTTCTCGAATCGAGCACTTGGATTTCCTGAACGCCTTTTCAGATTGATCAGCAATATGAGGCTAAGTGTTGCGATCGCAATCGACAAAATACGTATTGAAAGGTAATCGGGAATACCAAGAATATTCAGAAATTTTGCCGGCAGGTAAGTAATCCATAGGAAAGGCTTAGGCGCCGTTATCCAACCGCTGTCGTATTGCGGATTGGGGTTTTTGCTTCCATACAAATTGTTAAAGGTGTACAGATAGCCACCCTCATCAGGAGCGAGTGCGTAAAGCCTTCCTAGGAATGTGGCGAAAAGTACGTGGGTGGTCACAAAGGCGGCCACCAACTTATTTCGACTTAACAAATGCCTGCTTATAGAAAAGTAGCTGGAGGGAGCGCGCGTCATAGGTTCTACTACGCAGAACCCGATTTACGCTGAAAGCGCTTCGTAGTATTTCCACTTGCACCCGCAACTTTGGATCCACTAACTGGGCCAGCTCCTGTGCCAGTGACGCGCATTTGCTTCTTCTTGTTGAGAGCTTCAAGGAATTTTGCGCGAACTTCATCGGCAGGCTTCTTTTCAGACATAGGAGGAGGGTACTACCTACCTGGCTATGTATCCTCGCTTGGCACCTTCGAAAACAGGACGAGCAATCCAATCCAGATTATCCCTCCGATTCCCATCAGAGGATATCCGAAAGAATGAGGACTCTTAAAGATTCCGAGTGCGATAGCTCCGAAAAATGCCGCACCGAACCACAATGTCAATGCTGCGCTATCTCGTTCGAATCCCAGCCGCATCAGACGATGCGAAAGATGATCTCTCCCGCCTTCAAATGGCGAGATACCACGCTTCAACCGGGAAAGAACCGCAACTGTCGTATCCAGGATGGGTAGCGCCATGAGCAAGAATGGGATAGCCAGTGACTTGATTCTCGGAGTTACCTCGGGATCTAAACGAATCGTTAGGACAGCAACAATTATCCCGAGAAAGAGAGCACCAGCATCGCCCATGTATATCTTGGCTGGTGATCTATTCCAAACTAGGAATCCAGCAGTCGCACCCGCAGTAACAATGGCAAGCGCTCCTACCAATACTTGTTGCCTTGAAAATGCAATCGCAAAAATGAAAAGGGTGATGACGGCGACCGTTCCCGCTGCACCACCATCAAGATTGTCAAAAAAGTTGATGGCATTGCAGACTCCAACTATCCAAATAACAGTAACTGCGCCGTCGAGAAATCTGTTGTGCAAGGGAGTGCCGATAGTCCGAGTGGATATTAGGATTATCGAAACAATTACAGCGGCGAATGTTTGAAAAACTAGTCGTGGCCACGGTTCTAACCCCTTTAAATCATCAACCAACCCCATTACTGCAATCGCCAGGGCTGGAAGCAGCACAGAACTAGCCAGAGCAAATGTTCTGAGGGAAAAACTCGAATAAAGCATTGCCGAATACGACACAAGCAGAATGCCAAGGGCAATCGCGACCCCACCTAAGTACGGCACGGGCTCCTTATGAACTTTGCGCGGAATATTCGGCGAGTCGTATGCACCAATATGCATGGCAACAACTCGCATTATGGGAGTTAGAACGCCAACCAATATGAAAGTGACGATCCCAAGAGCTAAGTACTGCTGAATCGAATAATGCATCTTTTGTATGAGGGATCTTCTTAGTTTCCGACTTTGGGGCGGTTCTGCAACAATTCCTTGACCTCTGATTCGCGATATCGGCGATGACCCCCGAGAGTTCTGATCGAAGTCAACTTCCCAGCCTTTGCCCACCTAGTCACAGTCTTTGGATCAACACGGAAGAGCGCCGCGACCTCAGCGGGGGTTAACAGAACTTCGGCATCGGAAAGCCTGCTCATGTAATCGCCTCCACATTTGTCCGTTTCGCACCGATATGACAGGAAGTATCCGCCTTTGTTGCAAATGAAGCAAGGGGTATCTATTTACATCGCGTGTTCAAATGAGGCAACTTTGCGCCATCTCGTCACGAGTCGCTCGTATCCACGACCGGCGACGGTTGTATCACCTGAGGCCAGCCCTGCCAAAGAACTTTGAACATCTTCCACGGAACTATCGGCCTCCAAACCCTCATCCCCATCAGAAATGAGTGATATCTCTAAATATCCGGCAAGTCCGCCGTAGTCCAATTCCAAAAACGATTGCGGATGAAAGGTTTCCAGCCAATTTCCGAGTTGTTCTATCTCCTGCTCTACCTGTCCATTACCAAACGCAGATTGAACGACAGCATGGGATTTCTCGCTTCGAATCTTCGCACTTGCAAGCGGTGTGCGAATAACGGTGAATGCGCCGTTTGCATCTCGACCCCGAACACGCTCATCAGCAGAAAAAAGAGAGAACCACCTGGGGGGAATAATCCATGTTTCCGTCAGGATGTGAGGAACTTTTTCTTCCGCCAAATCAATGCCAGAGGTAATTACTTCTTCAAGTCTTTGCGGGATGAAGAGCGAACTCACGGTAGACGGAAGTGTCGTCTTGAATTCCTCGATCGCGGCCCAACAGCGAGTAGCGGTGGACCAAGGTGAAACGTAGCGAACGTTTTCAATATCTAATACGTGGGCGCCATCAGGACGCAATGCTGGCGACTCGGGCATAACAATCCTGCGAAGCGCCATTCGTTGTTCATCACCACTAGTGTCGTTTGGTATCGCTATCTGCGACCAACGCAATCGATCCGCGGGAGCAAAAGCATTAAGTGGTTCATAAACCCGCAACGATGCGACGTACGGCGTGGGGCGCAAAACTCGCCCTTAGGCTCGAGGGATGTAATTGCCCTCGGCAAAGGGATCGTCATCATCACGATCTTTCGCGGGGTCCGGTTCTCCGTGCAGTTCTTTTGCCAAGCGATCTAAATCCATCTCATGTGATGAATACTTCAAATCCCGAGCGACTTTGGTCTGTTTGGCTTTTGAGCGGCCGCGTCCCATGACGTGACCTCCTTACCTATGTTCAATCAGAGGGGAAGGTTATCGTGCCCGACCCCGAGGTTCCAAAGCGACCACTTTTGGCGCCCCCGCAAGGCGCCTTTTTACCTCAAAATACCCCGCCACCTGAAGGAATAGGCTCAATCCCATTGTCGGAAGTCGAAAGCGGTGATCTCCAATAGTGCCTATGGAGGTCAGCCAGGCTACAAAAATTGGGACCGAACTCAACACCCCGACCTGCCGTTCAAGCCCTCCCATACTCCACAGCCACCTCAAGCCGATGAAGAACAACGCCAGCCCCGAAAGAAGCCAAATCCACGAAATTAGCTTGCCGATCCATCCATATACCAATTTATGACCTGCGAGTTTAGAGTCCACATTTCTGATCGGATCGATCTTGAGCCAGGGATTTCTCGCCATCGTCCCATTGGCCACTGGTCCATACCAGGGCGACCAAAAATAAATCGATTTCTTCACAACTAGCACTACTGTCTTGCCAGGATGTTTTAGATACCAGTTGATGGTGCACTTCACCAATTGACTATCAGTTGCTGCCGAAGCCGGCGGCGTAGCTGGACACGGCACTCCTCCTACGTTCGTATACCCTCCGGTCGCATTGTCCCCTGCTCCAAGACTCATGGTTACGCCAAGATTTTTCGAGATTACGGCGCCGTTATCTGCCTTAATATTCCTTAGCATCAACCCCGCAGGCAAAACCATCATCACGCACGTTCCCAGAAGAACTACGGAGGCGAGAAACTTCCATGAACGCTGATACAAGCCCCACACGATGAAGATGAAAAGCCCGATCAATAATTCTCTGGGTTGCGCGAAGCCTGAAACGCTCTGGAATACCCCAACGCCAACCAATGTGCCTACCAATTTTTTCCTGGACTTGTCCCCCTGCTCGTACCTAATGATGAGCGCGATGGAAGCCAACATGCTAGATGCAACCAGACTTTCGTAACCAATAACCATTGAACTCAACGAAAGGGTTGGATTTAGCCCGAGTAGTAATGCAATTGGTAGAGCCAGCTTCGAAAGGCGGGTCAATCTGATTCGATCAACGAAGAATGCACTAGCACCAAAGTACAAAATCGTTTGGAGAAACGTCACTAGGTATATCAATTTTGAAAGGCTTATAAAGGAGACCAGCCATATAAGAATGGGATAACCCGCGGGCCAATAAACAAGGATTGACCCTTTTGAAAATAGCCCGTCTTTAATTAATCCATCGACACCCTTCAAGTAGCTCTCGCCGTCCGCGCCTAACCAACCGCCGTTCTTAACCGAAAGCATAAGGACAAGTTTTGCAACTAAGATTCCGCACGAAATAAAAAGTAGTCTCTTCCTCAGTTTCTGTTCTTGAATCACTAGTCTCTTTTTCGCGCCTTTGGCCATAAGTTGGTTTGCCTCTACTTTCGATAATCACCAGAAAGAGATGCTCGATTTCCAGTTACGCTGGGTAACACCTCGCCAGCAATCCAAGCACGCATTCCCCTCGCGGACAGGGTTTTGAGCGCCAGATCGGCCGAATCGGGGGAAATAACCGCGACCATTCCGACCCCGCAGTTCCAGGTGCTCTCAAAGGCATCCTGACCGATGCCCCCTGTTTCGGCCAAAAACGTAGTTGCCACAGGCAGTGCCCAGGTGGATCGATCGAAAATGGCCGCAAGGGTGTCTGGAAATACTCGTGCGGTGTTGCTGGCCAATCCGCCACCAGTTACATGGGCGAAAGTGCGCAGGTTTGCACCTAGTGCCGCAATCAAGATTAGGCAGTCTCTCGTGTAAATCTCAGTTGGGGTGAGAAGCTCTTCGCCAAGGGTTCGATCGAATTCTTGGTAAACGTGACCAAGATCGAGCTTCTTCGTAGCAAGAATGCGGCGAATGAGCGAATATCCATTGGAGTGAAAACCACTTGATGGCATCGCCAACAAAAGATCGCCCTTTCTGACTTTCTCTGAACTTAATAAGTTGGGTGCGTCAACCACGCCGGTAGCGGCACCTGCAATATCGAACTCATCTTCACTTAGCAAACCCGGATGCTCTGCGGTTTCTCCACCAATCAGCGCGGTATTTGCCTTCTGACATCCTGATGCAATTCCCTTAACGATTTCAGCGATGCGCTCTGGAATTACTTTGCCGACTGCAATGTAATCGGTCATGAAAAGCGGTTCGGCGCCACATACGACAAGATCATCAACCACCATGGCCACAAGGTCCTCGCCGATTGTGTCGTAGATTCCCAACTGGCGCGCGATTTCAGTTTTTGTCCCGACCCCATCGGTCGACGTTGCAAGAAGTGGTTGAGTGTATTTTTTCAAGGCGCTCGCATCAAAAAGTCCAGCAAAGCCACCAATTCCCCCAATAACTTCCGGACGAGCTGCTTTTGCGATCGATGACTTCATCAACTGAACGGCTCGATCGCCTGCTTCTATATCAACACCTGCGTCACGATACGTTGACACTAAATTGTTCCTCGCACGGGAGTTATTTCAAGGCGCATTTTTCCTTCGGACATATCAGTTGGAATAGTGATTGGGTACTGCCCAGTGAAACACGCATGACAAAGTTGTGATTCAGCGATCGTTGTCGCCTCGATGAGGCCTTCAAGTGAAACATATCCCAAGGAATCGGCGCCGATCGATCTGCGAATCTCTTCGATCTCCAAACCGCTTGCAATTAGTTCAGCGCGGGAAGCAAAATCGATTCCGTAGAAGCACGGCCATTTCACGGGCGGACTTGAAATGCGAACATGAATTTCGCGGGCACCAGCTTCGCGCAACATTCGAACAATCGCACGTTGAGTATTGCCGCGGACGATCGAATCATCGACAACGACGATCCGTTTGCCCTCAATAACATCGCGCAAAGGGTTGAGCTTCAGGCGAATGCCGAGTTGTCTGATCGTCTGGCTTGGTTGAATAAAGGTGCGTCCTACATAAGAATTCTTCACAAACCCTGCCCCATATGGAATTCCGGAGGCTTTTGAAAAACCGATCGCGGCAGGAGTCCCAGATTCGGGAACTGGAATGACCAAATCGGCCTCAACGGGATGTTCGGCCGCAAGACGCTCGCCGACCGCAGTACGCGTCACGTGAATTCCACGACCCGCAATAGACGTATCCGGCCTTGCCAGGTACACATACTCAAATAGGCAACCTTTGGGTTCGGGAACTGCCCAATGCTGAGATCGAATCCCGTTTTCATCAATAGCAACGAACTCACCGGGTTCGACTTCACGTACGAAGGAGGCGCCGACAATATCCAAACCCGCAGTCTCGGATGCGACAACCCAACCGCGTTCTAACTTGCCGATAACGAGTGGTCGTACTCCGTGTCTATCGCGAGCTGCATACAAAGTGTCTTCATCCATGAACACGAGGGAGAAGGCGCCTTCAAGAAGAGGGAGGATCGCCATCGCACTTGCTTCTAAATTCTTCTCATCTCGACCTGCAATCAATGCGGTCATCAGTTCGGTATCTGTCGTCGCACTGTCCTTGCCAGTTACTGGTGCGCCTTGGCGTTGAAGATGTTCGGCAAGATCGCCGGTGTTGGTTAGGTTTCCGTTGTGCGCAAGTGCGAGCGAACCATACTTGGTCGGACGCAATGTTGGTTGGGCGTTGACCCAGGTGCTCGAACCCGTCGTCGAATATCGACAGTGGCCAATTGCTAAATCACCCTTTAGTGATTCGAGATCGCTTTCATTGAAAACTTGAGAGACAAGTCCCATATCCTTGTAAACAAGAATTCGCTCGCCATCACTTGTCGCGATTCCTGCCGACTCCTGACCGCGGTGTTGGAGAGCGTAAAGTCCGTAAAAAGTTAACTTCGCGACTTCTTCACCAGGTGCCCACACTCCGAAAATTCCGCATGCATCTTGCGGTCCCTTATCCTCGGAAAGAAGGTCGTGCGTTAATCGACCGTCAGGGCGCCTCGTCATGGGGTCATTCTAATTTCTCTGAAGGTAAAGGAAGAAATGGAGAGAGATCGGCGCGCACTCCCGATGCCCTCACTTCACCAGAATTCATTGCTTCCTCCCAAGTCCGCAATCCTTGGGCCAAATCGAGCCAGGTTTGAGGGCTCATTTCGACAGTATTCGGCGGGGTTCCTCGCGTATGAATGGGCCCGTCGCCACACTGGATTGCAGCATAAGGAGGGACCCGTACTTCGATTGCTCTCCCTGGAGCAAGTTTTGCCAACTGACGCAATGTTGCCTTCACCGTTTCACCGATTTGGTCATCGCGCACTACTTACTCGCCCCGCTTTCGCCGCACCTTGATTAACCAAATAATCTAGGAATTGTGTCGACGAAGGCCGACCGTAAATCATCAAGTGCGATCTCTGCATCGTTGATGCTTAACGTGGTACCGCCAGTGACGCCGATCTTTGTAATGGCGATGTCATATTTCTGCGCGATGGACTGAAGTGCGTGAGCATCCCCCTTGTCGATTGCCACTACAACTCGACCTGGTGTCTCACTAAGAAGTTCGACTGCAATTTCGCCTTCGAGCAAAACGGTGGCGCCAATATTGTGGCGAAGAGCCATTTCCGACAAGCTTGCAGCAAGCCCACCTTGGCTTAGATCGTGCGCTGCCTCGAAAATCGATTGGCCCTCAAGAAGTGCATCAATCAATCTCATCTCATGTTGTAAATCAGATTGAGGGGCAATGCCTCCACGTTGATGGTGCATGTATGCCCATTCGCTACCCGCAAGATCGTTTCGAGTTTCACCCAAAAGGTAAAGATCTAGTCCAGGGCGATCAAAAGCCATGGGCGTACGAGTGCGTACGTCCTGAATTACACCGAGAACCCCGATCACCGGAGTTGGCAATATTGCTACGTCACCAGTCTGGTTGTAGAAAGAAACATTCCCACCCGTTACAGGCAAACCCATCTCGAGGCACCCATCGGCGAGTCCTCGAACTGTCTCCGCAAACTGCCACATGACTCCTGGATCTTCCGGAGATCCAAAGTTCAAACAATTCGTCACGGCCAATGGCTTTGCTCCAGCAGTGGCGATATTTCGAGCAGCTTCTGCAAGTGCCAACTTTGCACCTTCATACGGATTCAAATAAGACCAGGGAGCATTTGCGTCGGTTGATATCGCAATTCCCAACTGGGTAGTTTCATCAATGCGGACCATCCCCGAGTCTTCAGGCTGTGACTGGATCGTGTTGCCCTGGACATATTTGTCGTACTGAGAAGTGACCCAAGATTTGTCAGCCATGTTTGGACTCGACATAAGCTGAAGTACCGCAGAGCGCACCTCTGCCGCTGTTTTTGGCATTGGAATCGTCAACTTTTCAGCATTTACGCGATCAACGTAATCGGGTTTTGAGAAAGGTCGGCTATAGACGGGTCCCTCATGAGCCACGGTACGAGGAGGTACATCAACAATTGTCTGCCCGTGCCAAGTGATCACGAGCCGAACACCGTCGGTTACTTCACCAATTACAGTCGCAGTGACATCCCATTTCTTGCAGATTTCCAGAAAACGAGCGATCTTGCTGGGTTCAACGATTGCGCACATTCTTTCTTGTGATTCACTCATCAAGATTTCTTCAGGTGACAAACTCGGATCCCGAAGCGGCACATCGTCCAGAGCGACCCTCATGCCGCCTGTACCGGCTGATGCGAGTTCACTTGTTGCGCAAGAAAGTCCTGCACCACCGAGATCTTGAATACCGACAACTAGATCCTCGGCAAAGATTTCAAGAGAACATTCGATCAAAACCTTTTCGGTAAATGGATCACCAACCTGCACGCTTGGACGTTTCGTGGAACCACCCGCTCCGAATGTTTCACTCGCAAGAACTGAGACGCCGCCGATGCCATCGCCACCCGTCTTTGCGCCGAATAAGACCACGAGATTTCCTGCACCAGAGGCCTTGGCAAGTTTTATCTGGTCGTGGCGCATCACTCCGACGCATAGAGCATTGACCAGAGGATTTCCGGCATAAGTTTCATCGAAAACAACTTCACCACCGATATTTGGCAGTCCAAGGCAATTACCATAGCCACCAATTCCTGCAACGATTCCTGTCAACACACGACGAGTGTCTGGCGCGTCTGCCGCACCAAATCTCAATGGGTCCATGACGGCGATGGGCCGAGCACCCATAGTCAAGATGTCGCGAACAATTCCGCCTACTCCCGTGGCCGCACCTTGGTAGGGCTCGACGAACGAGGGGTGATTATGTGACTCGATTTTGAAAGTGACCGCATAGCCCTGCCCAACATCAACCACACCAGCATTTTCTCCGATGCCCACGAGTAACGCCTCACTCTTGGGTGCCTTATCTCCGAATTGGCGCAAGTGAACTTTGGAAGATTTGTATGAGCAGTGTTCGCTCCACATAACCGAATACATGGCAAGTTCGCTAGACGTTGGACGGCGGCCCAAAATCTCGCGAATTCGCTGATATTCATCGGGTTTGAGACCGAGTTCGGCAAATGGCTGGACTCGCTCTGGAGTGGTTCCGGCAATATCTACGGTATCAAGGGACATCTACTTGCTCACCAATTGACTCATTATTGATGTGAAGAACCCAAGTCCGCCTGCACTTGGTCCTGTTAATGGATCAATTGCATGCTCTGGATGAGGCATGAGCCCCACGATATTTCCTCTTGCATTCGTGATTCCTGCAATGAGATTGCGCGATCCATTGGGATTTTCTCCTACGTATCGAGCCACCACCAAGCCTTCGCCTTCAAGACGAGCAAGGGTTCCGTCATCACACTGAAATGATCCTTCGCCATTCTTAAGCGGGATGACAATCTCCTGCCCGATTTCGTAATCAGAAGTCCATGCTGTGGAGTTGTTCTCGATTTTTAACGTCTGGTCTGAGCAGAGAAAGTGAAGTGCATGATTTCTCGTTAGCGCTCCTGGCAGAAGATGAGATTCACATAGAACCTGAAAGCCATTGCAGATACCGAGGAGCGGCATTCCAGATTTCGCCTTTTCGATTATCGATGACATAACCGGTGCGAATCTTGAGATCGCCCCGCAGCGAAGATAATCTCCATAAGAAAATCCTCCCGGAAGAATAACTGCATCAACCCCATGAAGATCTGAATCTCCGTGCCACAACGCGATCGCCTCTGCACCAACAGCACGCACTGCGCGTGCCGCATCTCGATCATCAAGTGAGCCTGGAAATGTGACGACTCC
The DNA here is from genome assembly GCA_025355665.1 of Actinomycetes bacterium. Classification (GTDB taxonomy): domain Bacteria; phylum Actinomycetota; class Actinomycetes; order Nanopelagicales; family Nanopelagicaceae; genus QYPT01. The sequence continues at coordinate 13,867 of JANXZF010000128.1, forward strand.
AATTTTCACTTAGTTCTCCACACTTACATTGAACGACTCAATAACGGGATTAGCCAGTAAGGTCTCTGCTGCCTTGGAGACTTCAGCCAGAATCGCTGGCGTTGCTTCGCCTTCTATTTCTATTTCAAATCTTTTTCCTTGACGCACGGATGTGGCGAATGTGAAACCAAGCCTTGGAAGGGCTGCACCAACTGCCTGCCCTTGAGGGTCCAAAATTTCTGGTTTCAACATCACATCAACCACGATCTTTGCCATCTTTTAACTCTCCTTAGCTAGGCGGAAAACTAATCTCTGAACTTGTGACCAGTCAGGCGCAGATAGGCATCGCGATACCGCTGGGCCGTCTTTGCCACAACGTCCTCTGGCAAAACCGGCGGAGGCGACTCGCGGTCCCAACCGCTCTCGACCAGGTAATCACGCACGTATTGCTTGTCAAAGGAAGGTTGAGCGCCACCAGGACGCCACGTTTGCGCGTCCCAAAACCTGGAAGAATCCGGCGTCAACGCCTCATCCCCAAGAGTGATCACACCATTTTCATCCGTGCCGAATTCAAATTTTGTGTCAGCCAAAATAATCCCGCGCGATCGGGCGAAGTCCGCTGCCGCTCCGTACAATTCAAGCGTTAATTCTTTAAGAATCTTTGCCTCGGGCACAAATTCGGCCGCCTGCTCATAAGTGATGTTGATGTCATGGTCTCCAACTTCAGCTTTCGTTGCCGGAGTAAAAATATTTTCAGGAAGTTGAGATCCATCTAGTAATCCGCTTGGAAGTGATATTCCGCAGACCGATTGCGTATTTTTGTATTCGCTCCAACCACTTCCTGTCAGATAGCCACGAGCAACACATTCAATCGGAAACATCGTAAGCGGCTTGACGATAACGGCTCGCCCGCGAACTTCATCGGGAACGTCGGTACTCAAAATGTGATTGGGGGCAACATGCTTCAATTGCTCAAACCAGAACAACGAAAGTTGGGTTAGTACCGCACCCTTAGTCGGGATTGTCGTCGGCAACACCCAGTCAAAAGCGGATATCCGATCTGAGGTCACCATAAGAAGTTGTCCGGATGAATTAGTGTAAAGGTCGCGGACCTTTCCAGTCCGAAGATGCTTCCATCCGGAAATCGAGGGTGCTGGTGGTGGTCCTGCGAGTCCGAAGCCGCTCATCGAATCGCGCCTGGTCTGTATTCGGCCGCCGTTGCATTTGCGGAGGTGATTTTCTGAATCCTTTCAAGCACGCGCTCAATTTGTCGTCGAGCATCTCCAGCGAACTCGATCGGATCGCTTATGAGATTTTCGAGTTCGTCACGATCTAACGGGAAGCGATTGTCTTGGCCCAATTCGGCAAGCAGAGAATTTTCGAGACCTTGGCGCATTTGCAAGACGGCCTTTGTCGCATGTTCCTTAATAATCTCGTGCGCTTCTTCGCGACCAACTCCGGCTTTGATCGCCGCCATCAGAATCTTCGTAGTGGCAAGAAATGGCAAGTACCGGTCAATTTCTGCTGCAATTACATCAGGAAAGATACCGAATTCGTCGAGCACCGTGAGTATCGTTTCGAGAAGGCCGTCAATTGAATAAAACGCATCAGGAATGGCAACACGGCGAACAACGCTGCAGGAGACATCTCCCTCGTTCCATTGATCCCCCGCCAATTCGCCTGCCATAGATGCATATCCACGGAGCAAGACTGTTAAACCATTGACTCTTTCGCAAGAGCGAGTGTTCATCTTGTGCGGCATTGCAGAAGACCCAACCTGTCCGGCCTTAAAACCCTCCGTCACTAGTTCGGCACCTGCCATAAGACGAATGGATGTTGCAAGGGAGGAAGGGGATGCGGCGATTTGGACAAGGGTCGTTAGCACGTCGTAATCGAATGAGCGGGGGTAAATCTGGCCCGCAGAGTCCATCACTCGATCGAAGTCCAGGTCCGATGCGACCATGGCTTCTAGTTGTTCGTGGGCGGTCGATGAACCAAGAAGATCAATGGAATCTTGCGCCGTACCCACCGGCCCTTTGATTCCACGAATTGGGAATCGCTCGAAAAGAGCATTAAGTCGCTCGTATGCGAAGAGCAACTCTTCGGCAGAGGAAGCGAATCTTTTCCCGAGAGTCGTTATTTGTGCCGGAACGTTATGTGATCTTCCGGCAATCGGCTGATCTGCATACTGAGTTGCTTTCTCACCCAGTCGAGCGAGAAGTGCCACCGTCTTATCACGCACAAGTCGCAAACCATTCCTGATCTGCAAAGCCTCAATGTTCTCCGTAAGATCGCGGCTGGTCATTCCAGCATGGATGATCTCGTGACCTGCCAGCGAATTGAATTCTTCGATTCTGGCTTTAACATCATGGCGGGTAATTTTTTCTCGGGCATCTATCGAGGCAAGATCAACAGTGGCCAACACTTTTTCATAGTCCGCAATAATCGAATCGGAGATGGCGTATCCAAGTTTTGCTTGAGCACGCGCCACGGATAACCAGAGTTTTCGTTCGGCAATAATCTTTGCCTCTGGCGCGAAAATCTCGCGCATTGCCTTTGATGCATATCGACTTGCGAGCACACTCACTGAGTTATTCTCCCTCATTCAGTTGCCCTTCTCTGCCACCGCGGCATTAAGGGCAATGTCGCTTCGAAAGTAAGAACCCTTGAGTTTTATTTGACTAATTCCACGGTATGCACAATTGCGCGCCTCTGTCAGGTCACTGCCCATGCCTGTCACGCTCAGTACCCGTCCACCACTTGAGACCAAGCCTTTGGCGTCTAACTGAGTTCCCGCATGATAAACCTCAACAGAATGAATATGCGGCAGTCCCGTAATCGGATCCCCTGTGGTTGGAACGTCAGGGTAACCGCCGGCGGCGAGCACAACTGTGACGGCCGAATCTTCCCGCCATTTCAAAGTGATGCCCTCAAGATCTCGAGTGGCCGCTTTGTAGAGAAGTGTGGCAAGGGGTGTCTCAAGACGAGGGATCAGGACTTGAGTTTCCGGATCCCCAAATCTTGCATTGAATTCGATAACACGTATGCCGTGGTTTGTCAGGGAAAGACCGGCGTAAAGCAACCCGACGAATGGCGTGCCACGCGCTGCCATCTCGGCAATCATCGGTGAAAGGACTTGGCGCTGAATCTGCTCAACAATGTCTGTAGGAGCCCATGGAAGAGGTGAGTACGCACCCATACCGCCGGTATTAGGACCAGCATCATTATCGCCGGCACGTTTGAAATCCTGCGCCGGCTGCATTGCAATGACCGTCTTGCCATCAGAAATACCAAAAAGGGAAATTTCCGGTCCATCTAGATACTCTTCTATGACAACTTTCTTACATGCCATGGCGTGAGCCAATGCCTGCTCGCGATCATGTGTGACGACTACACCCTTGCCTGCAGCCAGGCCATCATCTTTAACCACGTAAGGTGCACCGAGTGCATCTAAAGCTTTCTCGATCTCAACTCGCTTGGTGCAGGTGAAACTTCTTGCAGTCTGTACGCCAGCGTCATTCATCACTTCTTTGGCGAAAGTCTTAGAGCCTTCCAATTGAGCCGCAGCTTTGGAAGGACCAAAAGTTGCAAAGCCTTCAGCGCGGAGCAAATCGGCTACACCATTGACTAACGGCAATTCAGGCCCAACGACGACGAAGTCAACATCGAGTTCTTTGGCAAGGGCAACAATAGAATCATTGTTTGACACATCAACAGGGTGGATGGAAGCCACTTCGGCAATTCCTGGATTTCCTGGAGCGCAATACAGTTCCGTCACAACAGGATCGGCCTTGAGACCCAGTGCAAGTGCATGCTCTCGTCCGCCCCCACCGATGATCAGAACCTTCATGCGAACACCGACTGCAATTTAGCCTTCACTTCGGGCCATTCCGAAGAAAGTATGGAGTAATACATCGAATTCCGCGACGATCCGTCTTTCCTTACCATGTGCGATCGCAACGTACCTTCGTATGTAGCGCCTATACGAGCAATTGCTGCTTGGCTCCGCTTGTTTTCATGGTCAGTTTTGAGCGTCACTCGCAGACAATTCCGGACTTCAAAAGCCTCAGTCAAAAGTAGCAATTTCGATTCGGTATTAACGGAGGTTCTCCAAAACTCTCTTGCGTAGATAGTGCTTCCGATTTCAAGTGTTCGATCATGTCCAGAAATGTCCATGAAGGATGTTGTGCCGATTGTCCTTCCGGACGCAATGTGGATTACTGCAAATGGTTCACGAGTTCCTAAAGCGAAATCATTCAGATAACGACTGACGATTGCCAATATTTCATCGGGGGACTTCGGCGTTGGCACGACCATCCATCGCCAGGCTTCATCGTCATTGCCTAAGACATCAAAGAGTTCCTGGCCGTGGTGAGTTTCGAGCGGCTCTAGCCGAACGACATTTCCCACCAGAGTATCCACCTTAAACAAAATCCTTCACGACAATAGTTTGATCGCGACCGGGCCCAACACCGATTGCACTCATTGGAGCACCAGATATTTCCTCGAGATACTTCACATAACTCTGAGCATTCTTTGGAAGATCCGACAACGACCTAGCGCCGGAAATATCCTCAGTCCAACCTGGCAAATATTCGTAAATGGGTATTGCATGATGAAAATCTGATTGGGATGATGGAAGTTCTTCTACTCGTTTTCCGTCAATCTCGTACGCAACACAGACAGGAATCTTCTCCCATCCAGTGAGTACGTCTAACTTAGTTAAGAAGAAGTCTGTCAGGCCATTTACACGAGTGGCATATCGCGCGATAGGTGCGTCATACCAACCACACCGACGAGCACGACCAGTAGTTACACCGACTTCACCGCCGATTCGTCGAAGTTTCTCGCCATCCTCATCCAGAAGTTCGGTGGGGAATGGACCAGAACCGACCCTCGTCGTATAAGCCTTAACAATGCCTATAACAGTGCCTATTTTCGTCGGCCCAATTCCCGAACCAGTGCAAGCCCCACCGGCGGTCGGATTACTGGAAGTAACGAACGGATACGTACCGTGGTCCACATCTAGAAGAGTTCCTTGCGAACCTTCAAGAAGGACTGTCTCCCCATTTTCTAGCGCACGGTTTAAGAGCAAGACCGTGTCCGTTACGTACGGTCTCAAGATTTCTGCGTAGGCCAAGTACTCATCCAGAACATCTTGCATTTCAATGTTCTTGCGATTGAAAACCTTGATTAGTATCTGGTTCTTATCCTTTAGAGCGCTCTCGATTTTCTGAGCCAGGATTGAAGGGTCAAAAAGATCTTGCACCCTTATGCCGATTCGGTTGATCTTGTCTGCGTAAGCAGGTCCAATTCCTCGACCAGTTGTCCCGATCTTTGATTTACCCAAGAAGCGCTCTGTGACTTTATCGATCGTACGGTGGTACGGGGTGATGAGATGAGCGTTCGAACTAATCACTAGTTTTGAACAATCAATTCCCCGATCGGTTAAGTCTTTAATCTCTTGCAACAAGACACCAGGATCAATCACGACGCCGTTACCGATTACAGGAACGACGTTGGGACTCAATATCCCAGAAGGCAGCAGATGAAGTGCGTACTTCTGATCACCAATTACGACGGTGTGACCGGCATTGTTGCCACCTTGGTAACGAACAACGTAATCAACTCGATCGCCCAATAAATCTGTGGCTTTACCCTTGCCCTCATCGCCCCACTGAGCTCCCAGCAGAACGATGGCGGGCATAGGTCAAGCCTCTCTCTAAAGGTTGTAAGAAAACTAAGCGAGTAAAGAAGTACCTGTCGATCGAAGATCATCGCAAGCATGCTTTACGCGAGCAGCCATGCCAGCCTCGGCGGCCTTGCCCCATGCACGTGGGTCGTAGGCCTTCTTATTGCCAACTTCTCCGTCAATTTTTAGAACACCGTCATAGTTCTTCATGACGTGATCTACGACCGGACGAGTGTAGGCATACTGAGTATCGGTATCGATGTTCATCTTGACGACACCGTAATCCAACGCTTCGCGAATTTCACTCAAAAGCGAGCCAGAACCGCCGTGGAATACCAAGTCGAAAGGCTTCGAGCCAGATGCCAAGCCCTTTTTGGCGGCAACGGCATCCTGCAATTCCTTGAGGATTTTTGGCTGAAGAACAACATTGCCGGGCTTGTACACGCCGTGGACGTTGCCAAAGGTTGCTGCCAACATGTAACGGCCGCGCTCGCCTAGGCCGAGTGTCTCAGCTGCCAAGATTGCGTCCTCTGGTGTCGAGTACAGCTTGGCATCGTGTTTTGCTTCGACGCCATCTTCTTCGCCACCTACGACTCCGATTTCCAATTCCATGATCGTGTTTGCAGCAACGGACTTAGTAAGAAGTTCGTCAGCAATGGTCATGTTCTCCTTCATTGAAACCGCTGAGCCATCCCACATGTGCGAGTTGAACAAAGGTGCTTTGCCGTCCTTAATACGTTGAGCGCCGAAATCCAAAAGTGGGCGCATAAATCCATCAAGCTTTTCTGCAGGACAGTGGTCGGTGTGGAGGGCGATCTGAACGTTGTAGTTTTTTGCGACAACGTGAGCGAACTCGGCTAGGGCAACGGCGCCATCGACCATTTTCTTTACGGTCGAACCCGAAGCGAACTCGGCCCCACCCCAAGAAAATTGGATGATTCCATCAGAATTGGCCTCTGCGAACCCTCGAAGGGCGGCAATAAGCGTGGAAGAGGAGGAAACATTTATGGCCGGATAGGCAAATGCGCCCGACTTGGCGCGATCCAACATTTGTGAATAAATCTCAGGACTGGCAATTGGCATTTTAGGCTCCAAGGCTTGTGCGCGAATGTAATTCTCTCATCTAGCGCACCATTGGGCCGACTGGAGGCTTACGCCCTATCCCACCACATAAAGCCCATAACGAAAAATCGCCGTGCGGGTGGAGGCCCGTCCGGCGATGATTTCGTGAAGTTTTGCTGGCCTGGCCCCTTCTAGTGCCCCAAGGTATGGAGCATCTTGGACAATACGGATGCCAAGGCACTAATCAGTGCCGGGTTTGCCAGAATTTTAAGAAACGCACTTAGGAACGCAATCAGACTCATGTTTTCCTTTCTATCTAGATAGGGACAACAGTCTCAACGTCCCTACGTGCAGTGGGTTGGCCCAGCTGATGACCTGTGAAAAAGTGAGATCGGTGTATCCCTACCTATTCGCATGTGTGGGAGGTAATCTCCTCGGATCATGAGCCACGAAACCCTTGAGAACCTCTCGACAGAAACCCGCACCTTCCAGCCAAGCGACGAGTTTGCCGCCGAAGCAAATGCGAAGCCCTTCATCTATGCGCAAGCGAATAAGGATCGGATTGGATTCTGGGAGGAACAGGCCGAACTCCTGCTTTGGGAAAAACATTGGGACAAGGCGTTGGACTGGCAACCCCCCTTCGCAAAGTGGTTCGTTGGGGGCAAGTTGAATGCCTCTATTAACGCATTGGATCGCCACGTCGATGAGGGGCGCGGAGAGCGAGTCGCCTTCTACTTCGAGGGCGAACCTGGGGATAGCCGAACGATCACTTATGCCGAACTTCTCACTGAAGTGAAGAAGGCAGCCAACGCGCTTACCGAACTCGGCGTTGGAGCTGGAGATCGCGTCGCGATTTACATGCCGATGATTCCTGAAGCTGCAATTGCAATGCTCGCCTGCGCTCGCATCGGCGCGCCGCACTCGGTCGTTTTCGGCGGATTCTCCTCTGAAGCGCTTCTCTCTCGTATCCAAGACGCCGATGCATCCCTCGTTATTACCGCCGATGGCGGATTCCGAAAGGGCAGCGCCTTTGCACTCAAGTCAGCCGTTGACGAAGCACTTCGTGGATCAACCAACGTCAAGAAGGTTCTGGTCGTAAAGCGCACCGGACAAGATGTCGCCTGGGATGACGGTCGAGATATTTGGTGGCACGACGCCGTCGACACTGCAAGCGCCGAGCACGTAGCGACCAGTTTCGACAGCGAACATCCACTTTTTATCTTGTATACCTCGGGAACAACAGCAAAGCCCAAGGGAATTTTCCACACTACTGGTGGCTACTTAACCCAAGTGGCATTCACCCATCGAATGGTCTTTGACCTCAAGCCTGAGACTGACATTTTCTGGTGCACCGCCGATGTTGGTTGGATTACCGGCCACTCGTACATCGTTTATGGACCACTAATAAATGGTGCAACCCAAGTTATGTATGAAGGAACTCCTGACACGCCGCACAAGGGGCGCATCTTCGAAATCATCGAAAAATATGGTGTAACTATCTTGTACACCGCCCCAACCTTGATTCGAACCTGGATGAAATGGGGAGATGAGTTTCCTCTCGCACACAATCTTTCTTCACTTCGACTTCTTGGAAGTGTTGGAGAGCCAATCAATCCCGAAGCATGGGTTTGGTATCACACGACCATCGGTGGTGGTCGGTGCCCAATCGTTGACACGTGGTGGCAGACCGAAACTGGCGCGATCATGATTTCTCCATTGCCCGGAATCACAGCAACGAAGCCAGGTTCTGCCATGCGACCATTGCCGGGCATCAGCGCGAAGGTTGTAGATGAACGCGCTAACCCAGTTGAAAACGGTCACGGGGGTTACTTGGTTCTGGATCAACCTTGGCCTTCGATGCTTCGCGGCATCTGGGGCGAACCGGATCGATACATTGACAGCTACTGGTCCAAGTTCGACGGGATCTACTTCGCAGGTGACGGCGCCAAACTCGACGATGATGGAGCCATTTGGTTACTCGGTCGGGTTGATGACGTCATGAATGTTTCGGGTCACCGAATTTCAACAACGGAAGTTGAATCAGCACTCGTGTCACATGAGGCCGTTGCCGAAGCTGCGGTAGTTGGCGCGACTGACGCAATGACGGGCCAAGGAATTGTCGCCTTCGTAATTTTGCGATCTGGAGTTCCCCACGCTGAAGGAAATGAACTGATCAAGGAATTACGCGATCACGTTGCCAAGGAAATTGGTGCGATCGCCCGTCCGAGACAGATTCTGGTCGTTGCCGAACTGCCAAAAACTAGAAGCGGAAAAATCATGCGTCGCTTACTCAAAGATGTGGCGGAGAATCGTGCCGTTGGAGATTCCACTACTTTGGCAGATCCCAATATCATGGGCTTGATTTCAGCAGGATTAAAGGGCGCTACAACCGAAGACTAGAGCCGATCTTCTTCTCGATGTCGAGCCGCAACTGATCCAGCGCGCGTGGCATTTGCTTCTTCATTTCAGGGTAGATCTTGCTCTGGGCGATCGAGTTTCTGGCAAATGTCCAAGGCGACAATAGAGCCAAAGCGATTATTAAATAGGCAAAAATCGTCACCCTGACGAGTTCCAATGCGATTCCCAATATCGAATCAATAAAGCGCAAGGGAGCCCACAAAAGCCTTGCTCGGAAAAATCGTGCGAGCATCCCGAGAATCCGTCTTCCTATCTCGGCAAGTAAAAAGATTGCCAGAAACAGAACAAGGAATTTATTGAGATGCACTTTTGGCACAATCGCCAGACCAAGGGTTAGGCCAAGTACTCCTCCACCGATGTACCCAATTGTCGAAAAGATAGATTGTAGAAATCCTCTACGAAACCCAGAAAAGACTGCGCCTACTGCGGCAAGAATTAGAAGTGCATCAACAATCATGAGATCAACTTAGGGTCAGATGTAGGTATTTGATTGCCATTTCGCGCAATTCAGTTTCACTAGATAGAACCCCGATCTTCTTGTGCACGACAGTTCCGTTTTTATCAATAAACCAAGTAACCGGAACCCCCATGCCGAAAAATCCTCGGGACCGTCCATCTGCATCAACGACGATGGGCCATGTCATCCCATTGGCGATCACAAAGTCGACTCCATCGCTTTTCATTGCTTCCTCGACGTCAACGCCAACGATGTGAACCTGCGATTGATTTTTCGCATAGAAGGATCGAATCATCGGGATCTCGTCCTTACACGGTGCACACCATGACCCCCAAACATTAACGATCAGAGGTCCGCGCATTTGCGAAAAGCGGATAGTCGACTTGCCATCCAGACAAGGAAACTCCAAACCCGTCGAACCACTCCCTAAGGGAATCGAATTACACGAAACCACTGAACCTAAAGTTGGAACGCGCGCGGCTTGCGAGGCGCATCCACTTGTTAAGGCCAAGATGGCTAAGGCTACTAAGGCTAAAACGGTTGGCCGTTTTCGAAAAGTCAGCATCAAAAGGCGGTTCAACTGAAATCCGAATCCTGTTTTACGAGGGCGAGCGCAAGTCCGTGATCGATCTCGCCAATTCCGAACGAAGGGCACATTTTTGCAAGGGGACATGCGCCGCACGCGGGTTTGCGCGCATGACAGATACGACGCCCGTGCCAGATCATTCGCTGCGACAAGTTAGTCCACTCCTCTTGAGGAATTAGTGAACCGACCTCCATTTCAACTTTCACCGGATTCTGCTCGGTCGTCCAATGGAAACGTCGGCTCAAACGGCCAAAATGCGTGTCCACCGTAATGCCTGGCACGCCGAAGGCGTGCCCCAACACGACGTTTGCAGTTTTCCTGCCGACTCCAGGCAGGAGCACCAACTCATCGAGTGTCCGAGGAACTTCTCCTTCAAAATCTTCCATGATCTTCATGGCTAGACCTTTTATGTTCTTGGCTTTGGCCCGGAAGAACCCGGTCGAGTGAACGAGGGTCTCTATCGAATGCAGATCAGCCTCTGCCAACTTCTTTGCGTTCGGGTACTTTTTGAAAAGTGCCGGCGTCACCGTGTTCACGCGCTTATCTGTGCACTGGGCAGAAAGCACCGTCGCCACCAGCAACTGCAGGGGGTTCGCGAAATCTAGCTCGCAATGTACATCCGGATATGTCTGACAGAGGATTTCATACATGGCTCGAGCCTTCTTCACCGAGCGAGCATCTGCCATCACGCGACGAAGGCTACGCGTCCTTGGGTTAGGGGGTGAAACTTCTTACGTTTTCCTAGTAAAGTCCCCCCGTGACTCAAGATGAAGCAATCGTTCGCCGCGCCCCACTGTTCACTGCCCTCGATGACGCTTCTGCGGCATCCCTCCGTGCCTCGATGGAGACCGTGAGACTTGCGAAAGGTGCGACCCTCTTCTCTGAAGGCGACCCCGGCGAGCATCTCTATGTTGTAGTCGAAGGCAAATTGAAGCTAGGTACATCTAGTGGTGATGGTCGTGAGAACTTGCTTTCAATCCTTGGACCTGGCGAAATGTTCGGTGAGCTTTCGCTATTCGATCCAGGGCCCCGCACATCTACTGCAACTGCAGTAACCGATGTTCGTCTACTAAGTCTTGGACACAACCAGGTAATTCCTTGGATCACCCGTCACCCTCAAGTTGCTCTAGATCTTCTTGCGCGATTGGCTCGTCGACTCCGACGAACAAATGAAGTTGTCGGAGATTTGGTTTTCTCCGACGTGCCGGGTCGCGTCGCGAAAGCATTGATCGATCTAGGTGAGCGCTTCGGCAAAGAAACAGATGAAGGACTCTACGTCCACCATGATCTGACTCAAGAAGAACTTGCCCAGCTTGTTGGCGCTTCACGCGAGACTGTCAACAAAGCACTTGCAGACTTTGCAAGTCGCAATTGGATTCGACTCGATGGTCGCGCGGTGTTGATCGTTGACGTCGAGCGACTCAACAAGCGCGGCCGCTAACTAACTTCGCAGTTCAACCGTAAGTTCTACCTCAACTGGTGAATCCATGGGCAATTCCGCTATGCCCACTGCAGAGCGAGCATGTTTGCCTACATCGCCCCAAATGTGCAAGAACAATTCGCTTACGCCGTTGACCACCGCAGGCTGATTAACAAAACCTGCAACTCCATTTACGTAACCCACAACACGGACAATTTTCACAATGTCATCTACATCTGCGACGGTCGCCACAGCACCTAGACAGTTGAGAGCACAGATTTGTGCCAACTCTTTTGCCTGCTCAACAGTGACGGCGCCCCCGACTTTTCCGGTCAAGGAGATCTTCCCGTCAACAAGTGGAAGTTGTCCTGCAGTGAAAACTAAATTTCCGGTACGAACCGCGGGGACGTAAGCGGCAATTGGTTTGGCTGCAATCGGCAACTCAAGTCCAAGCTCTGCCAATTTTGCGCGTACGTGACTCATTTGATCTCCCTCTTCATATAGGCAACAAGTTGGTCGCCTCCACCAGGTCCTGGAATTACTTGCACGAGTTCCCACCCATCGGAACCCCAGTTATCGAGAATTTGCTTCGTCGCGTGAGTCAGCAATGGCACGGTGACATATTCAAATTTCATGCTATTTCTCCCTTATGCCAGCGCGGCCTTGACTACAGCCGAAACTGTAGCGCCATCGGCTCTGCCTGCAATCTTTGGTGAGAGCGCCTTCATAACAAGTCCCATTCCTGCAGGACCTGATGCGCCAGTCTCGGCAATTGCATCGACAATCATCTTTGCAAGCTCTTCCTCGCTCAATTGGTCAGGCAAGTACTTCGCGATGACATCGCCCTCGGCCCGCTCGAGCGTTGCTTTCTCAGGTCGCGCTCCAGCATCAAACGCCTCTGCCGCTTCGCGCCGCTTCTTGGCTTCACGAGAAAGCACCGTGATGACCTCGGCATCGCTGAGTTCGCGAGCACTTTTGCCTGAAACTTCTTCGTTAGTAATCGCGGTGAGCACCATGCGGATGGTCCCCGACGTGATTTCATCTCGAGATCGGATTGCTTCGGTTAGGTCCTGCCTAAGTCGCTCTTTTAATCCCATAGGCTTATCTTCTCATGACAATGAGCGGGGAGGCGCAATGAGTTTTGTAGTGCGCAACGCGCAAATCCCGATCTTGCCTGCGGGCCACGAACCCATAACCATCTTGCATTTCTCTGACCTTCACCTCACCCCTTCAGTTAAGAGGGAAATCAAAGACATTAAGAGTTTCATCGACCTCAAGCCCGATCTTGTAATCAGCACTGGAGATTTTCTTGGGGCAATCGACGCAGTCCCTGTAGTGCTTGATGCGCTAGACCGACTCCTCGACATCCCTGGATTGTTCGTCTTCGGATCCAACGACTATTACGCACCACGGATGAAGAACCCGCTGCTCTATCTCAAAGAAGACAGTGGGAAGCGAATTCACGGTGATCCATTGCCCTCGCACGAATTAGCTGATGGCCTTGCGAAGAGAGGATGGCACAATCTCAATTTCTCTCGAGCAATTTTAGAAATAAATGAAACGACTATTGAAGCCAGAGGCACCGATGATGCTCACTTGGATCGTGACGATTACTCATTGGTCGCGGGTAGTCCCGATCCCAAAGCAGAGGTGGCAATCGGCGTAACGCACGCGCCATATAAAAGAATTCTTGAATCCATGGGCGCAGATGGATTGTCAGCAATATTTGCCGGCCACACCCACGGTGGCCAAGTGCGATTGCCATGGATCGGTGGAAGCAGGGCACTTACAACCAATTGTGATCTACCAACTTGGCGAGCACGTGGACTCACACGATTTGGTAACCAACCCTGGCTAAACGTTTCAGCCGGAATGGGCACAAGCCCCTTCGCGAGAATTCGCGTCGCGAGTCCACCAGAAGTTTCATTGGTGACACTCGTGCCAACCGACACGCAATAACAAATGAGTCGGGGTGACAGGATTTGAACCTGCGACCTCGTCGTCCCGAACGACGCGCGCTACCAAGCTGCGCCACACCCCGCTTGCGCTAATACTAGGTGTGTTACTCAGGGATTTGAACTTACTGCCATCCCTTACGACGCGCGCTACCAAGCTGCGCCACACCCCGCTTGCGCTAATACTAGGTGTGTTACTCAGGGATTTGAACTTACTGCCATCCCTTACGACGCGCACTACCAAGCTGCGCCACACCCCGCTTGC
>JANXZF010000006.1 GCA_025355665.1 Actinomycetes bacterium
TGGTCGCCTTTGATCTGCTGCCAGAGGTCTTCACCATTAATAAATCGACTATTGGCAATGTTCCAACGGTTTCGATCGCCTTTGTCGCCGGATTTTTCACTCTCCATTTTGCAGAGCAGCTATTCGCCTCCCACGAACCCAGCGAGTCCGACTACGGCCACGAACACAACCATGCGGCCAATATCGCCGGCACTATTGGTGGAATCGCAATGGGCGGTCACGTCTTTCTAGACGGCGCCGCCCTCGGGTTAGCTTTCCAGATCAGCAACGCACTTGGCTTAGCAGTCTTTATCGCCATATTGGCCCACGCTTTTAGCGATGGATTGAACACGGTGTCCTTCCTCATCAAGGGCGGCCATTGGAAAAAGCGAGCCCTCTGGCTCCTGGGATTAGATGCGGTAATGCGCATAAGTGGCGCCTCCGTTGGCACCCACATCAAGATTAGCGACCCAATCCTTGGAATCTATCTGGCCGTCTTTTCAGGATTCGTCATCTACCTTGCCACATCCCATATCCTGCCTGAGGCTCATTCGCGCCACCCTTCCAAACTCACGATGCTGGCAACCCTGGTCGGAGTGGTCTTCATGTGGTTGGTAGTCGGACACATTGGAACTGCATGAATAAATCTGCAACGAAGGTACTAAAGACCCTGGAACATGTTGGCGGATTCGCCAGCGCCCAGGAGATTCACCAACTCATCACCCGTCAGGGCGATCGGATAGGGCTTACTACCATCTACCGCGCTTTGCAGAGTTTACAGAAGGACAATTTCGTCGATGTGCTACGTCGCGATGACGGTGAGGCGATTTATCGGTTATGTGGAAACGAACATCACCACCATCTCGTCTGCAAAAAATGCGGACGGACAGTTGAAATTGAAGGTGGCGTAATTGAAAAATGGGCGGAAACTGTTGCGAATAAAAATGGATTTAGGGATGTCGGACACAGCGCAGAAATTTTCGGCACTTGCTCGAATTGTTAATTTTTATTTAGCCATTAATTAATCTGCTGTACCTGATGTTTCATTATTGCCGCAGCCAAGGCTTGGTCGGGCCTTGGGTCAAAAATTTCCACTTGGATATCTTTTCCTTTTAATCCAAGATAAACATTTTTCGGATCTCGTGAATCGTAGTAAACCGCATCGCCGTCGACGTTTACAAAGCCGACTCCATTCGCCTGAGTTCCGGCCTTTTGCGTAACGTTGAATGCATCGGGGGAAGTGAATGTTCCGATTTCTCGATAGGTCGCAGTCGTGTCCGTCAACGATGAACCTTGGGGAAGATACCTAAGTGAAATACTGCTTAATACCGCGGCATTTAGGACGTATTTAGATCCTGCTTCTGGACCTACCCAATAGACGGTGAGATGGTTTGCCGCTACTACGTGGCGAAGTTCGGCTTCATCGACAGCTTTACCGCCGTGCAAAACCAGCAAGACTTCTTCCGAGGTCGAACGTTTCGTATTGAAGTAATACTCCGCGCCAAAACTAACGGTTGAGAAAATCAGGGCCGTTACGACATAGGGAATTACGCGGCGAAAACGTACCTTCCGCACGGGCTCATATAAGCCCGTGACTTCACGGATGCCGCTGTCAAGCATGTCGCTATCCTCTGACCTTTTTATAAATATTCCTCTTACTCTGGCGACCCGCCGAAGTGAAATTGGACATGTCAATCGACGTCTTCATGTAGTAAGCATCCATGCCAGAGGAACGTGTGGAAATTCGAGCAGGCACCTTTACCTCGAATCCCATTCTTGGTCGATATTGAGTCCTCCTAGCCCCCCAAATGGGGGGCAAAACCTCGGAGTTGATGAGACTCACGACAGCCAGAGTACCAAAATTAGGTCACCCTTTACCACTTGGAAAGGTGTTTATGGGATAAATCGAGAAATATGGTGGGGCCAGTCGTGATTGGGCCTCTAAAGCCCCCAGAAAACGAGAATGCTAGGAAATTCGCTTTATCTTCCCAGGTGTCTTGGCATCGTCAAGGGCTTGGCCAGCAACGGGATTGAACAATTCAATCTGGTCATCGGTGTTCTTAATTCCCACATAGACGCTCAAGGGACTGGCAGTCTTGTAAAAAACCGCATTTCCGTCAGCGTTTGTAAAACCAACCGCGTCTGCCGCTCGCCCCTGCTGTTGAGTTGCAAAAAAGGCATTCTGAACATCGTAAGTGCCGACTACACGAAAATTGGCGCCCGCATCGGTAAGCCCGTCTCCGCCAGGCAGATAACGGACGTAGTTCCGCTCCCTGCTTATCGACAAGAGCGCATACCGCGCGCCAACTTCAGGACCTAGCCAGGACACATTCAAACCTTCACCGACCACCAAATCATGCAACTGATCCGCAGTGAGCGCCACCTTCCCAGAAGCAGCTTTAAGCGCGAAAACGAGACCAAAATGTTCAGGCGTCGTGTATTTCACATAGCCCAACGTTGCCCCGGATGCTAACAGCGCAGTGATAACGAGAGGGATCACCCGACGTATGATTCTTCGCGTCGCACCTTGACTCAATGCGACCCTAGGTTCTACGTAGAAAACGTCGCCTTCATCAATCCCATGGGATTTTCGTTCGATCTTCATCAATGCCTTTCACCGTAGGCGTTCACTAAAGAATAACCTGTTTAACCCGTTGAAGACTAGGCGATCCTCCGGATCAATCCGAGGGTCCTGGCCGATACCACAGCCTGCCCCGCAATCGGATCGAAAATCTCAATTTGATAATCCGTGTTTTTCATCCCCACATAGGCACTGAGTGGATGTGTAACCGTGTTGTAGTAGACAGCATTTCCGTCCGCGTTCGTAAAACCCGAAGAACCATTCGTCAAAAGCTTCCCGTCATTTTGTGTTATTTGAAAAGCGTCCTTGGTCTTGTATGTGCCAACAACGCGAAAATTAGCACCAAGATCAATTAGGCCCACGCCTCCCGGCAGGTAGCGCACGTAGTTCTGGTTTTTGTTCACCGAAACGAGAGCATACCGAGCGCCCACTTCTGGTCCCAACCAATAGACGACCAACCCCTCCCCAACTACAAGATCCTTTAACTGACTCTGAGTTAAAGCAACTTTTCCATCTGTAGCCTGGAGCGCGAATGCCAATCCGAAGTGCTCAGGTGCTGTGTATCTCACGAAACCGAGAGTGGCAACGAATACCAAGATCGCGGTGATCGCGAGCGGGCTTACGCGGCGAGCAATCCTGCGACCTGTTTGTGTGGAGAGCGAGCGCTCACCTCTGGGTTCGACATAAAAAACGTCAGATTCGCCGCTCCCATGAGTCTTTCGTTCGATTTTCATCAAAGCCCTTCGCCCTAGGCGTTTTACAAAGAATAACCTGAATGTCGGCTAGAAGATAGCAAAATTAAGCTTTTCCGAATCTACGCTGCCTACCCGCGTATTCCTCCACTGCCCTCCAGAGAACTCGCCTATCGACATCGGGCCACAGAACATCCATGAAAACTAATTCGGCGTAAACGGATTGCCAAGGGAGAAAATTGCTCGTCCGCATCTCGCCGGATGAACGAAGAAATAAATCCACATCGCTCATTTTCGGCTCATCCAAGTACTGACCAAATACCTTCTCGGTAATCGCATTGGCATCAAGAATGCCGGTCTCCACGTCACGAGCCATGGCCGCCGCTGCATCAACGATTTCGGCTCGGCCACCATAATTGACGCACATATTCAGTGTTAATACTTCGTTCCCATGTGTTAGCTCTTCTGCGACTTCCAACTCTTTAATGACACTTCGCCACAATTTCTTGGGTCGTCCGACCCAACGCACCTTGACACCAAGTTCGTTCATTTCATCGCGACGTCGCCTAATGACATCTCGATTAAAGCCCATCAAGAATTTCACTTCATCCGGTGACCGACGCCAATTCTCGGTTGAAAAGGCGAACGCACTTATCTCTTTGATTCCAATTTCTATAGCGCCTTCCACTACATCAAAGAGAGCGGCCTCGCCTGCTTCGTGTCCGGCTGTGCGAGGCAACCCTCTCTCTTGCGCCCATCGACCGTTTCCATCCATAACGATTGCAACATGATGCGGAATGGCTTCCGCCGCGAATTTTGGAGGCAGCGCGCCCGATCGATGAGGTTTGGGCGTGCGGGTCATGTTCGCTCCACAATCGACAGACTCCGCAGTCCGCGCTCCAAATGCCACTGCAGATAGGCAGCGATCAGACCACTTGCCTCGCGTCGATGCTTACCTTCACTCTCATCAGCGGTATTCCAGTCGCCGCTAAGAAGTGCTGACATCAACGCGAGGGTTTCCGTCGCCGGAGTTGCGCAGGCGGAAGGTCGACAATCAATGCAGACGCTTCCGCCGCCTACTAAGGAAAAATAACGATGAGGGCCGGGTTTTTCACAACGAGAGCAGATAGTCATCGAAGGGGCGTATCCACCAAGTGCCAACGATCGAAGCAAGAACGCATCAAGGATGAGTGAAGGATCGTGACGATCCTCGGCGAGTGATCTCAGACCACCGACCACGAGTTGATACTCCTGAAGGGCTGGTTCGCGCTCTTGCGAAGTAAATCGTTCAGACGTCTCCAAAATTGCCGACGAAATAGTCCACCGTCGATAGTCTTTTGACAAAACATCGCCGAAATTCTCGATGGCCTCGACCTGCGTTACGGTGTCAAAAGTTTTACCGACGAAAAGTTGAACATCGATATGGCTACCTGGTTCGAGGCGAGCGCCAAATTTTGATTTCGTCCGGCGCACGCCTTTTGCAACTCCGCGAATTCGACCGTGATCGCGAGTTAGCATCGTAATAATGCGATCGGCCTCCCCCAACTTCTGGGTGCGAATGACAACCGCTTGGTCACGGTAGAGGCTCATGAACTAACCGTAATGGCAGGGGCCTTATCGGATAGCGCGATTGATCGCGGAAATGACCGCTTTCAGCGCCGCAGTTGTGGTGTTTGGATCGATTCCCACACCCCAGCAGACTTCCCCGCCAACTGCACATTCAAGATAGGTCGCCGCACTTGCGTCGCCACCTGCCGATAGAGCGTGCTGGTAGTAATCAAGAACGCGAACGTCAACACCGTATGCTTCCAAGATTCCACAAAACGCGGCGATGGGCCCGTTCCCTTGGCCCGTAAGTTCGTGCTTTTCTCCGCGATCCAAAATGGAAACGGCCAGATGCACGTCTTCATTGAGGACTGATGTTTGGGATAGACCCTTAAGTCTGAAACGACCCCACGGGGCGGAATCAGTTGGCAGATATTCATCTTCAAAAATGCGCCACATTTCATCGGGGAGAACTTCCCCGCCTTGGGAGTCGGTCTTGGCCTGCACAACTTTGCTGAATTCGATTTGCAGTCTGCGTGGAAGATCGAGGTGATGTTCGTGCTTCATCACATAAGCAACTCCACCCTTGCCCGATTGGCTATTGACACGAATAACGGCCTCATATGAGCGACCGATATCTTTGGGATCAATAGGCAAGTACGGAACGGCCCAAGTAAATTCATCTACGGACACACCTGCTGCAATGGCGTCTTTCTCCAAGTGCTCAAGACCCTTTTTGATCGCGTCCTGATGCGAACCCGAGAATGCGGTGAAGACAAGATCCCCGCCGTACGGATGGCGCTCAGGAACCCTGAGTTGGTTTGCGTACTCAACCGTGCGACGAATTTCGTCGATGTTCGAAAAATCGATCATCGGGTCTATTCCGTGGCTGACAAGATTCATCCCAAGGGTCACCAAGCAAACGTTTCCAGTGCGTTCCCCGTTACCGAACAAGGTGCCTTCAATTCTGTCGGCGCCAGCAAGGTAGCCAAGCTCTGCAGCGGCCACACCGGTGCCCCGATCATTGTGGGGATGCAGACTTAAAATCACGCTGTCTCTGTATGAGAGGTTGCGGTGCATCCACTCGATCGAATCGGCGTAAACATTAGGTGTCGCCATCTCCACAGTTGCTGGCAAATTCAAGATTGTCTTCCAACTAGGGGTCGGCTTCCAGATATCATTCACGGCATTGCAAACTTCCAAGGCGTACTCAAGTTCGGTACCTGTGTAGGACTCAGGTGAGTATTCAAATGAAATCTTGGTGCCAGGAACTGTGTCCACCATCGACAGACAAAAGGCTGCAGCATCGGTAGCAATCTTTTTAATGCCTTCTTTGTCCTGACCGAATACAACTCGACGTTGAAGCGTCGATGTGGAGTTGTAAAGGTGCACGATTGCTTGCTTTGCGCCAACGAGTGATTCAAATGTACGACGAATCAAAGGCTCGCGAGCCTGGGTCAAAACCTGAATGATGACATCGTCTGGGATTAAGTCTTCCTCAATAATTTTCCGAACGAAATCAAAATCCGTCTGACTGGCACTTGGGAAACCGACTTCGATTTCCTTGAAGCCCATCAACACAAGAAGTTTGAACATCGCCAATTTTCGAGGAGTGTCCATCGGGTCGATGAGCGCCTGGTTGCCATCACGTAGATCAACCGAGCACCATTTCGGCGCCTTGGTCATTAGTTTCGATGGCCAGGTGCGATCATGCAACTCAACGGGGACGAACGAGGAATATCGCTTGTATGCCATTGAACTTGGGACTTGCTCGGGGAAATTCATTATGGTCAGGCTCCTTTATCAATTCGCGGGGGTTTTAAGGGTTTTACCGGTGTGACGAAACCCCGCGACGAGGGGACCGGTTAGAGGACCCCGCCACGGCAGCGAAGGAGGAGACTGCACGAATTCATGGGTGAAGGGTATCCATGCGGGCCAAGAATGGGCAACTTGAGTCGATTCAGGACAAATACTCCAAAATTGAGGAAAAGATCTCGATTGTCTTCGAATCTAGAACATCATCGTCGGCCCCAGGCTGGCAAGACAACCTCACCATGACGATTTCCTTCTCCGGGTCCACACAAAGCCATTGTCCGTGTATCCCTATCGCACTCAGAGAGCCGTTACCTAGCGAATACCACTGATTTCGATAACTGCCCGATGGAAACAATCTCGCAAAATCCCCTGCTTTCCAGGCAACGATATCTCCGCCATTAATAGTGTCTTCGATCCATTCGCGGGGAATTACTTGGGTACCCCGAGCAACGCCACCAGAAATGAAAAGCCCTCCGAGCAATGCCAGGTCTTCGGCGGTGCAAGAAATTCCACCAGCAACTCTACTCGCACCCAGATTGTCAACCGTGATCGTCGCCGAAGCCGCACCAATTGGCTCCCATAACAGACGCGAGAGAAGATCGGGATATCGAATTCCAGATACTTTTTCTAAAACAAGCCCGAGAACATCAGTGTTGGGGGAACGGTATGAAAATGCTGCACCATGTTCTGCGTGACCTTTGGGCAACGATAAGACGTACGAAGCCAGATCCTCGCGCGAGAATTGCTCGTCACTAGCAGGCATCCAAAGCATCGATCTTCGATACCGCGCGTAAAGGCCCTGCTTGCTCTCGTATGTCTCTTCGAAATCGACACTCACTTGCATGTCCAATAGATCTCGGACGGTGCAGTCGGCATACGCACTCCCCGTTGCCTCCGGAAGATATTGCGTCACTTTCGAGTTAGGTTCAAGACCAAAATTACTGACCACGGCTCCTGCCAGTAGACCTGCGACGGACTTGCTCACCGAGAAGATGAGGTGCGACGTATCCGCGCGCAAACCTTTTGCGAAGTACTCCCCGACGACAACACCTCGCCTCGTGACAAGGAAAACGTCGGTAAAGGAACTCTCTAGGAAATCGCGAACTTTGCCTTCTTCTCCCGAAAAGGAATACGCAATATCGAGAAGCTCTAGATCAATTTTCCTGGTCAATGTCACCGACTGAGAGCCATTCACCACGGCGATCGGGATAAGTTCAGAGACATTTTGCAGAGACCACTTGCTATAAGGATAATCCTTCCAATTTTCAAGGGTCACATCAGATCTCTCAAACCCAAACTTCCTTACAAAGGGCTCCACGTCATAATCCATTCTAAATAGCGATCTCGGAAAAGTGATTGCAGGCCAAAGAAGGGCAACCGCGGTGAATAGCACCATCCATACGTAAATGGCGCTATTCACCGAAGATGATTAACCCTTAAACGAAACCCATAACGTGCTGTATAGGTCATTGACTGCAGTCGAACACGGAGCCATAGCGACAGCATGGTTCAGTTGCGCGTCAGTCGGGTTAATCGCGGGATCGTTCTGCATGGCCGACGAAAGATATTTGTCAGAACCCGAAACGGCGTTGTTGTATCCAGCATAGATTGAGGCTTGTGCGGCGTTTTTGGGATCCATCATCCAGTTAAGGAAGATTTTGGCGTTAACGATGTTCTTGGCGCCTACTGGGATCGCAAAATTGTCCTGCCACAACGGCATGCCATCACTTGGATACACATAAACTACATTTGAGTTGGCCAGTTTCGCGCGGTAGGTCGCGCCGTTGTACATCATCAGCAAAACGGAGGCCCCGGATGAAAGACGGCCAATATTGCCAGATGATGCCAAAGTATTGAGATTTGGTTTGATGGATTTGAGAAGATCTAAGGCTTTCTGCAATTTCGTCGGGCTGCTTGTGCAAGGGGTCGCACCCGTTGCTCGAAGTGCAGAATCTATAACCTCTTTTTTATCATCAAATAGCGTCGTTTTCCCAGTGTATTTCGGAAGGGCCGCATAGAACTCTTTCCATGAAGTGGGGGCCGGATCAACCTTGTCCTTCAAATAGGCGAACCCAGTTGTTCCATGAAGATAAGGAACTGTGTACCACCGATTCATATCGAAATAGGGATTCTTAAATTCTTTCTTTAAGTTGACGGCGTTCGGGAAGGCCTTCGCGTTGATTCTGACGAGCAATCCCTTTGCTTTCATTACCTGAACCATGTAATCGGTTGGAACTATGATGTCGTATCCGCGTGCTCCTGCTTCAAGCTTTGCAAGCATGGATGCATTGCTGTCATAGACTCCAAGATTCACCTTGATGCCTGTTTCTGCAGTAAATCGCGTGAGCAACGCTGGATCAATGTAATTGCTCCAGTTGTATAGATTCAGTTCCGTGCCAACTGGCTTGGTGGGAAAGGATCCCGCAGCGTTGGCGACAGGAGCTGTTACAGCTGCGATCAAGGAGGTAACGACCGCAGCGATGACAAGTGAGTGCCTCTGCAAACGTCTAGTCTGTTTGCCGAGCGTCTTCTTTGTGTTCATACTATTTTCCTCTCTTCCTTATCCACACAACCGACAGAAGCAACCCCACGGTTGGGATCACTAACAGAAGTGCGGAAATCACGTTTACCTCTGGGCTGACTCCTAATTTCAAGAGTCCAAAAATGTAAAGCGGAAGAGTTGTTGTACTCGGTCCTGATAGGAACATCGATGTTAGAAAGTCATCCATGCTGATGATGAAGGTGAGTAGCATGGCGGAGAAAACCGCCGGAATAATTAAGGGCGCGGTGATTCTAAGCATCACCCGGCGCGAACTCGCCCCAAGATCTTCTGCAGCTTCAAATATGGCTGGATCTAGATCTCGAAGGCGCGAGCGGATAGGAAGGAAAGCAAAAGGAATGCAGAGGGCAACATGTGCTGCGAGGAGGGAAGCAAAATTTAATGGAATCTTGACGGCCGAAAATAGGGCAAGGGTTCCGACGGCAGTAACGATCTCCGGAAGAATAAGTGGAGCGTTGACAAGCATCTGAAGAAGCACAATGCGACGTGAATGCACTACTCCGATGCCAATTGCCAGGCCCGCTGCAAAAAGCGATGCTAAAAGCGCGCTGGGAACCGCCAATGAAAGGGAAAACTTAGCCGCTCTTATTAGATCCGAGTTGTGGAGGACGGTCGAATACCACTTCGTCGAAAAACCGCCCCACACCGTTGCATCCTCGGAGCGATTGAATGAGAAAACCAGAACTGTCATCAGTGGTACATAAAGAAAGGCGATTGCAAGTATCCCTATTGAAGCCACGCTGGGAATCTGGCGCCTCACCTCCACAGTGCTTCTCATTCCACACCACCAAGATCCTGAGGAACCGTTGCGGAACGTCCGAACCGTCCTCGGAATTTGAAGGTTCCTAAAGCGAAGATGGTCATGAGAACCAGCAAAACGGCCAGAGCCGAGCCAACTGGCCAGTTTCTGGAGTCCCCAAATTGATCATTAATCAAACTTCCAATGAGCATTGACTTATTGCCGCCTAAAAGACTTGGCTGGACATATGCACCTAGTGCTGGAATAAAAACGACCGCAATACCAGAGAGAATGCCGTACTTAAGAGTTGGCAAAAGCACTTTGAAAAGCACCCGCCAACCCGATGCGCCTAAATCGAAGCCTGCTTCGAGAGTACGAAAATCCATCTTCTCGGCGACGGCATAAACGGGCAGGACCATGAAGGGCAAAAATGCGTAGGTAAGCCCGATAAGCGTTGCCCAGTTTGTGTAGAGCAATGTTGGGCCACCGATCTGGCTCAGTAAACCTTTATCGGCAAGCAACAGCATCCAAGCGTACGTTCTTGCAAGAACGTTGACCCAGAATGGAATAGTTACCAAGATAATCAAGATTTTTTGAACCGATTTCTTCTGCAGTGCAATCCAAATTGCCGTTGGAATTCCGACAAGTAGGCAGATAACCGTCACAGATAACGCTAAGACGATGGAGCGCCAAATAATCGAAAGGTATGCAGTATTGAGACTATGTTGCCCAATTAAGTTTGTTTGAATGAGAATTGAAGAGTAAGCATCGGTGGTGAATTTGTAGACAACGCCAGAGCCAAATGATCCCCGTTTTAGGAAGGAAAATAAAGAAACAACTAGAAGTGGAGCTCCTATTAGCAACAGACCCATGGTGAGTGCGGGGTATGAGACTCCCGATGGGCCAAATGGGCTTTTGCGTTTCATTCCATATCAGCTACAGCCCCATGAAGAATGCGAACCCGAAGTGGATCCACATACAGATCGTGTCGCGATCCAACTTTAAGCGCACTAAGGATTTCAACGGGCGATTGAATTTTGATTTGTTTTCCGGAACGAAGTGTGGCGATGACTTCAATAGAATCACCGCTATATGTCGTCTCTTCGATAGTCACCTCGCCGCATTTGTATTCTCCAGTTTCAAAGGAGAACGCTTCGGGCCGCACGACAATTTGTGCTACCGAAACGCTACTTAGCTCGTAACGCGGGATCGGGAAAGTCAGTTCTTCGAATTTTAAGATTCCGTCCATGACTAGGCCGGTAAAACTTGTGGACTCGCCGATAAAAGAAGCCACAAATTCGTCTGCCGGGTTTTCGTACACTTCCGCCGGAGTTCCGCATTGGCGTAACTGCCCTTGTGAAAATACCGCGATGCGATCCCCCAGAGCCATCGCCTCGTTCTGATCATGGGTAACAAACAAAAAGGTCGTACCCGTGGCACGATGAATCCGCTTCAATTCGGTTTGCATCGCTCTTCGGAGTTTGAGGTCCAACGCCGCCAAAGGCTCATCCAATAGCAAAACTTGCGGTTTCTTCGCTAAGGCTCGTGCCAACGCGGCCCGCTGCTGCTGTCCCCCTGACATTTGATTTGGCTTGCGGTCGGCGAGCTCAGTCAAATGGACCAGATCCAGCATTTCTGCAACCCTGACCTTTATCTCTGAACGTGGGAGCCCTTCGCATTCCAAACCGAAGGAAACATTTTCTTCCACGCTCATATGAGGAAATAAGGCGTAACTCTGAAAAACTGTGTTGACCGGTCGCCTATTGGCTGCCATCTGATCAAGACGCATCTGGCCTAGGCTGATAGTTCCGGAGTCGATTTCCTCAAAACCGGCAATGGATCTCAAGAGCGTAGTTTTGCCGCACCCTGACGGGCCAAGAAGAACGATGAATTCCCCGTGCGCGATCTCCAAAGTGACATCTTTGAGGGCATGGACGAGGCGGCCCTTGGCATCCGTGAAAGTCTTGGAGACATCGCGAATCTGAAGTGCAGAACCGTTCCCTCGAGAATTCATTTCTCCGCCTTTTGGCTAGAACTCGTACTTGGTTGGCAAAGGTAGACATATAACGCCATTGTGGGCAAGGGTTGACGAAAGATGACGGAAATCGCCAAACTTATGGCATGGATACGGTTCTAGATCAGATCGATCGACGCATTATCGGAGTCTTGCAGGTTGATGGCAGGGCTTCGTTCAAGTTGGTGGCTGAGGTCCTAAATCTGCCAGAACGTACTGTCTCCAGGCGAGGCCAGGATCTCCTCAACTCCGGTGTTGTCCAGGTGACGGGTCTTTCCGAGAATGACCGTGTCCGCAAAAAGGGAACCGTCGTACTAAGCATCGAATGTGCCCCCGGCACCAATCGAATAGTCGCAAGGGCATTGGCATCACTGTCAGAGTCGATCTTCGTGTATTTAACTTCCGGGGCAAATCTTTGCATCGCTGAAGTTTTCTATGACCGAAACAGACCAACAGATTTGATTCTCAATCAAATACCGGGCATCCCTGGTGTTGTGAAGATAAAGACTTTCGAGTGCCTCAAATATTATCGAACAGCCGCAGAGTGGAATCCCGGACTTCTCACGAACAGCGAGAGAAAGAAACTCCTAGATCAAAGAGCGGTAGTGAATAAGGAACCGACTGAATTGAATCGAGAAGACAAAACTATCCTGGATACATTGGCAAAAAATGGGCGCGCTACCTTTGATCAATTGGCAAGAAGTTGCGGTCTTTCCGAAGCTACAGCACGTCGCCGAACTACCAATCTCATTGAGTCTGGAGCCCTTTCAATCCATGCAGTCGTGGAACCATCTGACATCGGATTTCCAATTGAAAGTTGGATTTGGATTCAGACTGCACCAGATAACGTCATGGAAATCACGCAGGCGCTTTTGAAGGACCACCGGGTCCGCTACCTCACCGCCATTTCGGGTGAATTCCAATTACTTGCGCAAGTCGCGCTCGCATCTAAAGGTGAACTTAATGATTTTCTCTTTGAAAAACAGGCCTGGTCACAAAAAATTCAACGCATTGAAAACGTGATAACTATTGAGGCCTTCAAGCGGTCCGGCCTCCTTGTGCGAGAAGGCAAACAGTTAGTGGGCTCCATACAATGAATAAATCCATTCGAGTCGCAATTCCACAGGATATCCCAGAAATATTGGCGCTAATAAGAGGACTGGCAGAGTATGAAAAAGCGCTGGATGAAGCCAGGGCCACCGAAGAGGATTTACGCGCCTCACTTTTCTGCGAAAACCCGCAGGTCTTTTGCCATGTGGCCACTCGCGAAGGACTGATCGTCGGTATCGCGATCTGGCATCTCAACTACTCGACTTGGCTGGGAAAACATGGAATCTACCTAGAAGACCTCTTTGTAGTTCCACAAGAACGTGGGCACGGCCATGGGATGGCATTGCTCAGGCAATTGGCGAGAATATGTGTTGAGCGCAATTACGAGCGCCTGCAATGGTGGGTACTTGATTGGAACCAACCATCTATAGAGTTTTATAAGTCGTTGGGCGCGGAAGCGATGGATGAATGGACTGTCTTTAGGCTCTCGGGATCGGCGCTAAAGAAACTTGGAACTGCTCGCTGACTACAGAGAACTTCGTGATTTAAGCTTGAATATCGCGGCGCTTGAAGACAAAGAGCGAGGCCAGATACAAAACTGTCGCCAATAGAAGTGAGACGCTTGTGTAACCCCAGTCGATTCCGTCATACAACGGACGACTGCCTAAGGTCCACTGGAATGGATTAACTGGGGTTATCCGATCGAAGGTATGCACGAGCGGGGCCAGAGAATAGAAAAGAAAACCGGCTATCGCCAAACCGATCGCCCCACCAAGGGCGACACTCCTTTTGCCCCAAGCAGCTCCAACAAATGTGGCAATCGCATTGAACAAAATCCCCAACAAAACACCAGTGAGTGCGCCCGCAATGATCTTCACGGTAGCCAAAGGGAGATCCACAAAACGGATCCCGAGTGCGAGAGTAAAGACCAGCACGATTGCAAGCGCCAATTGGGCAAGCACAGCCGTGACTATCTTGGTGGCCAGAATTCTCACCCGGGAAATCGGCAAAGTCAGTAACAAGTCGGCCGTTCTACGCTCCTCTTCCTGCGCTGTTGCGTCGCTCCCCCAACTTGCGCCAATGGATATGAAGATGAGTGGAAGCATCATGCTGAACAGTTCGGTTGATAAATACCCGGGGCCTGAGGTGTAATCCTCCATGCGGAATATTTCGCGAAGGGCTTTGGGATAGTTATCGAGAAAAGAAGCCAAGCCCGCTGCAGATGAGCGAACAGTCGGATAGACCGATAACTGAATCGCGACCATTGCGATGAGTCCAATTGTCCAGAAGAAGAATGCCTTCCAGTGGTCCTTGGCGGTCTTAAACACCAGAGTCATTCTCACCACCCCCTGAGACCAATGAAAAGAAGATGTCGTCCAAACTCGATTCATGCGTCTGCACGCTTTCCAGGCCATTTTCCACCGCTCGTCGCAGCAGAGCGTTCTCGCCTCCGACCACGGTGCATGAAACACGGTTGCCGTACGCCCGAATATCTCGAACTCCGGAAATCCCCTCAAAAATGCTCGCCGAAATATCGGAATGAAAATAGAGATCTATTGTTCGTACTGTCTTTTCCTTTAAGTGCGAAATCTCTTCGACAAGCAATTGTTTTCCGGCGTTTACGATAACAACACGATCTGCAAGGTGTTCGACTTCGCTCAACACATGGGATGAGAGCAGAATTGCGGCGCCATCCTTTTGCCGTTGATCGACGATGGCACTAAATTCTCGTTGGACGATCGGGTCCAACCCTGACGTTGGTTCGTCGAGTATCAATACCTTGGGATTGTGCATGAACGCTTGAATCACACCGACTTTCTGTTGGTTCCCCTTCGAGAGCTCATGGATGTGACGATTCAAATCAAGGTCGAAGACTTCGGCCATCGAGTGAATTTGTGCAGTGCAATCGATTCCACGCATCTTCGCTAGAAATTTCAAATGCCCCCCAGCGGTGAGATTCTTATAAAGCGCAGGCGAGCCAGGAAGGTATCCAATTTCTGCCCTAAGCGCCGTAGAACTAACGCTCACCTCTTGGCCTAAAATCTGCGCACGACCTGACGTGATATTTAGAAGCCCGACAAGGGAGCGCATTGTCGTTGTCTTTCCTGCGCCATTGGGTCCAAGAAAGCCGATTACCTCACCCGGGTATACGTCGAAGGTGAGGTCCGAAACACCCAGATCGTGACCGTAGTACTTGGTCAGACCTTGCAGCGAGATTGCCGGCGTTGGCATGCATTAATGCTAGTTCACCCCATGAACTACAACCAATAGTCCGAGATGTACTTCTCTCCCTCATCGCAGAAGAAAGTGACAACATTTTCGACGCCATATTCAATCTTGAGTTTCTTTGCGGCGATCATGTGAGCCCCTGATGAAGGCCCGACGAAGAGCCCATGGACGCTTGCAAGGCGACGCATTTCTACAATCGCCTCGTCTGAATGAACATCCACAAATCCATCAATCGATTCGCGGTGTCTCGCAATAATGCCTGGAACGAAGCCATCGGCGATGCCTTCGATAAGGTGCTTGGCCACTTCACCACAAAGAATGGTGCACGATTCGGCAGGTTCAAGAGCGATGACTTTGCAATCTGGATTCGATGCTTTTAAGGCTTGTCCTACTCCGATGATGGTTCCACCAGTGCCAATTCCGCCAATGACAAGATCGGGTTTCACTGGCATCTGCTCCAAAATTTCTTGACCTAACCATTCTCGGTTTTCGTCAACATTCCACTCGTTATCAAATTGTTGCGGTGCAAAAAATCCAGGCAACAAGCCGCGACGACGGGCCTCGGCCAACGCATCATTAACATGAAAATCTCCGATGGTATGGACTTCTGCACCAAAGGCTCGAGAAATCGCGGTACGTTCGGGGCTCATCCCGTTCGGCATGATTACCAACATTTTGTAGCCCTTGACTGCGGCGACCATGCTCATCGCATTTCCCGTGTTACCGCTGGATGCTTCAACAATTGTGTCGCCAGGCTTTAAAAGACCTTCGTGCTCTGCTCGCTCGATAATGTACTTCGCGATGCGAGCCTTAATTGAGCCAGACGGATTCAAATACTCCATCTTCACCCAAATACCTTCGATTTGAATAAGCGGAGTATTGCCGATTGCATCCAAAATTGTCGTCACGTTTTCG
>JANXZF010000026.1 GCA_025355665.1 Actinomycetes bacterium
GATCTGAAACTAGTGCCGGCACGTTGATTATTTCTGGAGAACTCGTCGTCACATCCGGTGTCACAGAGTTTGGGCGCAGGGTGATGATTGCACTTCCGTGCGAGACTCGAGAATGAACACTTGTGGAACCACCGAAAATAATCTGCGTTGCAACAAGTTGAGCCGTGACGTCAACTGCGTCCGTTATCAAACCCGAATCAGTAAGAACCGCGACACAACCTGCCAACTCTTTGCCGAATGCACTTGTCGTGATGAGAAGTGCTGCCGGTTTATGTTCCGAAACCACATGGGCGATTGCCTCGGCCGATGCGGCAAGACCGTAGCGATCAAAATCTTCGCTCTCCATCACGAGAACTTTGGAAATCGCGCCGTTAACGACTTGAGATGCAAGCGCCGAACCTTTGCCGGGGGCTGCGAGAACTATCGCCGTGACATCGCCAATTCTTGCACCGTACGTCGCTAATTCAGATGTAGTCCGCGCAATCTTGTCGCCGATGAAATCCGCGAGAATAAGTACCTCGCTCATATTATTTTCTTCTCTATTAGGAAGTTGACGAGCGCTGTCCCACCGTTGCCATCGTCGACGATCTTTATTCCTGCGGCTCTTGGAGGCCGCAACGTTGAGTCGTCCACGACGCTCCATGCTCCTGCAGTTCCAACGAGTGCTGGTTCGATACCGACCCCTGACAAATCTTTGATCTCAACTGGCTTCTTATTCGCGGCCATGATCCCTTTAAATGATGGATAACGCGGCTCGTTGATTTTCTCGATGACGCTGATGACCGCGGGGAAATTGGCTTTCATCGTGTCGACGCCCGCCTCGGTAACGCGAGTAATCGTCACCTCCCTGGAATCGGGAAGAACGGCAACCGAGCCCGCGAAAGTGAGTTGTGCCCATCCGAGCCGTTGCGCGATCATCGCGGGAACCACGCTCATGCGGGCATCAGTTGACTCGGTGCCGCAGAGGACCAAGTCGAATTGCCCGCCTTCGATAATTTTCGCAAGCACCTTCGAGGTAGCGAGCGCATCTGAGCCAGCGAGGGCTGCATCGGTAACGATGATTGCCCCATCGGCCCCCATTGAAAGCGCCTTGCGAACTGCATCAGTTGTCCGTTCAGGCCCCATGGAAATCACCGTGACGCTATTGGCTCCGCCTTCGCCATTTCCGCCGTGGGCTTCAACGATCCGAAGAGCCTCTTCAACTGCGTACTCATCAAGGTCGTTGAGAACCGCATCAACGCCCTGGCGATCGAGCACGCCGTTGTTCATTTTCTTCTCGGCCCAAGAATCTGGCACCTGTTTCACGCAGACTGCGATCTTCATAAAGCGATGTTACTGGTCGATATGATATGAGACAAAAATTGTTCCAATTGCAAACCGAGACGGAAAGAAGGATACGTGTTACCTGCTGATCCCCGATTCCTCGGAGCAACTCTCACCCATGATGGGGCGAATTTCGCGCTCTGGGCTCAAGCCGCCGACGCTGTAGAACTCTGCTTATTCAATGAAATAAGTGGACACTTTATCGAAACTCGATTTGCACTTGCGCATCGAACTGGGCCTATATGGCACGGCTACCTTTCTGGAGTTCGCGAAGGCCAAAGGTATGGATATCGAGTCTATGGCCCGTGGAATCCGAGCCAAGGTGTCCGATTTAATGCGGCAAAATTACTGATTGATCCCTACACTCACCATCTCGACGGAAGCGTTCAGTATGTTCCCGAAATTTATGGCTATACCAGCAGCGATGGTCTGGGCAACGGCGACATCAATGTTCGCGATGATCGAGACAGTGCCGGAAAGATTCCCTACTCAGTTGTAACCAATCATGCACGCCGGCATATCGAGCGACTTCACACTCCATGGCCCAAGACGATTATTTACGAAGCCCACGTCCAAGGATTGACAGCGCTAAATTCTGATATCGATCCGCACGAGCGCGGCACTTACCGCGCACTCGGGCATCCATCCACGATCGCGCACTTGAAGAAAATCGGCGTAACGGCCCTTGAGTTACTTCCCATCCATCATTCGATAACCGAACCGGCCGTCTGGCATCGCGGAAGGCGCAACTACTGGAGTTACAACCCGATCGCCTTCACCGCATTAAACGTCGATTATGCGGCCACTCAAGATCCGATCTCAGAACTTCAGTGGTCAGTCGATAGATTGCACGAGGCTGGCATCGAAGTGATTTTGGATGTCGTGTACAACCACACTGGTGAAGGCGGATTGGGTGGGCCGACACTTTCTTTCCGAGGGATTGATAACAAGGCTTGGTATCGCCATCAAAGCGATGCCGAATTTATCGATGTAACCGGCTGCGGAAACACCATCAATGCTAGCCAGCCACCAATTACCCGGCACATTATCGATTCGCTCCGTTGGTGGAGCGAGGTCGTGGGCGTAGATGGATTCCGCTTCGACTTGGCGACTGCGCTTTATGCAGATCATTCGGCCGAGGATTCATCCTTGTTCACGGCAATTGCGGCCGACCCCGTACTGCGCGACTTGAAGTTGATTTCCGAACCTTGGGATGTGACTCGCTACAGTCTTGGAGATTTTGCTTATCCGTGGCGTGAATGGAACGACCACTATCGAGACTCGGTGCGGCAGTTCTGGCTTGGCGATTTGGCACGTGGTTATGGTGAAGGAGTAGCCGATATCGCATCTCGTATCAGTGGCTCCAGTGACATTTTCTACTACCGCGGCCCAACATCTTCCATTAATTTCATTACTGCACATGACGGATTCACACTCAATGACTTGGTTTCGTACGAAAATAAACACAACGAACCCAACGGCGAAGAGAACCGAGACGGCGCATCCGGAAACCGATCCTGGAATGCTGGTGTCGAGGGACCAACAGATGATGCAAAGATCTTGAACACAAGAAAGTCCCTTAAGAAATCTCTGCTTGCCACCCTAATCCTCTCAAGCGGCGTGCCAATGCTCTCGATGGGTGATGAAGTAAGTCGCAGTCAAAACGGTTCGAACAATGCATACACGCAACCGCTCGATGGACTAGATGACCTCGGCGTGAATCTCAAGTGGAATCTTGAAGCCGAAGAAGAGGACATACTGAATTCAGTCGTCGAACTCACCAATATTCGCGCCTCCTACCTTGCCGAAATCTCATCCGAGTTCTTCTCGGGCACGTTAGATCTTGGTACAAAAAGAAAAGATCTCGCCTGGTTTAGTCTTGGCGGGCGCGAGATGACCGATTCACATTGGCATGATGGCGATAAACGAAGCATCACAGTATTTATTGAGGCGAGTTTCAATCGCGGCCTGGTCTTGTTGCTCAATTCCTCACAAGAAGAAACCATGTTTACTTTGCCCGATGCAACTTGGGGGCAAACGTTCCGATGCATTTTCGATGCCTCTCAAGAATCCAGCACGTATCAACCGGTCATTGCAACGCCGTCTGCTCGTGTCGCTGTTGCCCCGCATTGCGTCCAGGTCTGGCTCGTTTCAGGCTCAGCGAACATCTAAAAAGCGCAGATACTCGTAAGTAGTACCTGTAGCGCCCTAAAATCTAGCCCGTGCTTGCAATCATCGCCCCTGGGCAAGGTTCACAGACTCCGGGCTTTCTAACTCCCTGGTTGGAAGATCAGCGATTACGCGAGCCTCTCGAACTATGGTCTGATGCGATCGGCCTCAACCTCGTGCACCTTGGCACAGAAGCCGGCGCTGAAGAAATTCGGGCAACCGCAAATGCACAACCTCTAATCGTTGGTGCTGGGCTCATAGGGATGAAATCCCTCGGAAATACTAATTTTTCTGTTACAGCGGGTCACTCGGTCGGAGAAATAACTGCAGCAGCGATCGCTGGTGTCCTTTCTCTTCACGATGCTATGACATTAGTTCGCGAGCGCGGTTTAGCCATGGCTGTGGCCGCGGCTCAATCTCCGACCGGAATGTCTGCAGTTCTAGGTGGCGAGCGCGACAACGTGCTTGCAGTCATTGCCTCCTTAGGTCTAGTCGCCGCAAATGACAATGGCGCTGGCCAAATTGTCGCCGCTGGAGATTTAGACGCGCTTGCAAAACTCGGCGAAAATCCCCCAGCAGGGGCGCGGGTCCGTTCTCTTGCTGTAGCTGGCGCATTTCACACACCAGTTATGCAACCAGCCATCGGGCACCTGAGCGAATACGCCGCAAAACTTGACGTCAACGATCCTGCGGTATCAATTATTTCCAACCGGGACGGCGAGCAAGTCGCCTTCGGGCGCGCTGTTCTAGATCGCATCGTCAATCAAATTGCCAATCCGGTTCGATGGGATCTTTGCATGCAAACATTGGGCGAATTGGGCGTCACCGCCGTTCTCGAATTGCCACCCGCCGGAACCCTCGTCGGCCTAATTAAGCGCGCACTTCCTGATATTGAAACACTTGCACTCAAATCACCCGATGACATAGACGCGGCAAAAGATCTCATTGCCCGCCATAGTGAAAGCGAGAATGCCAGATGATCAAAGTTCGACCTGGTTCTCACAGTCGCATGCTTAGCGTTGGGGCCTACCAACCGTCTCGTATCGTGCCCAACTCCGAAATCGTCGACAAGATCGACTCGAGCGATGAATGGATTCGCCAGCGCACCGGGATCGAGACACGTCACTTCGCCGAAGCCGATGAGAGCGTTCTTGATATGGCCGAAGCTGCATGCAGACAAGCAATTTCACGATCAGGAATCCCGATCGAAGACATCGACACCGTGATTTTGGCTTCG
This sequence comes from Actinomycetes bacterium, assembly GCA_025355665.1. Classification (GTDB taxonomy): domain Bacteria; phylum Actinomycetota; class Actinomycetes; order Nanopelagicales; family Nanopelagicaceae; genus QYPT01. Next base: position 4,730 of record JANXZF010000026.1, read on the forward strand.
ATCACTTATCCCTACCAGGCGCCCAGTGCGGCGACCGCCCTTATTGCGCGCCTCGGAAATCCAAAAGCTGCGGCCTTTGACATCAACGCCGCATGCGCAGGTTTTTGCTACGGGGTCGGGATGGCCAATGACTTCATCCGAGCAGGGTCCTCGAAGTACGTACTTGTTGTCGGTGTAGAAAAACTTTCCGATTTCCTTGATCCATACGATCGTGGCACGGCCTTCATTTTTGCTGACGGAGCCGGAGCAGCGGTCATCGGACCATCGGATGAACCAGGAATTAGCCCCACAATCTGGGGCGCGGATGCAGATTCTCGCGATGCAATCTTGATGGAGCCATCATGGAATGCCTTTAGGCACGGCGCACCAGATGGCATCTGGCCAAATATTTCTCAACAGGGGCAGACCGTATTTCGATGGGCGGTCTTCTCCATGAGCAAGGCGGGGATACGGATTATGGAGGCTGCAGGAATCACGCCAGATCAGCTCGGCGCCTTCATTCCGCATCAGGCGAACGTGCGAATTATCGAATCAATGGCCCGCGAGATGAAACTGCCGGAAAGCGTGGTGATCGCCAAAAATATCCGCACTTCAGGCAATACTTCGGCTGCATCCGTCCCGATAGCCATGAGCGCTCTGCTCGAGGAACATCCAGAACTTCACGGCCGATTGGCGCTACTGATCGGTTATGGCGCAGGATTGGTCTATGCAGGGCAGGTAGTGCAACTACCGCCTAAGTACTAAGTCAAAAATCCATTCGGAGACTACCAAGAACAACTAAGAGACAACAGAGAGATAGGTACGGGAAATATGGCACTGTCACAAGCAGAAGTACTCGCAGGCATCAAGGAGATCGTTGAAGAAGTTGCCGGCATTCCTGCCGCTTCGATTGAAATGGATAAGAATTTCACCGATGACCTCGATGTAGATTCGTTGAGCATGGTTGAAGTTGTTGTCGCCGCAGAAGAGCGCTTTGGCGTCAAGATCCCAGATGACCAGGTTTCGGCACTTGCAACAGTGGGAGACGCCGTCAATTTCATCGTGAAGGTCTCCGCCTAAACCTAAGGATTAATATGTCGCGTCGCGTTGTAGTTACTGGGCTTGGAGCCACCACCCCATTGGGTGGGGACGTCGCAACTTCATGGTCGGCACTTTTAGCCGGCAAAAGTGGCGTGCGCACCCTTACAGAGGAATGGGCGGCCACCATTCCAGTAACCATCGCTGGGCGAGTCGCGGTTGATCCGAGTGTAGTCATGGAGCGCGTCGAAATGCGCCGCTTGGACCGCTCTGAACAATTTGCTCTCATCGCCGCACGTGAGGCATGGAAAGATGCGGGCTCTCCTGACGTTGAACTCGAACGTCTGGGAGTTGTCATCGCCTCCGGAATCGGCGGCGTGACAACTTTGCTCGATCAGTACGACATCTTGAAAACGAAGGGCGCACGTTTCGTCAGTCCGCATACTGTGCCCATGCTGATGCCAAATGGTCCAGCAGCAAACGTTGGACTCGAACTCAAAGCAAGGGCCGGGGTTCACACTCCGGTTAGTGCATGCGCATCCGGCGCCGAAGCAATCGGCTATGCAATGGAGATGATCCGTTCCAATCGCGCAGAAATAATCGTTGCTGGTGGAGTCGAAGCAGCAGTCCACGCTTTGCCGATGGCTGCCTTTGCAGCGATGAAAGCCCTATCAACTCGCAACGACGAACCAACTCGCGCCTCGCGTCCTTACGACAAAGATCGCGACGGTTTTGTTCTTGGGGAAGGCGGCGGAATTCTGGTCCTCGAAGAATTGGAACACGCAAAAGCGCGTGGTGCAAAGATTTACGCTGAGCTCGCCGGTCAGGGACTTACATCGGATGGTTATCACATTGCCGCTCCAGACCCAGATGGCAGTGGAGTGCAACGGGCGATTGCCTTTGCTTTGCGCGATGCAGGACTCACGACTCATGACATCGTGCATCTAAATGCTCATGCCACATCTACGCCGGTCGGCGATGTTGCCGAAGCCAATGCATTGCGTATGGCTCTCGGTGACGACATAGATCACGTCTTAGTTTCGGCTACCAAATCGATGACGGGCCACTTACTCGGCGGGGCAGGCGCGATCGAATCAGTATTTATCGTAAAAGCGTTGCAAGAGCGCCTTGCTCCCCCAACCATCAATATCGACAACATGGACCCCGAAGTGACAATCAATGTTGTGCGCGATAAGCCGCAAACACTTCCTGCCGGTGACATCGCCGCCCTAAACGATTCATTTGGATTTGGTGGACACAACGTCGTCTTGGCGTTTCGTTCATACTAATTCACCAAGATGACAACAGTAGAACCACGCGATCCTGAAGTGCGCATGGCCCGTTTGGCCGATGCTGATTCTCTAACGCTCATCACGCCACGCGATAAATCTGGAATGTTGGCAGCCACCGCGAATGTTGGCGGCAATGCCGTAATCATTTTTGCATCCGACGCAACTATTCAAGGTGGCGCTCTCGGAATCGAAGGGGCTCGGGTAATTGTTGCCGCCTACAACGCCGCCCTTGCTGCCCGAATTCCGATCATCGGTATCTGGCATTCAGGCGGTGCGCGACTTCGCGACGGCGTCCTTTCTCTCAACGCCTTCGGCGAAGTCTTCCAATCCATAATTACCGCCAGCGGAAAGATCCCTCAGCTCTCTCTCGTACTTGGACCAACGGCAGGTGGCGGGGCCTACGGCCCCGCACTCACCGACGTCGTCGTATTGGCTCCTGAGGGTCGCATCTTTGTAACTGGCCCCGATGTCGTTAAGAGTGTCACCGGTGAAAGCATCGACATGGCAAAACTTGGCGGCCCCGATGCACATCGTCGCAATAGCGGAGTTGCACATGTCATCGCGCATACCGAGGACGAAGCGTTCGAAGAAATACGAAATCTCACCACGCTTTTTGCAAATCAAGGAGAAATCACTCTTCCTCTGGCCGACCTCGATCTCGCACCATTTGTGCCGCCAGCGACTAAGCGAACTTACGACGTGCATCCCCTTGTGAATGCGCTATTCGATGCTGATCGAGAGCAACTCGAACTTCTTCCGATGTGGGCTCCGAATATCGTCACGACTCTGGGTCGAATCGGCGGTCGCACCGTTGGAATTGTCGCGAGCAACCCCGGACACCTGGGCGCAGCACTGGACTCATCTGCTGCAGAAAAAGCCGCGCGCTTTGTGCGCACGTGCGATTCTTTCGGAATCCCCCTTCTCGTTGTTGTTGACGTGCTTGGGTTTCTGCCAGGTGCAGGTCAAGAGTGGGAGGGCGCTGTCAGACGCGGAGCCAAATTGCTTCACGCGTTCGGTGAGGCAGTAGTCCCCCGAATCACCTTAATTACGCGCAAGGCCTACGGCGGCGCCTATGTTGCGATGAATTCACGATCCTTAGGCGCCACAAAAGTATTTGCCTGGCCGGGTGCGGAAGTCTCTGTCATGGGCGCGGTGGCTGCGGTGCGAGTACTTCATAGAAGACTCCTTGCCGACTTGCCTGAAGAGCAACGAGAAATGATGGAACTTGAACTCGCTGCAGAGCACGATCAGATTTCAGGCGGAGTAGCACGCGCCGTTGAAATTGGTGTGGTCGATGAAATCATCGAACCGGCAAAGACACGACAAGCAATTGCGAGGGCAATCAAGACCTCGCCCCAACATCGCGGCATCCATAGCAACATACCGCTTTAGAAAAACGCTACTGCTTGGTCTTGAAAGTTACCGAAACAGTTGCGGTGATCGTCTTTGCAATAGTCGTTGTGTCATAGGCACCAGCATCAGAAGTAGTCGTTGAATCAGGCGTGGTCACCTGGAAGGGACCGCTCTTGACACTCAGAACTGCTCCGACGGTGCCACCAACAGCCTTAGTCAACGCGATGGCCCGCACTTGGGCATCCTTCATCGCTTCCTGAAGCAACTGTGGGCGCAATGCTGGAAGCACTGAAACGTAGTACTGAGGCCCGTAGTTGTTGATGTTCACGCCCGTTTGCAAAAGCGTGCCGATTCCCTGGCTTAACCGTGCAATCAGGTGAACATCCTTAGAACGTACGGTGACATCGCGGCTGGCATTGTAGGAAAGAATTCTTCCGGTCGGATTGCCGTTGATGTATTCGGCATTGGAATACGTCGACACCGCACCGAGTTGAATTCCAGTCGCGGGGATTCCACCCGAGGTCAAATACTTTGATAAGGCAATGACGCTAGCCCCGACGCGAGTTACAGCGTCCGAAACTTTCGCTGAATTCTCCTGAACCGAAAGCGTCCATACCGCGTTGTCCGCAGATGCACTTGTCTTTGCGGATCCGGTTACAGTAATTCCATCGGTTGTGCGAGCGGCAAAGCCAGATCCAACTTTCATAAGACCGCCGCCTAATGCAACCGCCAAAATAATCGCGGAGATAATTATCGTGACTGCTTTACGACGTTCGATAGTAATGATTGGACTTTCTTTTAGATCGCTCATGTTTTAGATGCTACTCCCTGTAAGTGAACGTCAGATGGCCTGACTTTGTGAGATGCCTTCTAGTTCTACGCGGCGGAATTGCTCAAGCGCTTGATCCCATTCACTTCCCATCGAACGCAGAAGCGATTCGCGTAATTCATCATCATTGAGTGCCAGGGCACTTGTGATCTGATTTTCCGTGAGCATCACAGAACCGGATGAATCCAGCACTGCGCGGTGAATTCCAAGTTCGGGAGTAAATCGGTAAAGGGTGGTTGAGGTCGCCTCTTCTTCGCGAATTTCGTATCGAAGGTAATGCCATCCCCGAAGAACGCTGGCCAATTCCGCGCCCGTTCCCGTGCGGTCACGCCATTCGCACGTGGTTCGGTATGTGCCAGCAAGGAGCGGTTGAGGTCTCCACATCAACAGCGTCGAGCGGCCAAGGAGGTTGGCAACGGCCCATTGGATATGGCGAGTGAGGGCAGATGGCGCAGAGTGAATGGCCAAATAACCCCGCGAAAAGGGCTCTTGGCGCCGAACCGGCGCGGAATACGTGTCCATATATCTCCTCGTACGACGTTAGTGCGACCTTCCCCAGTCCACCAGCTACGAGCAGATGTCTATTTTTACCCCATATCCACCCTTTAGCGCTAGTCCCCTAGTCGGCAGTCAATGCCCAGAGGGCACCCACTTTAGGTATTCAGGCTCGCGCCTAGTACCCTTTATCCCAGTCGGACGCTTAATCAGTACCCGTTTCATGGCCTAAAGCTTTCACTCGGTATCGCTGGCGCAAGAGGAAGACTGGTGAACGAGGATTTCTCGCTCACCCCACATATATCGAAGGAAAAGCAAAACATGGCAACAGGCACAGTTAAGTGGTTCAACTCTGAAAAGGGTTTCGGTTTCATTGCAGTTGACGGTGGCGGACAAGACGTATTTGTTCACTATTCAGCAATTCAAGGAAATGGTTACAAGTCCCTTGAAGAGGGTCAGTCAGTATCGTTCGAGGTCGTACAGGGTCCAAAGGGTCCTCAGGCCGACGCCGTAACTGCTAACTAATACTCACCACTTTAGTTTGAGGTGCCCTCGCGAGAAATCGCGGGGGCATTTCTCATTTCTACACTCAGTAACCGGTATGTTTTGGAATCTCCCCTAATTTCATCTTAAGGGCGGCAACGGCCTTAGCGGGCGATACATCTTTGCCAGTTCTCCATGCATCCAGATATCTCCATGGATAAAGTTCACCGCGCCTTACCCACCAGATGTTTGCCGGAGTTGGCCAAGAAATTCCGTAGTGCACATGAGATGCAGTTCCTTTCGCATCCCCCGATGTTCCGACATATCCCAAAATTTCACCTGCAGTAACGCGCACTCCGGGTTCAATTCCGGTAGCGACTCTGCTCAAATGTGATCCGTAGTAGCGCACGCCGTCATCACCAACAATGGAGACAAACAATCCCCCACGATCAGCGCCCAAATCCGTCTTCCAATTGAATTTATCTAAGCGATTGACTTCATCGACGGTCCCGGAAGTCGTAGCCACGAATTTACAACCCGTCTTTGTCAGAATATCCGTCGCAGGATAGTTGTGATGAGAATGTGCATATTTGACAGGGCATCCAACAATGGGGAAAACAAACATGGGCGCGGCTTTCGCCGACGGCAGCGGAACAAGAGCCATCGCGACTACAAAAACGATCAGTCGCGCTTTCATTGAGCCGTCCAGCCACCATCTACGGGAATGGCAGTGCCTGTGATGTTGTGTGCCGCTTTACTGCACAACCAGAGAGCGAGTTCACCGATCTCATCAGGAGAGGACATTCGTCGACTCGGCTCCTTCTCACTCAAAAGATCGGCGATACCAGCAAGGCGATCGCCGTTGAACTTATCGACTCTTACTTGGATCTGAGGTTCGATAAGTGAGGTCTCAACCCATCCGGGACAGATCGCATTCACGGTTACTCCCCCGCTATCCCTCGAACCGACATTCGCGTATTCCAGCGCTGCGACCTTTGTGAGGCCTACTACCCCATGCTTTGCTGCGACATAAGGTCCTTTTGCGGCTGATCCCACAAGACCATGCACGGAGGCAATATTTATAACTCGACCAAATCCTGATGCGGCCATCTGAGGAAGGATCAATCGCATGGTGTCGAAGTACGAAGAAAGATTGACCGCAATGATGTCGTTCCATTTCTCACGGGGCATCTCGGACAACGTGGCCGTGTGCTGTATCCCGGCGTTGTTAACCAAGATATCTATCGGTCCGCCCGCAAGCAGTTTTGCCACCAAATCTTCTGTGGCAGTTGAGTCCCTCAGGTCAGTGTTATGGCTTTCCACTCGTCCTGCACCTGCACGTGTCACCTTAGCTTCGGCTGATGCAATCAGCGCCGCATCCCCCAACCCGTGCAAGACGAGGTCGACTCCATGCCGGGCAAAAACAGTTGCAATGCCTAGGCCGATCCCTTGAAGTGAGCCAGTGATGAAGACCCGTTTGCCTCGTAGTGAATCAGTCATTTTGCAGCTCCGATGCCATAAATGAGGTTGACGCATTCGACCGCGCCCCGGCGCGAAAGCAGGATGCCGTAGTGATTTACGTCGGCAATTGTCGAAAGCTTGATGTGCGGATATTTGGGGAGAGTCATCTTAAGAATCTCTTCGGGATACAAGGGAGTCTCTTCGTTCTGCAAACCGCGAACAGCGCGAAGCATCAGAACATCCTCGCTCAAATTCTCAAGAGTCGTGGCTATTAGATCACTGGAGAACAAATCCTCGCTATCTTCTTCCACCGCCCTCGCGTTAGTGCTTGCCGACATCGTTGGCGCAGTGCCGCGCAGATCATAATCCACGTACTCATCTAGGCCTTCGTTCCAGCCATCGGCAAAGGCCGGGTGGGCCTTCCAATACTCTCGATAGGCCTGCGGCGAATCAAAGGTCATACTCAGCCGGGCCAGTGCCGGACCAAGAATGTACGGAAGAACCTGTCCAACGGTAAAGCCTTCTGGGAGCGGCAGTGGAATTCCACCATCTATTAGTACTGTCCGAGATACTCGCTTGGGGGCGGTACCAAGTAAACCAACAGCAACGAATGCGCCCATCGAGTGGCCAATGACGTCAATTGTTTCGAGCCCCAAATAATCTACTACCGCCAACATATCTTGAGCATGCAGGCCAAATCCGAAGGGCCCAGGCAATGCATTGGAGTCTCCTCGCCCCCGCAAATCCACCGCATAGAGCGTGAAACCACGAGGTATAAGTTCTGCGGCAAACCATTGCCAAGCCCTGTTCGAGGAGGTGACTCCGTGAATGAGCAGCACCGGCTTTCCGCCCTCGGGCCCATAACGAAATAACGCCAAGTCTCCGCCGGCAACCGGTACTGATAACTTTTTTTCGGGAAGTAGCACCTCTGAATTCATAACGTAATCCTTCCAGTCTTTCCAGTTGTAGCAAGGGACAACTATCTCTAAAAATCGCCTAAGAAGTTACAGAAAGGTTATACAACTTTCTAAATCTC
>JANXZF010000032.1 GCA_025355665.1 Actinomycetes bacterium
TCCAGTCGGGTCAACTTTGCCGATTTCTTTGGCAATTCCAACCTTGATTGTCGGCTTGCCCTTTTCTTCAACCTTTGCGCCCTCAGAACCCAGCGTCACAATTCGTACTTCGACGCGATCCAAAATTTCTGAATCACTCCAACCAGTCTTCTGGCATGCCAGCGCCAATTCATATTCGTTCATGAACAAGTAAGCCGCGCCTTCAATGAGTTTCTTGATGTCATCGCCGTCCATTCGAGCCATCTGCTGGGAAGGATCGGCCGCAAAGCGAATCCCTTGCTCCCGAGCGATATCTGAATGGCGAAGCATCGCTTCGGGGTCATCTGGTGAAATAACGAGCAGGTCGAACTTTCCGGCTTTGTCCATGATCGGCTGAAGTTCGATATCGCGAGCCTCACTCATTGCACCCGGGAAGAAGGAAGCAATCTGATTGAGTTCAGTATCAGTTGTGACCATATACAAAGCGGTGTGCAAAGTTTCTGAAACCAATACATGCGAAGTGTCGACACCGTGTCGCGTTAACCAGGCTTCGTAGTCAGCCCAGTCCTTGCCAACTGCTGAGATCAGGACGGGATTGAGTCCAAGAACGCCCATTCCAAAGGCAATATTTGCTGCGCACCCACCACGGCGGATATCTAAACCGTCAACAAGGAATGAAAGTGAAACCTTTTCCAGCGAACCTGCCACGAGTGAGTCGGTAAATTTTCCGGGAAATGTCATCAAATGGTCGCGGCCGACCGACCCAGCAACGCCAATTTTCATTCGTACCTAGTTGTCCGTTCGGAATCTAATTGACGCAATTAATGGAAAGAATCTCCACAGGCGCATGAACCACCGGCGTTGGGATTGTCGATCGTGAAACCTTGCTTCTCGATTGTGTCGACAAAATCGACAGTCGCTCCCGCTAGGTAGGGATCACTCATCTTGTCGACTACGACTTTAACCGAGCCGAAAGTGTGAGTGATGTCGCCATCCATATTGCGATCATCGAAATAGAGCTGGTAGCGCAGACCTGAGCAACCTCCTGGTTGAACGGCAACTCGAAGCGCTAAATCGTCGCGCCCTTCCTGGGCCAGTAATGCAGCAACTTTGCCTGCAGCAGCGTCGGTAAGAAGAATCGTCTTTACGTCGGTGGTCGTGTCTGTGCTCATAATCTCTCCTTTGTTTCGTGCAGAGCAAAGCCTACTCGCACGAAGGCCCTCCGTCCGACAGAATATGACCATGGCACTGCACGATCTCCTAGTCCTTGGGCGTGGATCCGATCTCGAAAGCGAACGCGGCGTCTCCTGTACCGGAGAACTCCCAGCCGCCAGCGACCCCACCTTGGTCGAGCGGGCCAAAAAAGCCCGTGCTTTTCTCGGGAATCGGGCACTTGTCTTAGGCCATCACTACCAGAGGGATGAAGTCATCGCATTTGCCGATGTCACGGGTGACTCATTCAAATTGGCGCAAACCGCCGCTTCCTCCCCCACTGCTGAATTCATCATTTTTTGCGGAGTTCATTTCATGGCCGAGAGTGCAGACATTCTTACTTCTACTGCACAGAAAGTAATTCTTCCCGACCTTGCGGCTGGCTGTTCGATGGCAGATATGGCTACGGCCAATCAAGTCGATGAATGCTGGAAAGTTCTGGAGTCTTTGGGTATCGCCCAGGCAACAATCCCGGTCACGTACATGAACTCATCAGCCGCTATCAAATCCTTCACCGGTAAAAATGGCGGGACCATCTGCACTTCATCCAATGCCAAGCGCGCAATGACGTGGGCATTGGAACAAGGCGAGAAGATTCTTTTCTTGCCCGACCAGCATTTGGGTCGCAACACCGCCGTCCTGAGTCTTGGTTTAAGTCTGGAAGATTGCGTCCTCTGGAATCCATGGAAACCCATGGGGGGCTTGACGGAGCAAGAGATACTCAATGCCAAAGTTATTTTGTGGCGCGGTCACTGTTCGGTTCACGGTCGATTCTCCATCGATAGCGTCAATGAAATCCGGGAACGAATCCCCGGCGTCAAGGTCCTTGTTCACCCCGAGTGCCAATATGAAGTGGTCTCTGCCGCTGATGTTGTTGGTTCAACAGAGATGATAATTAAGACCATTGAAGCAGCGCCGGCAGGTTCGAAGTGGGCCATCGGCACCGAGCTAAATCTTGTTTCGCGGCTCGCCAAAAAGCACACCGACAAAACGATCGTCTTCCTCGACAAGACGGTTTGCTACTGCTCGACCATGAATCGAATCGATCTGCCCCACCTTGTTTGGATCTTGGAATCCCTGGCCAATAACCATCTTGCTAACCAGATACAGGTTCCCGAAGACGTGGCTAAATACTCGAAGCTCGCCCTCGAGCGCATGCTCGCATTACCTTAAATCGGGCGGCTGGCTCTATAGTCGCCCACATGAGCTCACCAGAGAACAAAGGCCGTCCAACCCCCAAGCGCAAAGACGCCCAAGCAAAGCGCGTCGTCAATTCCTTGGCTCCAGCCACGACGAAGGAAGAGCGAGCAAAACAGAAGAATCTTGTTCGGGAACAACGAGCACAGACTCGGGCCGCCTACATGCGTGGCGAAGAGAGTGCACTGCCCGCACGCGATCGCGGTCCCGTGAGACGCTTTGTTCGAGACACCGTCGACTCACGCAGATCAGTCGGCGAGTATTTCCTCCCACTGCTATTCATTGTTCTGGTCGTTTCTCGTGCGCCGAAATTGCAGGTCATCGCAGTACTGCTGATGTATTTCATCATGCTAAGTGCGATTGTTGACTGGTTCATGCTCACCCGTCGAATCAAAAAAGAGGTCGGCGAGAAATTCCCCGACGCATCAATCAAAGGTCTTGGAATGTATGCATGGACTCGATCAACTCAACTACGTCGACTTCGTGCTCCAAAACCACAAACCGCCCCGGGTAAGAAGAACTCCTAAGGCCTGGGGTTCGGACTCTCGTTCAGACTCGGATCGGTTTCAGGAAGCATTCCTAGTACGCGATCAATTGCCCTCATCGTTTCGGGGGCGAGTTTCACACCGGAAGCTTTTACGTTTTCCTTTATTTGAGCAGGCTTTGTTGCGCCGATGATTGCAGAGGAAACATTCTTGTTTTGCAACACCCAAGCCACTGCCAACTGTGCAAGGGACAATCCCGCTTCATCGGCCACGGGTTTTAGATCGGCCACCGCGTTGAGTACGTCATCTCGCATCCAACGCGAAATCATTTCGGCACCGTTCTTCTTATCGGTGGCACGCGAGCCAACGGGGACTCGCTTGCCGGCTTTGTACTTGCCAGTAAGAACGCCCTGCGCGATCGGCGACCAGACGATCTGGCCGATCCCTTCCCGCATGGACAATGGCACAACTTCTTGTTCGATAACTCGCCACAGCATCGAATACTGCGGTTGATTAGAAACGAATCGGTTATATCCGTGAGCATCTTGAATCTTAAGCGCCGCTTCGATCTGACTTGCGCTCCATTCAGAAGTTCCGATGTAGTGAACTTTGCCTTGGCGAATCAAATCATCAAAAGCGCTGAGCGTTTCCTCGAGTGGTGTTTCATAATCAAAACGATGAGCCTGATACAAATCAATGCGATCGGTACCCAGTCTTTTCAATGACGCGTGACAGGATTCCATGATGTGCTTGCGAGAAAGACCTCGATCATTCTTGCCTGGTCCAGTTGGCCAATACACTTTGGTAAACAATTCGTAGGACTCACGACGGACTCCTTTAAGCGCTTTCCCCAAAACTGTTTCCGCCTTCGTCTGCGCATAAACGTCGGCCGTATCGAAGGTGGTAATTCCTTGGGCAAGGGCGGCCTTAACGCAGGCGATGGCGCTTGCCTGCTCAACTTGGGATCCGTGGGTGATCCAATTTCCGTAGGAAATCTCGGAAATGTACATGCCTGAACTTCCAAGTCGACGGTATTCCATGCGATTCTCCTTACATACCCTGAAACAAATTGAACAACTGGCCGGAATTAGGTTAACACGCTCAGGCCGCGTGCCATGTTGCTAACTAAGGGCACTTATGGTTTGGTGTGCCTACAACTTAATATGTTCTTGCGTTCAGGGGAAGACCGGTGGAATTCCGGCGCTGACCCGCAACCGTAAAGCAGTGATCTACTGCTAAGTCGGATTACCTGACCAAGGGCTCGAAATCGACACCACCCGCCGAGGTTTGCGGGGCGATAAGTCCAAACGGAAAAGTTTGCTTCAATGGTTAAGTCGTTCGAGACATTATCGAACGGCTTTTTTTATTGCTCAAGCGTTTTCCCTGGGTCGCCCTGTGAGACTCCCTAAAGAGAGACTCAACAGTGAAAGATATCTTTAAGAAATCAGTTTTACTCGTGGCCCTGACTGCGATCGTTTCATCAATGGTTGCTCCATCCGCGAATGCAGTAGAAAAGGGTTACCGGTACTGGGGCTATTTTCAAGCAGCACCTGGTGCAAAAGCTTGGACTATGGCCATGACCGGACCAACCGTCCCAATTGTCGACGGGTCAGTCGAAGGATGGGCATTTACATTCAGCAGTAACAGCATTCCGGACGCAGCTCCCCCTCGAATGGCTCCGAACTTCGAACGCATTTGCGGTCTAGTGAAAAACATACCGTCGGGCAAGAAGCGCATTGGTCTAGTTGTCGACTTTGGCAGCTCTTCATTGCGTCCAAAAGGCGAAGCAATGCCCCGTAACGTCACAAGGTGCGTAGTCGTGGATAAGAATGCAGTCGGAGTAGATGTGCTTTCCCAAGTTATTAAAGTGCGCACACAGTCTTCTGGCTTCATCTGCGCATTCAGCAATTACCCCGCCAAAGAGTGCGGCGCTGAAGTACCTACACCCGTCATACTTCTTCCAAAGAAGTAGGAATAGATGAATCGCGTACTGCACCCGCTCGCTTGGTGGATTTGGGCCGGCTCGATTGCAATTGCAATTGCAAAAGCCAGCTCGATTTTGCTTGCCTTTATCACGGTGGGTGCAGTCGCGATCGTCGTCATCAGAAAGTCCGAAAATGCGCCATGGTCCAAAAGTTTCCAGTGGTCGCTCAAAATCGGAATTTGGATCATTGCGATCCGTACAATTACCGGAATCCTTATCGGCGTCCCAACGGCTGGAACGAAGCTTTTTACAATTCCGCAAATTCCTCTTCCAACGTGGATGGCTGGCATTCGAATCGGCGGAATGGTCACCTCAGAGCGACTGATTTCAACCGGTCATGACGGCGTCATGATTGCTGCGATCGTTGCGCTTTTAGGAGCGGCCGCCTCTCTAGCAAGTCCGCATCGACTGCTTCGTTCGCTACCTGTTATGGTCTACGAATTCGGTGTCGCAGTCGTAATTGCGACCTCTGTACTTCCGCAGTTAGTTGCGAGTTTGGCTCGCATTCGACAGGCACAGCGGCTGCGCGGACAAGATATCCGAGGGCTTCGAGGGTGGAGGCGCTTGGCTCTTCCCTTGCTTGAAGATGCGCTGGCACGCTCACTGGATCTTGCAGCCGCGATGGATTCGCGGGGATACGGTTTTAGTCGCAAGCGTTCAAGGTACCGCCCGAATACCTGGCGCTTCTCTGAATACTTGATTTGCGTTACCGCCCTTGCTTCCCTGCAATGGCCGGTCCTTGCCCTCGTCGCAGTGGCAGCAGCTCTTATCGCCGTTCCCTCCCAGAAAAATGTCGCCGAATTGAATCTGGTGTACTCGTGATCGTTTTCTCCAATGTGTCGCTCATCTACCCCACGTCGACAAAAACCATCCTTGAAGATTTGTCTTTCAAGGTTTCAGAGGGAGAACTCGTACTAGTGATGGGATCCACGGGAAGTGGGAAGTCATCGCTTTTACGGTTGGTGAACGGATTAGTTCCTCACCATACCGGTGGAATATTGGCGGGAGACATCAGCGTCAACGGCATTTCAACGCGTGAAGTTAAACCCGGCGGTCTTGCGCACTTAGTTGGCATCGTCGGGCAAAATCCTTTGAATGGATTTGTTACAGACATTGTTGAAGAAGAATTGGCGTTTGGGATGGAGACCGTCAATCTCCCACAAGATGTCATGCGCAAAAGAGTCGAAGAAGTTCTTGATCTACTCAGTCTGGCCCATCTTCGAAATAGGTCTATTGCAACATTGAGTGGAGGCGAGCAGCAAAGAGTCGCTATCGGGAGTGCCTTAGTAATGCATCCCAAAATTCTGGTGCTAGATGAACCAACCAGCGCACTTGATCCGATTGCCGCTGAAGAAGTGCTTTCAATAGTTCAAAGGCTTGTGCACGATCTTGGCCTGACGGTAATCATTTCTGAGCATAAGCTCGAACGTGTCATCCAATTCGCCGACCGGATCATTCACATCAAGGGTGATGGATCCACAGTTATTGGAACGCCGCAAGAAGTTCTAAAAGCATCCGACATCGCACCTCCCATAATTGAACTCGCCCGCGCCCTGAATTTGCCCGACATCAGTTTGAGCGTTCGCGATATGAGGAGAGCTACCGAGCGCCTCCGAACAGAATTGAACGACATTGAGATTCCACCTCATCCTGCTCCACCAATGACCACGGAAGTAGTCTGCGTTGAAAAGGTCTCACATTCTTACGGTGTCGCACCGGCGATCAACAATATTTCCCTCTCAATCGGCGCAGGAGAAATTGTTGCGATTATGGGAAGGAATGGAGCGGGCAAGAGTTCGTTGCTCCGAGGAATTGCGGGTGTTCTAAATATTAATCGAGGCAAGATATCCGTTTGTGGAGTCGATCCGGCAACACTGCATGGAGCAGAAAGAACACGAACGATCGGTTTCATCCCGCAAGAGCCAAGTGATTTACTTTATGGGCAAAGCGTCATTGCTGAATGTCGAGCCGCCGACAAAGACAACAAGATCGAAACCGGCGATACCTTCGCGTTGCTCGAAGAACTCGTTCCGGGTATTTCGCCAAATACTCACCCTCGTGACCTGTCTGAAGGACAGAGACTCGCTCTGGCATTAAGCGTTGTGCTTTCCGCCAAACCAAAGGTCCTAATTTTGGATGAGCCGACACGCGGCCTTGATTACGCTGCCAAGAATTCACTTAACGCGACCCTGCGTAATTACGCGCGCAAAGGGTGCACGGTAATGATCGCCACGCACGATGTCGAACTAGTCGCCGAGCTTGCATCGCGAACGATATTTGTAGCCGATGGTGACATCGTGGCCGACGGTTCGACTATTGACGTTCTACTTTCATCCCCTGCCTTTGCACCTCAAGTGGCCAAAATTATGTCTCCAGCTCCATGGCTGACAGTCAAAGACGTAGTAGCCGCGATTTACGCCACGCGATGAATACAACGCCTGGGATTTACAGATTCCGCCCTCGTTCAATAGTTGCACTTGTTATTGCATCGACTAGTAGCGCTTACTGCTTTCTCTGGCCATTCTTTCTTGATGCTCACTCGTCGGCCCACCACTTGAACAACCAGATATTTTCACTCGTGGGCGTTCCGGTGGCATTGGTCGTCCTCATTGTCGAGATAAGCAATCAAAGACTTGATGCCAAGTCCGTTGCACTCCTCGGCGTGCTTGCAGCACTCACCGCTGCCCTTCGCCCTATGGGCGCTGGCGCCGTGGGAATCGAACCAATGTGGTTCGTGCTTATCCTAAGTGCCAGAGTCTTCGGGCCGGCATTTGGATTTATCCTTGGAATATTGGCGATGTTCGTATCGGCCTTTATTACTGGGGGTTTTGGTCCTTGGTTGGCATATCAAATGTTTGCAGCCGGCTGGGTCGGGCTCGGGGCGGGTTTGTTGCCTCAACGCATCGGTAAGTGGCGAGTCAGAGGAAAGTTTGAAGTTGCAGTTCTGGCTCTGTACGGAATTTTTGCCTCAATGCTCTTTGGCTTACTCATGGACCTTCAATTTTGGCCCTGGGCACTTGGCACAAACACTCAACTTTCATACGTCGCGGGAGCAAGCATCGCCACAAATGCGCATCGATTTATCATCTACCACTTCGCTTCATCGATGGCGTGGGATGTACCGCGAGCATTTGTAACATCCGTGCTCACGGTCATCACCGCACCTGCAGTTCTTTTCGCCATGCGCCGAACTAAGCGCCGGGCCTCATTCCTAACCCCGATCGAATTTAGTGCCAACGGTCCCGAATTTATCGAACGTGTGAAGGAACAAACGGAAGTTTAACTACCTCGACTTCGCAGTCCTTGCCTCGCACGTCAATAAGAAGATGATCCCCCACAACATATTTCGGGAGAATCAAAGCCAGCGCGATCCCATTCTTGAGTGTGGGCGAGAAAGTTCCACTCGTAACTTCTCCTACTGAATCACCGTCCATGCTCTTGACGAGCATATGTGAGCGAGGAATACCGCGACCGACGCACTTGAGACCTTGGAGTTTGCGTGGTGCGCCTTCGCTTCGTTGAAGGCGAAGAACATCAGAGCCGGTGAATTGTGGCTTGTTCCATCCCACGGCCCAGTTTGCGTTCGCTTCGACTGGGGAGATATCCACAGAGAGTTCGTGACCATGCAATGGATAGCCCATCTCGGTCCTCAATGTGTCGCGAGCACCCAAACCGCAGACGACTCCATCGAATGGTTTCATCGCCTCGACAATTGCGTTCCAGACGGGAAGTGCGCCGCGCCAAGAAGGGAGAATTTCAAATCCCGCTTCTCCGGTGTATCCGGTTCGGCAGAGAATCACTTCCACATTTGCGATGGCAACATGGGAGAAACTCATGTAATCCAAATCAGTTTTGACTCCAAGTGAATTCAGAACGGCCTCAGCCTTGGGTCCCTGCACCGCAATGACTCCGAAATCTTCGTGCAAATTAACGATATCGATGGTCGGATCGGCGTGAGAGCGTAGGGCTGCAACTACATCTGTTGTATTTGAGGCGTTAGGGACCAGAAAGAAATCCTCGGGACTATTTCGGTAGACGATGAGGTCGTCAATAACGCCGCCTTGGGAATTGCAGATCATCGTGTACTGCGCTTGTCCATCGGCTATGCGGTTCAAATCATTGGTGAGAGCTGCATTGAGGAAATCAAGGGCTCCCGGTCCTTTTACCGACGCCTTGCCAAGATGGGAGACGTCAAATATTCCAACACTTTCGCGGACGGCTGTGTGCTCGACAATCGTGCCGGTATCTGGGTAATCGATGGGCATTAGCCATCCCCCGAAATCGGCCATCTTGGCGCCGCGATCGACATGTTGCTGATGTAGAGGTGAATGTTTCATGTCGTCAACCTATCGCCTAGGCTGTTGTTTTGTAATCAATGAATATCCCAAATGTACAAAAGGAGTTGTGGTGAAGGTTACTCTCGTAGACGACGTCGCAAATAAAGGGATTCTGGTAATCGGTCTGGCTTTCGGTGAAGGCAAAAAACCACCACTAGTTATCGAATCAGGAGATCTCGTCCTAGAAACCAAACCCATTTTGGATACGTTAAAAACCATGGGTGCCACCGGCAAGGCCGATGAAGTTATCAAGATTCCTAGTTCGGGCTTTCAACTACTTGTTTTCACTGGATTGGGAAAAGTAAGTCGCAAATATCCGCACGAAGTGCTGCGTCGAGCAAGCGGTTCGGCGACTCGTGCGTTAGCGGGAAATGACGCCATTGCTTTTTCACTGCCGACTCCAGATCTTCACTCAGTAAATGCAGTAGCCGAAGGCGCAGTCCTTGGTTCCTACCTATTTGAAGAATTCAAAGGCAACACTAAGGGCGAACAAAATTCCCCTGTTACCTCGGTCACAGTTCATACCTCTTTAGCCAAGTCACCAGAGGCAAAATCGATTCCGAATCGCGCAAAAATCATTGGCGAATGCACTGACCTTGTCCGCAACCTCGTAAACACCCCTGCAAGTCACCTCCATCCAATTTCTTTTGTCGACGCAATGAAGAAGGCCGTCGCAGATGCTGGTGGAGAAAAATCTGGCCTAAAGATTTCAGTCCTCAATGAGAAGCAACTGAAGGCTCAGGGGTTTGGCGGAATCACTGGAGTGGGACAGGGCTCGGCCAATCCACCAAGGTTGCTCCATATTTCCTACACTCCCAAAAAAGCCAAGAAAAAATTTGCCTTCATTGGTAAAGGAATCACATTCGATACCGGTGGCCTCAATCTCAAGCCTGGGCTGGGAATGGAAGCCATGAAATCGGACATGGGCGGTGCCGCGGCCATTTGTGCTGCCACGTTGGCCATCGCTTCGTTGAAGTTGCCAGTCACCATTCAAGCGTGGGCGCCACTGGCCGAGAACATGGTCAGCGACACGGCAACGCGACCCGGCGACATCATCACCATCTTTGGTGGAAAAACGGTCGAAGTTCTCAATCCCGATGCAGAGGGTCGTTTAGTTCTCGCTGACGCCATCGTGAAAGCCGGTGAGGAATCTGGGCTTGATGCAATGATTGATGTTGCCACCCTGACTGGTGCCCAAGTCATTGCTCTAGGAACACGCACGAGCGCAGTCATGTCCAATGACGAGGCTCTTTCCACGGCATTTCTGGCAGCTGCCAACGAGAGCGGCGAATTGTTCTGGCCCATGCCCCTACCTGAGGAATTGCGGGCATCCCTAGATTCCCCGGTTGCCGATCTAGCAAATATCGGCGAGCGCATGGGTGGAATGCTCGTTGCCGGCCTTTTCCTTAGGGAATTCGTCCCGAAGGAACTCCCATGGGCGCATTTGGATATCGCCGGCCCTGCATATAACGAGACCGGCGCATTTGGCTACACCCCTAAAGGCGGCACAGGTGTCGCCATGCGAAGCCTGGTCCGCTTTGCTGAGAATGCCTGTAAATAGCAGGAGCTCATCCCTTGAGGTTATCGCTCTCCCAAAACGCTGGCAGAATAAGGTTCTCAATCGCGAAAGGTAAATAGTGGCTGAATTTGATCTCGTCGTCTTGGGCGGCGGTAGTGGCGGATACGCATGCGCATTACGCAGCGCGCAACTTGGATTATCTGTAGTCCTCATCGAGGCAGACAAACTTGGCGGCACCTGTCTTCATCGGGGATGCATCCCAACAAAGGCTTTGCTGCATGCAGGCGAGATCGCCGATAACTCACGCGAGGCAGGGAAATTTGGAGTTAACGCTCAGTTCCTATCTATGGATATCCCGGCCGTCAACGCTTACAAAGACGGTGTCGTAGGACGGCTTTATAAGGGACTACAAGGATTGGTCAAATCGCGAAACATCACCTTTATTCAAGGACATGGCCGACTGGTTTCTTCCAATACCGTCGAAGTCAACGGAGAGAAATACACCGGAAAAAATGTAGTTCTTGCGACTGGCTCATACGCCAAGTCACTCCCAGGCCTTGAAATCGACGGCAAGAGGATCATCACTAGCGATCATGCCCTGACCCTGGACTACGCACCGGCCTCAGTCATCGTTCTAGGCGGCGGCGTCATCGGCTGCGAATTCGCTTCGGTCTGGAAATCATTCGGCGCTGAAGTTCGAATCATTGAAGCACTGCCGCACCTTGTGGCACTTGAAGACGAAGGTTCAAGCAAGCAACTCGAGCGCGCATTCCGCAAGCGCGGAATCGGTTTCGAACTCGGAGTCAGATTCCAATCAGCGAAGGTATCTGATGACAAAGTCACCGTGACGCTTGAAGACGGAAAAGAATTCTCCGCGGATCTCCTACTCGTTGCTGTAGGGCGCGGCCCAGTGTCGGCAAATATCGGCTACGAAGAACAAGGCATCACCATGGAACGTGGTTTCGTCATCGTCGATAACAAGTGCCGCACAAATGTTCCTGGAATATGGGCCGTTGGCGACCTCATCCCAACTTTGCAACTTGCTCATGTCGGATTTGGCGAAGGAATTATGGTCGCCGAGGAAATAGCCGGGTTGAATCCACAGCCGATCAACTACGCGGGCGTTCCTCGCGTTACCTACTCAGATCCTGAGGTTGCCTCGGTTGGCCTAACGACTGCGCAAGCCAAGGAAAAGGGACATGACGTTGTCGAGCTCACCTACGACCTAGCTGGAAATGGCAAGGCGCAAATTCTCGGCACTGCAGGCTCGGTCAAACTCGTTGCCGAAAAGGGTGGTCAGATCCTGGGCGTCCACATGGTTGGCGCTCGCGTCGGCGAATTGCTTGCAGAGGGACAATTGATCTTTAATTGGGAGGCGAACGCCAATGATGTCGCCTCGCTGATCCACGCGCACCCGACTCTTTCAGAAGCAATGGGTGAAGCACATATGGCACTTGCAGGAAAGCCACTTCACGCGCACGGCTAAAAGTACATTTACATTCGGAGAGAGTTTTCTAAAGAGGAGACAGGTCCATGACATTTTCGGTAACAATGCCGGCTCTCGGCGAGAGCGTCAGCGAGGGCACTGTCACTCGCTGGCTTAAGGCAGAGGGCGATCATGTCGCTGTTGACGAACCACTCCTTGAGGTATCAACTGACAAAGTTGATACCGAGATTCCTTCACCGGTTGCGGGAATAATTCAAAAGATTGTTGTAGGAATTGATGAGACTGTTGCTGTCGGCGCAGAGCTCGCGGTTATCGCAACAGAAGCATCCGACACTCGCCCTGCGCCAGCTGCCGTGGTTGCACCTCCCGTGGTGGCCGCACCAGCTGTTGCACCAGCACCAGTCGCACCTGTCGTCGTTGCTCCAGTTGCGGCCGCGCCCGTTGCCACAGGTTCAGGCACGGTTATTTCGATGCCCGCACTTGGTGAATCCGTTTCTGAAGGAACAGTCACTCGTTGGTTAAAGAACGTTGGCGACCTCGTAGCAGTTGATGAACCACTCCTCGAAGTTTCTACCGACAAAGTCGATACCGAAATTCCTTCACCCGTTGCAGGAATACTCCTTTCTATTGATGTTCCAGTTGATTCAACCGTCCCAGTCGGAGCACGACTTGCACTCATCGGCATCTCTGGCGCACAGCCAACGGCAGCACCGATCGCACCGGCCCCTGTGGCCCCAGTCTTTCAAGCTCCAGTTGTTGCGACACCTGTTGTAACTGCGCCCGTAGTTGCCCCACCGGCAACGCTTTCTCAACCCGATGCTTATGTGACGCCACTTGTTCGAAAGCTTGCTTCAGAACTCGGAGTCGATCTCGGTAAAGTCATTGGCACCGGTATTGGGGGAAGAATTCGCAAGGAAGATGTGCAGGCGGCTGCAATCCCCGTTGCTCCCGTTATTGCCCCAGTAGCAGTGGCTTCTGCGCCGGTCGCCACGGCGCCACGAGCATCTGTACCTCAAGGTTCTCCACTTCGTGGGCAAACAGTCACCATGTCACGATTGCGCAAAGTCATCGCGGCACGGATGGTCGAGTCGCTCCAAGTCAGTGCGCAACTGACAACCGTGATCGAAGTCGATGTTACAAAGATTGCGCGCCTTCGAGATCGTGCGAAAGCGAGGTTCGAAGAGCGCGAAGGCGTCAAACTGACATTCCTTCCGTTCTTCGCTGTTGCAGTGTGCGAGGCGCTAAAGCAACATCCCGTCGTAAATTCGTCCGTTGAGGGTGACCAGATTACTTATCACGCCGCCGAACACCTCGGAATTGCGGTTGATACAGAGCGCGGATTACTTGTTCCAGTCATTCATGACGCGGGTAATCTCAACATGGGCGGTGTGGCTCGCAAGATCGCCGACCTTGCCGCCAGAACACGAGACAACAAAATCACCCCCGACGAACTTGGCGGTGGCACTTTCACCATCACAAACACCGGAAGTCGCGGAGCTTTATTCGATACCCCGATTATCAACCAACCGCAGGTGGGAATCCTCGGCCTCGGTGCAATCGTCAAGCGCCCAATGGTTGTACGCGGGGAAGATGGCGGAGAAACAATTGCTATCCGATCGATGGTCTATCTCGCACTCTCCTACGATCATCGAGTAGTCGATGGCGCAGATGCCGCGCGATTCTTGGTGACATTGAAGGAACGACTAGAAGGTGGCGCTTTCGAAGCCGACCTCGGACTTTGATGCTCAACATTCAACGCATTGCCGTGACCGGTTCTTCCGGTCTCATCGGCACTACGTTGGTTGGTCACCTCAAATCTGAGGGATACACCGTCCAAAGGTTGGTCCGTCGCACCGCGCATGCCTCCGATGAGATTAGCTGGGATCCAAAGTCCGGCTTCGTTGACCTTGAAGCATTAGCAGGGGTGGATGCTGTAATTCATCTTGCAGGCGCGGGCGTCGGCGATAAACGTTGGACAAAGAAATACAAGAGCGAAATTCTAAATTCACGACTTCTTGGTACAACCACGATTGCTCATGCGGTTGCAAACATTAAACCCAAGGTATTTATCTCGGCGAGTGCGATGGGTTGGTACGGAGAGACGGGCAATCGCGCAGTCACCGAACGAGATCGAGCCGGCGATGACTTCCTCGCGGCCGTTTGCCACGAGTGGGAGAACGCCGCCGATCTCGCTGGGGACGTGCGAACTGTGAAACTTCGAATGGGCTTGATCCTTGACCCCACGGGTGGCGCACTTGGAAGAATGCTTCCTCCATTTCGTTTTGGCATTGGCGGTCGTCTTGGATCAGGAAAACAATGGTGGTCATGGATCACCCTTCACGATGTCATCCGGGCGATCAATTTTTCACTTGAGCATTCGATTTCGGGCCCGCTGAATTTCACGGCACCAAACCCCTCAACAAATCAAGAATTCACTTCGGCACTCGCGCGCGCTCTCCATCGACCGGCAGTATTTCCTGTGCCTTCCATAGCCCTCAAATTAGCGTTCGGTGGATTCTCAAGTGAGATGCTCACCTCAAAAAAAGTTATACCTGAAGCGTTATTGAATGCCGGATTCACCTTCGATTATCCCCACATCGGTGCAGCACTTGCCGCGTTAGTCGAGGAGATTTAACGCACCGATTGGTTTCTCGCTTGATCGATAATCGAAGCGACTTGCAACGCATCAGCAGTGCTAACAGGCCAAGGATTATTACCCGCAATTGCACCTTCAACCAATTGATAGAACTGCGCGTAGTTTCCGTTCTCGCTCTCAATTTCGAGCACTTCATCTCCTCGGTGAAGAAAAGCAATTGAGGATGTTGGTTCGGCCCATCGACCGCCTTCTGGGATTTTGCCGGCGCGCAGCATCGCCTCTTGAGGGTCTAACTCGTTAATGATCAAGGTGCCATTAGTGCCATTGACACGCAACCTAGGACCTGGCGCCCCAATAATCGCACTAGCCGAGAGATAGGAATCGACACCGGATTCGTGTTTCAGAACGAGAAGAATGTCGTCATCGACTCCCCCACGAATGGAACGAACGGATGAATATGCCAATTGCGCCGGGCCAAACCAATCGATAGCGGTTGAGATTAAGTGCGGCTGAAGGTCTAAGAGCAAGCCACCACCCTCGGCAGGCGAGTACTTCTCTCGCCAAGATGCCGAGGCAACGGAGGGGCGAAATCTTTCAAAGCGTGAATCAACTCTGAATACATCGCCGAGCAAGCCTTCATTCATTACTTTCTTCAAAGTGAGGGAGTCGCTATCCCAACGTCGATTGAAAAAAACTGTAATCGGCACATTCTTTGCGTGTGCTGCGACAATGAGGGTCTCGGTCTCAGAGCGCGTGAGCCCCATGGGTTTATCCACTACGACGGGCACTCCTGCGTTGATTCCAGCTAGGGCCTGTTCTGCGTGCACGATATTTGCCGAAGCGACTACAAGTAAGTCCAACCGCATCGATATGAGTTCATTGATTGTCGATACGACTTTGACATGGGGGAAATCCTCCACCGCGTGCTGGGCACGTTCCTTATTGGCTGTTTGAACGCAGGCGACCTCAAATCCGCACCCCTTAAGTAATGGCGCATGAAAATACCTGCCAGCAAGGCCGTATCCCGCAATTCCGACTCTCAAGGAATTGCTCATTGCTTGTTCTGAAGTTTTGACGGCCACCAAATCTTGCCACCGATATCTCGAACTAATGATGGAACCAAAATCGAACGGACAACGATTGTGTCAAGAAGAACGCCGAAGCCGACGGCGAAGGCGAGCTCAGCAAGGAAGGTGAGTGGAAGAATTCCTAGGATTGCAAATGTCGAAGCAAGAACGACTCCGGCGGAAGTTATGACTCCTCCCGTGACGGTTAGTCCTTTGATTACACCGTCACGTGTTCCAAGTTTTACGCTTTCTTCGCGGACTCGAGTCATCAGGAATATGTTGTAATCAATCCCAAGTGCCACAAGGAACACGAATGCAAACAAAGGGAATGAAGTGTCTGCCCCGACAAAGTGGAAGATATTGTGGAATACGAGTTGGCAGACTCCCAAAGTCGCGGCGTATGAAAGCACGACGGTCACCAGTAGGAGTCCGGCGGCGAAGATACTTCGCAACAAGAGACTGAGAATTATTCCGATCAGGATCAAAACAACAGGGATGATCAACCTGTTGTCATGCCTGGAAGCCTGATCTACGTCATAGGAAACCGCACTGCCACCGCCGACAAGAATCGTTGGGTCGATAGCGTGCACTGCCGTACGTATGACCGGAATTAACTCACGAGCACCTACTGAATCTGGAGCCATGGTCAAGGTCGCATTGAGAACCACTTTCCCGTCGATCGCCGTCATTGAAGGACCACCGCTAGTGATGATTCCTGGGTCGTGATACGTAACGACGCTACTAATCCCCTTGATGCGAAGGAGTCTGGCCGTAACTTCACTTGCTTGTTCACGTTTCACGATTACTTGAGTTGGCTGGCCTTCTCCACCAGGAAAATGCTTAAGCAACAATTCTTGGCCCACAACAGATTCGGGTCGGGTCGTAAATGATTGCGACGTTGACAATCCGTTTGCCTGCAACGTTGTCGCAAATCCGGCCAACACGATGAGCCCAAGGGAGGTAATCATCCATAGTCGACGAGGTCTTTTTGCAACGTGCTTTCCGACCTTGGACCAAAGACCCATAAGGTTTGCATCGACGTCGTCGAAGCGTGGAATACGTGGCCAGAAAATCCAGCGCCCGAATATGACCAACAACGCGGGTAAGAGAGTCAGAATCGTCAACATTGCCGATGCGATGCCAATTGCACCAATGGGTCCCAGCCCCCTATTGCTAGATAAATCGCTCAGCAAAAGAACCATCAGACTCAGTGCAACGGTCGATCCCGAAGCCAGAATTGGTTCGAAAATTCCGCGGTAGGCCGCACGCATGGAATCAAAGCGCGAGGCATGATGATGGAGCTCTTCCCTGTAGCGCGCAATAAGTAAAAGCGCATAATCCGTCGCAGCGCCTAATACTAAAATAGTCAATATTCCCTGTGACTGGCCATTCAGAGTCACGATGTGATGTTTTGCTAACAAATAAATGATGCCGCCCGCCGTGGAAAGTGCGAACATCGCCGAGATGAGAGGAAGTATCCAGAGCACTGGCGATCGATAGACAAAAATCAAAATGAATGAAACGACTCCTAGCGTCGCAAACAGCAGCGTCGAATCAATTCCGCCGAAGGCGCCAAATAGATCGCTGAGCAATGCACCAATGCCGGTTACATGGCTAACAAAACCATTTTGTGCACCCCATGCATTCATATCCGCACGGATCGTTTTGATAATCGCGGTCAGTGCGGGTTTGCCATTAGGCAACGTCGTCGTGGCCGAGCTGTAGACCATCGGCAGGTCTAGCAAAATTGCCCTGCCATCTTGAGAAGGAAAAGCGATCAACGGAGAATTTGGTGCTAGATATTTCGAGAGCTGGAACCCAGTGTCCAGGCTGCCGTTGTATTTGGTCAGATACTCAACATGCCTTTGGGGCAAGCTCTGAAGATGGGCGTTAATCAGCGCCAATTTTGCAGGAGTAACAGAGCCTTCGAGAAGTACAAGGGTTGGAAGTTTCGTATTCTCGCTGGCTGAAAACCTGGCCACAATTTGAGATGCTTTGGTAGATTCGGCCTTGGTTGGCAGGAATGCCGAGTTGTCATTGGTCTGAACCGATGTGAGTTTGCCGAAAAGAGGGCCAAGGACTCCGCTGGCTCCGAACCAGAGAAAGATCACAATTAGAGCCGTCCAAAACGGCCTACGTATCCCTTTTTTCGATTTCTTTGAAGCGCCAATGGTCTCTGTCATGATCCTTCAGGCCTTCCTTAGAGTTCGCCGAGGCAATCAGAACGCCAGCCTACCTTTAGGCTATACGGGTGCCAGTAACGACATCTTCCCTAGAGTCCCCCATTGCCTTCACGCGTAGCGGAGTTATCGACTACGAGAAGGCATGGCAAATTCAACGAACTGTTCATGCCGAAGTTGCCGAGGGTTTACGCCCCAATACCTTGATGCTGCTACAGCATCCCCCAGTCTTCACGGCGGGCCGGCGCACCTTGGATATCGAACGTCCAACCGATGGAACGCCAGTGATCGATGTCGATCGTGGAGGCAAAATCACCTGGCATGGCCCCGGACAAATCGTGGGCTATCCAATCGTCCGCCTCGCAAACCGTCTTGATGTCGTGGGATTCGTCCGCGAAATTGAGACAGCGCTCATCGCCGTCTGCAATGAATTTGGAATTGACGCCGAAAGATATTGCGAACGTTCTGGTGTTTGGTTGCGCGATGAAAAGGGTGATCGCAAAGTTGCCGCAATCGGAATTCGATACGCAAAGGGCGTCACCATGCACGGGTTCGCACTCAACGTTGACCCGGACCTTTCGTGGTTCGACCGAATCATTCCTTGCGGTCTGCCAGATGCGACGGCGACTTCAATGAGCGCCGAACTCCACCGCGACATCACAGTTGAAGAAGTCATGCCCGTTGCCGAAAAACACGTTTATGAAGCATTAGCGAGGGTCAGCGGATGACATTGGCACCAGAGGGACGCAAACTACTTCGCATCGAGGCACGAAATGCCGAGACACCGATCGAGCGAAAGCCTGAATGGATCAAGACCCGCGCCAACATGGGTCCCGAGTACACCAGATTGCGTTCGTTGGTGAAGAGCGAGGGCTTGCACACTGTGTGCCAAGAGGCCGCCTGTCCAAATATTTTCGAATGTTGGGAAGATCGCGAAGCAACTTTCTTGATTGGCGGAGAGCAGTGCACGCGTCGTTGCGACTTCTGCAATATCGACACTGGCAAGCCCGGTCCCCTAGACCGTGACGAACCACGTCGCGTTGCTGAATCAGTAAAGACGATGGATTTGGCTTATGCCACGATCACCGGAGTTACGCGCGATGATCTCGATGATGAAGGTGCGTGGTTGTACTCCGAGACGATTCGCCAAGTACATGAAGTCAATCCGAACACAGGTGTCGAAATGCTCGCACCTGATTTCAGCGGTCATGCTCACTTGCTCAACCAAGTTTTCGAAACGCGACCCGAAGTATTCGCGCACAACGTTGAAACTGTTCCCCGCATATTCAAGCGAGTGCGCCCCGCGTTTACTTACGAAAAATCGCTAAGCGTTATTACGATGGCACGAGAGTTCGGGCTCATCACAAAATCCAACTTGATACTTGGCCTTGGCGAAACGTCAGAGGAAGTCAGCCAAGCCCTTCGCGATCTTCACAACGCGGGATGCGATTTGATTACCATAACTCAGTATTTGCGCCCAACTAATAAGCACCATCCAGTCGAGCGCTGGGTCAAGCCGCAAGAATTCGTGGAATTCGCCGAAGAGGCAAAGGCGATCGGGTTCCTTGGCGTAATGAGCGGACCCCTTGTACGCTCTAGTTACAGAGCAGGTCGCTTATATAAAAAGGCCATGGAGGCGCGAGTAACGAATGGCTGAACTGGTTTATCCCCCAGTAATCGGGTCCGCCAAATTATTTTGGCGCTACCTCGGGTTGAAATTATCGGTAACGGGCCAGGAGAACATTCCCACTGAAGGTGGCGCCATCATTGCCATTAATCATGTTGGCTACCTTGATTTTGCGTTAGCGGGCACGGCTCTCCTGCCTTCAAAGCGATACGTGCGCTTCATGGCGAAAAAGGAAATCTTCGATAACAAATTGGCAGGTCCGCTCATGCGCGGAATGCATCACATAAGTGTGGATCGAAGTGCAGGTTCCTCCTCGTTTGTTGTTGCAATGCGCGCATTGCGCGCTGGGGAATTCATCGGAATATTTCCTGAAGGAACAATATCAGTCAGCTTTGAAATCAAGGAAATTAAGTCTGGTGCCGTTCGATTGGCGATGGGCGCCGGCGTTCCGATAATCCCCCTGATTGTCTGGGGCAGCCAACGTGTATGGACAAAGGGCATTAAAAGGAATCTGAAGCGACAGAAGGTGCCAATCAGCATCGCAATCGGTAAGCCGATCTGGTTCGAAAAAGACGATGACGTTGAAGCGGCGGAAATTGCACTTCGTTCGACCATGATTTCCATGCTCCACGAAGTCCAAGAGAATTACCCCGACGGGCACACGGGTCAGTGGTGGGCGCCGGTCCGCCTTGGTGGTACCGCACCTGCCCCACTAAACTCCTGACATGTTCAATCGGAAGAAATCATCAAAAGATCCCAAAGCGGTCAAATCCGCTAAAGAGCCGCGACTAAAAGCCGTTCGCGATGCCTACAAGGTCACCAAGGAAGTTAAGCCTTGGATTGCCGCCGCTCTCGTTGCTATTTTCCTGGTCATCTGGATTATCGGCATCGGAATCGGTCTCTACTTCGGACACCCGGTCTACACAGGATTTATTTTTCTTCCACTTGCAACTTTGGGATCACTTTTCTTCTTCACCCGAGTTGCCGGCGCTGCCGCCTACCAATCTATTGAAGGTCAAGCCGGTGCTGGTGCCAGCGTTCTTATGGCGATTCGAAAAGGTTGGGTCACCACCCCGGCCGTCGCCGTTAATCGAAATCAAGACATGGTCCATCGCAGCGTCGGTCGCGCAGGAATTGTCCTCGTTGGCGAAGGTGGCCAAGGTGTACGCGCCCTTCTGACCGAGGAGCGGAAGAAGACCGAGCGTTTTGCCCCGAATGTTCCGATTACTGAACTCATTGTTGGCGATGACGAAGACCAGGTTTCACTGCGTAAATTGCAGAAGCGCCTCACCAAGATGCCTAAGAAATTGAGTGCGGCCCAAATGAATGAAATTCGCCATCGCCTCAAGGCTGTCGGCGGTCTGGCAATGCCAATTCCTAAGGGCCCGATGCCTAAGAACGTCAAAATCCCTAAGCGCTAAGGACTGTCCCGCTCAAACGCTCGTGGATTCCGCGGCCATTTTCGTCAAAGGTCACAGCCGTAACGACCAGGCATAACAAGACGGTGCGGATTAACGCCTGCCTCACCGTAGGCCGATCCCCATCTGCGAATCGGACTACTTTCATTCTCAGGATTCGCTGTCCGGCTGATGCCCCTTGG
The DNA here is from genome assembly GCA_025355665.1 of Actinomycetes bacterium. Lineage (GTDB taxonomy): Bacteria > Actinomycetota > Actinomycetes > Nanopelagicales > Nanopelagicaceae > QYPT01. The sequence continues at coordinate 21,231 of JANXZF010000032.1, forward strand.
AGGGAAGTCAGGATCCAAACTTCGGCAAAGAAAACCGCCAATGGGACGAAATGTCCGTAGCTGCTCTTGGAATGGAAGAAGATGCTGGCCACAGCCAGCGACATCAGCCAGTCGATCATGAGTGCGAACACCCGCCGCCAAAGTCCGACTCTGATGAAATTCACCTGCGAAGCCTAACCCTGATTTGAGCGCGGAAATCCGTAACATGGCTGTAACACGGGGGTTATGATCTTTTCACTCCGCAGTCTTACTCTTACGCCCAAGAAGAACGAGCTCAACGGCGAGCCAATCGAGTATTTCCGCAGAAAGCGGATATCGGTGCATGGGAGAAAAATGTTTAAGAACTCGGCGGAAATTTTTGCCTTCATTAAGAAAGAGAACGTCAAATTAATCGACGTTCGTTTTATCGATCTACCTGGCATTCAACACCACTTCAATGTGCCTGCCGGATCCTTCGATGAAGCAGTATTCACAGAAGGTTTGATGTTCGATGGCTCATCGATTCGCGGTTTCCAAGCGATTCACGAGTCCGACATGAAATTACTTCCTGTTCCAGAATCTGCATTCATTGATCCGTTCCGCAAAGAGAAGACTCTGATCATCAACTTCTCAGTGCACAACCCAGTAGATAATTCTCCATACAGCCGTGATCCTCGCGGCATTGTTGCAAAGGCCGTTGAGTTCATGCGCGGTACTGGAATTGCCGACACTGCATTCTTCGCACCAGAAGCAGAGTTCTACGTATTCGACGCCGTCCGCTTCTCCACGGGAATCAACGAAGCTTTCCATCACATCGATTCATACGAAGGCGCTTGGAATACTGGAATTGAAAAAGATGCCGATGGAACTCCAAACCGCGGTTACCGCACTCGCATCAAGGGCGGCTACTTCCCCGTTTCACCAACTGATCAATACAACGATCTTCGCGATGAAATGGTCATGAAGCTAGAAGAAGTTGGCCTCCAAGTTGAGCGCGCTCACCACGAAGTTGGAACCGCCGGACAGATGGAAATCAACTACCGTTTCAGCGATATCTTGCACGCAGGAGATGACTTGATGAAGTTTAAGTACATCATCAAGAACACCGCATGGCAGGGCGGAAAGACTGCAACGTTCATGCCAAAGCCGCTCTTCGGAGATAACGGATCAGGCATGCACGTGCATCAATCCCTTTGGAAAGATGGCAAGCCACTCTTCTTCGGCGAGGGCTACGGCGATCTTTCAGACATGGCCCGCTGGTATGTCGGTGGTCTCTTAAAGCACGCACCATCACTCCTTGCATTCACCAACCCAACCGTCAACTCATACCGTCGCCTGGTTCCAGGCTACGAAGCACCTGTAAACCTCGTTTACTCAGCTCGTAACCGTTCAGCTTGTATCCGTATTCCAATCACCGGATCCAATCCAAAGGCCAAGCGCATTGAGTTCCGTTGCCCAGATCCATCATCGAATCCATACCTAGCCTTCGCGGCAATGTTGATGGCAGGCCTTGATGGGATCATCAACAAGATCGAGCCACCACTTCCAGTCGATAAGGATCTCTACGAACTTACCGGCGAAGAAGCGGCCGCGATCCCACAGGTTCCGGGTTCACTCGATGTAGTTCTCGACAACCTAGAGCGCGACAACGAATTCCTCACACGCGGAGGCGTTTTCACCAAGGATCTCATCGACACGTGGATTCAATTCAAGCGCACATCCGAAGTTGATTACGTTCGGCTGCGTCCACATCCAGCAGAGTTCGAGTTGTACTTCGACCTCTAAGTCGAAACTTCTCCAGCCAATTAAGAGGGCGGGAGGTGCAGGTGAGCTCTTGAGGCTCATCTCACTTCCCGCCCTTTTCCATTC
>JANXZF010000044.1 GCA_025355665.1 Actinomycetes bacterium
CTGATCGGCCTATTCGCCGTATACATACTTCTCTTCAGTGCGACTCGTGTTATCCATTACCCAGAGCCGATTGCAGCGATTCGATTGGGTCTGGCTCCGGCTTCCAAGACTCCGACGCTTATGCCTTTCCACATCGTCGCACCCGCTACAACTCCCGTGCTCTGGACAACATCCAAAGGAAGCATTCCCGGCACGGTCAACTGGGGCGGTACTCAGATTCCCTTTAGCCAATTCCTTTCGAATACCTCGACTAATGCATTTCTAGTTCTACGCGATGGAGTGATCACCTACGAGTGGTACAACAAATCCACCAACGCAAGTACGAAACTTCCTTCCTACTCCATGGCCAAAACCCTGACCTCTATAATGATCGGCCAACTCATCGCCGACGGCAAGATCAAAGAATCTGACACCTTCGTGAAGTACTTCCCACAATGGAAAACTAGCGGAAGTTTCGACAAGGTGACAATCAAGAGTCTGCTCGATATGCAAGCGGGAGTTGGCGTGAGCGATAATTACCCGACCGGCTCCTCGGGATGGGGTGTAGCAATCGCACAGATGTACGCGACCACTGATCTCAATTTCTTCATGGAACACAACCGCAAAATGAGTTGGGACCCTGGTATGAAATCAGAGTACCGAAGCGTTGATACTCAAATGCTCGGATTCATCATCAAAAAGGTCACCGGCACAACGGTCTCGGATTACTTCAGCAAACACGTCTGGCAATTAGTCGGTGCACAAGACAGTGCCTTTTGGAATGTCGACCATATAGGTGGACTTGAAAAAACGTTCTGCTGCTTCAACGCTACGGCCCGCGATTGGGCGCGAATTGGTGCGCTGATTCTCGACAACGGAGCAGCCAAAGTTGCAGGGGCTAACTTGATCAGTGCCAATTGGATGGCACGTCTGGAACAGCCAATGACAACCCTTGATCACGGCTGGGGCTACAGCGCTCAAATTTGGCACCCATTCCCCGGAACGATGATGTTGCTTGGTTTGCATGGGCAATACATCTTCATCAACCCGAGCACGCACACGGCGATCGTCAAACTAAGTGATGAGCCAACCGACAGCGGCAATCATGAAGTGCTTACTGCGAATGTGCTTAGGGATTTAGCGGAGTCAAAGCCCTAAATCTACTTTTTATCAGAAACGTTGAAGCTGAATTCAACACTCACATTGCCGTAACCTGGAACTGCAAATGTCTTAGTTCCCTTGCCGGTTCCATTCATTTCTTTAGTTACAGGATCTTGCGTAAATGAGACCACGAACGTCAACGAACCGTAGAGCGAATCTGCCACGGTGACCTCGGCCTTACCTGCCGGGTCGGTAATATAACCGTTCACAGACCAGTTCAATGCCCGCCCCGAACCACGGCCTGCATAGACGACGAATGAAGTGGGGATCGTGGTCGTAGTACCCGTCGTCGAAAGCGCAGATTTTGTTGTCACTGTTGCAATGCCGGTGTAAGTACCGTCAAAAGCATTGGTCACGTACGTAGGAGCAAATGTTGGAGAACTATCGGGAGACGGTGCAGGAATCGCATTAATGGAAGGTGTAGGCGTCGGTGTAGGCGTCGGTGTTCCATATTTCGGCGAAATATAGATAGATGCACGGAACTTGATGAGCACTCGTGCTTGCCCAACGATGGAAGCGGGTCCAGTTCCAACAGAATTAACCGCCGCGACGGTGAATAAATACCAAACTGATGGCGGCTTGCTACTTGGCTTATTTGGATTTGGAATATCGACTATGCACCGAAGCGCTGCCGAATTGCACATATGAACTTTCGCACCTGGGTAGTCCGACACCTTGTATGCCGTAATCTTCTTGCCACCGTTGGAGTATGGCGCCTTCCATGTCAGAGTAGCTTGCTCTATTCCACCAACTGCGTGGACGTCGGTTGGCGCTGAAGGAACTGTGTATTTTGCCGTCGCGGCACCGGAAATATTTATGCCGCTGAAACCCAGAAGTAGAAAGACAAGAGTGAAAATAGTAATTAAGCGTTGGCGAGTACTTTCCATGGCTACTCCTCAAAGCTACCTTGCATGTAATTACGGTGTAGTTAGCGGGGCATTTCGGAAATAGCGAAATTGAGAGTGCTAGCACGGTGTAATGAAAGGAGAGTTTAGATTAAGACCAAATCGTCCCTATGAATCAATTCTCGTTCATATTCGGGGCCAAGTGCTAAAGCCAATTCCTTGGTGGATCTGCCTAACATCTGAGGGATTTCGCTCGAGTCGAAAGCAACTAAACCGCGAGCAATCACATGTCCTGCTTGCGATGCAATTTCAACAGCATCGCCCGCACTGAACTCCCCTTCGACTGCAGTCACTCCAGCGGGTAGAAGAGAAACGCCGCGTTCGATCAAAGCCTTAACTGCACCATCATCCACGACCAAGCGGCCGTGTGGCGTTGATGCATGTGCAAGCCAAAGAAGTCGCGAATTTGTTTTTGAAGGACGTGCATGGAAAAAAGTCCCGAAATCCTCACCGAGTAATGCTGCGGCTACCTTGTCAAGTGAGGTGAGAAGCATTGGAATTCCGGCACTTGTCGCGATTCGGGCGGCCTCAACTTTTGTCACCATTCCGCCGCTCCCGACACCGGATGATCCAACTCCACCAATAGTTGTCTCATCAAGCGCGGAGACAGATTCGACTTCGCTAATTCTTTTCGCGCCAGGTTGTGATGGCGGCGCATCGTAGAGTGCATCGATATCTGAGACCAGAACCAGTAAGTCGGCTCCAATGACGAGTGAAACGAGCGCGGCAAGCCTGTCGTTATCGCCAAAGCGAATCTCCTGCGTGCCCACGGTGTCGTTCTCGTTGATCACAGGAACAACGCCCAGCGAGAGCAAGCGATATAGCGCGCGTTGAGCATTCTTATAATGAGTTCGGTGAATAACATCCTGAGTTGTTAGAAGGATTTGCGAGGCGATGACTCGATGGCGCGCGAAGCTCTCGGTGTAGCGGTGAATGAGCAAACCTTGGCCAACCGCAGCAGCTGCCTGTTGCGTTGCAAGATCTCGAGGTCGTACTTTCAACCCAAGAGGTGATAGTCCTGCGGCGATTGCACCCGATGAAACTACTGCAACTTCGGCTCCACGCTCACGTGCGGCGACTACAGCATCTACGAGGCGGTCAACTGCGGCGGGATCAAGTTCTGAACCTGCTTTTCCAGTCAGCGATGACGAACCAATTTTGATAACAATTCTTTTCGCAGATGAGATCTTCGACCGAGTCATACGTTTTCCTCTGACGCAGCCTCGTCTTCCGCAACATCTTCGGCATCCATTTTGAGTTCTTCAACGAGCGCCGGAGTACGCGGATCGATAACGGTGAATTCCCATTGACGAGCAAGTTCTTCGGTTGTGAGCTGATCGCGTTCCTTTTCAGGCCCACGCCAAACTGAATCGAAGCGAACATCTTCTCCTCGAGCACCAAGTAACTCGGCGCCTGATTCGATGGTTGGCTCCCAATCGAAAATTACTGCGTCATCGCCAGTGCCAACTCGAACTTCATTTCCGGCAACTGCGCCCTTCTTGAAAAGTTCTCGTTCGACGCCGAGTTGTGCCATGCGGTCTGCTAAGTAACCGATCGCTTCTGCGTTCTTGAAGTTGGTCTGTCTAACCCATCGCATGATCTTTGGTCCGGAGATATTGAATGAGCCATCCTTGTTCGCGCTCACGCTAAATCCTGAATCATCAACGGCCACGGGGCGAAGGACAATCCGGGTGCGCTCTTCAACAGCCATCTCTGCGCGGGTCTTTTGGATAATCCGAGCCATTGCATAAGTCAGATCAGAAAGGCCCGCACGCGACGCGGCAGAGACCGGATAAACCTCGTAACCGCGGTCGCGTAAGGATTCCCCAACCATATCAGCCATTGCCGCGCCATCTGGTAAATCGATTTTGTTCAGTGCGATGAGTCGTGGGCGATCTTCGAGCCCCCCATATTGGGCTAGTTCGTCCTCGATAATCTCAAGATCTGCAACTGGGTTGCGATTAGTTTCCAGCGTGCCGCAGTCCAAGACGTGGACTAGCGCTACGCAACGTTCTACATGGCGAAGGAACTCAAGGCCAAGGCCCTTTCCTTGGCTTGCCCCAGGGATGAGGCCAGGGACATCGGCCACCGTGAATCGAGTCTCCCCCGCCTGAACGACGCCAAGGTTTGGGATCAAAGTAGTAAAGGGATAGTCAGCGATCTTGGGGCGTGCGGCAGAAATTGCTGCAATAAGAGAGGACTTTCCGGCACTTGGGTATCCGACTAACGCGATGTCGGCGACGCTTTTGAGTTCGAGAATCAAAGTGCGCTCTTCGCCGGGTTCTCCAAGAAGTGCGAAGCCCGGGGCGCGACGCTTAGAGGATGCCAGGGCTAAATTGCCCAGTCCTCCATGACCGCCTTGAGCTGCAATGAAGACGGTACCGTTGCCCACGAGGTCTGCAATTTGATTTCCGTCTTTGTCGAAGACAACAGTGCCGTTTGGAACTTTAAGTACGAGGTCTTCGCCTGCTGGACCGTCTTTGCGATCCCCGTAACCGGCACGACCAGAAGTCGCTTTGCGGTGTGGGGAATGGTGGTAATCCAGAAGAGTCGTGACGTTCGGGTCAACGATTAACTTAATGTCGCCGCCGCGTCCACCGTTTCCGCCGTCTGGTCCGCCTAGGGGCTTGAACTTTTCGCGGTGGACAGAGACGCAGCCGTCGCCACCTTTTCCGGCCATGGCATAGAGGGTTACGCGATCAACAAATGTCGTCATTGCCGCCCCCTTTGATCTATTAAAAATAGTGGATGAAAATAAAAGAGCGGGTCCGCATGCACGGCCCGCTCATTTATGAGAACCGAGATCTAGGCGACGGGGACCACATTTACAACGCGACGACCGCGAGCGCGACCGAATTCCACTGCGCCTGCAGCCAGTGCGAAGAGAGTGTCATCCTTGCCACGTCCGACGTTTGCGCCTGGGTGAAAGTGGGTGCCACGTTGACGCACGAGGATCTCGCCGTTCTTGACTACCTGTCCGCCGAAGCGCTTAATTCCGAGGTACTGCGCATT
>JANXZF010000072.1 GCA_025355665.1 Actinomycetes bacterium
GGTGCATATGCATTTCGCACCGAGCTTCGAAGCCAATGGCCAAGGGTCTTGCGCCTTTCTGTGTTCTCTCTCGTGGGTGGATTGGGCGGTGCGTTACTACTATTGGCACTGCCTTCAAATGCCTTTAACGCAATCGTTCCCGTCCTTATTGGACTCTCTCTCGTGCTGGTGATCATCCAGCCGTGGCTGAGGACACGCGCGGCAAAGCGTGGGGGAATCTCGCGACGTCACTCGATCTTTCACCGCGTCGCCCTTTTTCTTACGGGCGTGTATGGCGGCTATTTCGGCGCAGCCCAAGGGGTTCTTTTAATGTCGGTTCTTGGCGCGATGTTTGACGAGACAATTCAGCGTCTCAATTCGATCAAGATCATTCTTGCACTGTGGGCTAATACGGCAGCGGCCATCGTCTTCATCATTCACGGTGGGATCGCCTGGGAAGCGGCCGGTGCGATAGCAGTTGGTTCAATTATTGGCGGGCAACTTGGCGGCCATATCGGACGCCGATTGCCTGAGCCCATTTATCGAGGAGTAATCGTTGCCGTTGGTATCGCTGCCATTGTGAAGTTGCTGTCCTCATAAGCGTGGTCTCAACCTGCAATTGATTCGCAAGTACAGGCAAATGTTGCCCAATTCACAGATGATTCTGAGCAGTTTCGTCGTATCTGGGAATAATTGAAGTTTCAACTATGTTACAGTGAGCAAGTAGTTGAAACTTCAACTGATGAAAGTTCAACTAAAGGAAACGTCCCCAGATACGACTAAGGAGCTTTACAAATGACTACAGCAACAGTTGGTTCCGCCACCGGAACCTATTCAATCGATCCAACCCATAGCCAAATCGGATTCGGCGCCCGTCACGCGATGGTCACCAAGGTCCGCGGCAATTTCAACGAGTTCACGGGTACTGGCTATTTCAACGCTGAGAGCCCTGCTGAATCAAATCTTCAGGTAACCATTCAGGCCAAGAGCATTAATACCAACAACGCTGACCGCGACGGGCACCTTCGGGGTAATGATTTCTTCGACATGGAGCAATTCCCTGAGATCAAGTTTGCATCGACCAGCTTCTCCAAAGCCGATGCCAACACGTACACCGTCACAGGTGACCTCGCCATCAAGGGTGTTTCAAAGTCAATCACCTTTGACCTGGATTACACCGGAACCGCAGTTGACCCATGGGGCAACACGCGCGTGGGCTTCGAAGGAAAGACAACTGTCAATCGCAAGGACTGGGGTATCAACTTCAACGCGGCCCTTGAAGCTGGTGGAGTTCTCGTCAGCGAGAAGATCACCCTCGAGTTCGAAATCTCAGCAGTTCGTAGCGGGGACGCTGCTTAAGCGGTTATCGCTTAACTGAACTATAAGGAGGATCGGGCCATTGGCTCGGTCCTCCTTTTTTGTGCATTCAATATGATGGAGGTATTCATTTGGGAGGCGTCATGAAAATCGGAGTATTTGGCAGTGGGGTGGTGGGGCAAACAATTGCTGGAAAGTTCGCCGATCTTGGGCATTCGGTCACGATTGGGACGCGCGACGTCGCGAAGACTGGCCAAGGCGATTTTGCAGGATGGCACCGTGCCCATCCGATCATCGAATTGGCGACGTTTGCAGATGCCGCTCGGTACGGAGAGATTCTTGTAAACGCAACGTCGGGGATGGGATCCCTTGAGGCACTGCGATTGGCTGGAGCGGCAAACCTTAAGGGGAAGATTCTCATGGATATCTCTAACCCCTTGGACTTTTCGAAGGGCATGCCACCAACTCTGAGTGTCTGCAACGACTCTTCCTTAGCCGAAAAAATCCAATCCGAGTTCCCTGACATGAAAGTTGTAAAGACTCTGAACACCATGACAGCCGCGCTCATGGTTAACCCAAGTCTTCTGCCAGGCGATCACAACGTCTTCGTCGGCGGGAATGATGAGGGTGCCAAGGCCGAGGTGACTAAGATTTTGGAGTCATTCGGATGGAAGTTGGAGAATGTCATTGATCTGGGAGACATCACTTCTGCCCGTGGTCTTGAGATGTATCTGCCCTTGTGGCTTCGACTTTATGGAAGCCTCCAAACTCCGATGATCAACATAAAAGTTGTTCGTTAGTTGGTCTTAATGCTTGACAGAGATTCGCTTCATACCTAGAGTATCTAGGTATGAAAGAGAACTGGAATACGGGAAATCTCGATACTTTGCTTTTGGGAATTCTGCGACAACGGGCTGCGCACGGTTATGAACTTATCCAGAAACTCAAGGAAACAAGTGAAGCCGTTTTCGATTTACCCGAAGGAACCGTCTATCCATCACTTCACCGTCTAGAGAAGACGGGTGCGATAAGCAGTAGCTGGGATTCTTCATCTGGTCGCCGGCGGAGGATTTATGCCATAACTCCGAATGGCAGAGCCGCCCTTCAATCGGGGAAGAAGGCTTGGGCTAAGTATTCGCACTCGGTGAATATGGTTTTGGGGATGAGCTCATGAACGACTTAATAGATGAATACCTCGAACTAATCGCCCGAGATCTCCAGGGTCCCGCGATGCAAGCCCATCACACACTTCTTGAAACTGAAGACCATCTTCGCTCTGCGGCCGCTGATCTTATGCGGCAAGGAATATCGGAGGAGGACGCGCAAATAATGGCGATTTCGCAATTCGGCGTGGCAGGTGACGTCGCTGCTGGACACAATTCTGAAGTCGGAATATTCACTTTCGGTGCGACGCTTCGATCGCTTTTCGCTGCACTTTTGCAGTTGGTCTCTCTCGGATTCATGGTCGTGGGCGCCAGCGCAGTCATTGCTTACGTTGCCTCGATTTTAACGTCCACACAGACTGTTTTCGGGCTTCCACCAAGTGCGCTTCCAACTGCTTCTCAATGCTCTTACTGGCTTTCGATTCACCCGACTGCCGCAAATTGTCAGCAAGCCGGCACTTGGGAGGCGGCCAACGACAGCATATGGCTGCTCGTATTTGTCGGCCTCGTTGGCGCATTTCTCTACGTTGCACTCAGGCGCCTTCGGCGATCAAACCGCATTTCACTCAACGCGATTCCACCAATGCTCATTCCAGTCATAGCAGGAAGCATTTTC
>JANXZF010000083.1 GCA_025355665.1 Actinomycetes bacterium
GTACCGCGAAACTTCTGAAGCACTCGGCCAACTACGCACTCACGTAGATGAAGCAAGCATTGCGCGACTCAGTGAATCTCTAAAGAAACTGACCTTAGAAGATTAGATCCGAGGCACTGTTTCCAAAGCTGCCTGGATAGACGCGTCAGATAGCTCGTGATCGATCATCGTGCCGCCAAGGAACGCGTCGTAGGCTGCTAAATCGAAATGTCCATGACCGCATAGTGCGGTAAGCAGGACCTTCTCTTCGCCTGTTTCTTTGCATTCCTTCGCTTGGCGGATGATTTCTGCCAAAGCATGTGTGGGTTCTGGTGCGGGAACAATTCCTTCTGTGCGAGCGAACTGAACGCCAGCGGCGAAGCAGTCGAGTTGTCCCATGGCAACCGCATCCATAAGTCCGAGTTCGTAAACGTGGGATATCAGCGGAGCCATACCGTGATAGCGAAGGCCACCGGCGTGAATTGGGTCCGGAACGAAATCATGTCCGAGGGTGTGCATCTTCATCAGTGGCGTCATGCCTGCAGTGTCACCGAAATCGTAACGGTACTCGCCACGTGTAAGTGATGGGCATGATGCCGGTTCGACCCCGCGGATCTTCGTGTTCTTTCCGTTGGTGAGATTTTCGCGGATGAATGGGAAGGACAACCCCGCGAAGTTAGAACCACCACCAGTGCAACCGACAATCACATCTGGGTAGTCACCGACCTTTGCAAATTGACGTAGCGCTTCTTCTCCGATGATCGTTTGATGAAGCAGAACGTGGTTGAGAACGCTACCGAGTGCGTAGTTGACTGCTGGATCTTGCGCGGCAACCTCGACCGCTTCGCTGATCGCAATACCGAGGGAACCAGTGTGGTTCGGATTCAGCGCTAACTGGTTGCGTCCTGCCTGGGTGAGCATTGAAGGCGAGCGATGAACGATGGCGCCGAAAACTTCCATCATCATTCGGCGGTATGGCTTCTGGTCGTATGAAGCGCCTACTTGCCAGACCTCGACGTCGATTCCGAAGAGCGCACCCGCAAATGCAAGTGCCGTGCCCCATTGGCCCGCGCCGGTTTCAGTCGTCAGCTTTCGAACGCCTGCTTTGTGGTTGTAATAGGCCTGAGGAACTGCCGTATTTGGCTTATGCGAACCGGCGGGGCTCACGCCTTCGTACTTGTAATAGATACGTGCAGGAGTTCCGAGAGCCTTCTCGAGTCGGTGCGCACGAAATAGTGGAGATGGACGCCAGAGTTTGTAGATGTCTTGGACTTCTTGTGGGATATCAACGTAGCGATCCGTTGTAACTTCTTGCATGATCAAATCCATTGGGAACAAGGGGGCAAGTGCCTCTGGCCCGATCGGCTCGTGAGTTCCTGGGTGAAGGGGCGGCGGTGGCGGGGTTGGAAGATCGGCAATCAAGTTGTACCACTGCGTTGGCATTTCAGATTCGTCGAGAAGTATTTTGTGATCGGCGCGTGAAGTCATGTCGGGGAGTGTAAGCCCGCACCTAACGAGCCGTCTAGGCAAACTTTCTATTTCGCAGGGCGCTTCCTCTGAGGCGTTGTTCTCAAGTGGAGAGGATGAGTGATGTTGAGTGTCTTCGGAACAAAGGACGGGAAGACTGCGGAGATCGCACCACTTGAAAGTCCACCTCGAACCTTCAATACTTCAGCTAGGACATGTCGGTAATCAGTTGTAACAGCCAAATCTCCACTATCGAGTTGGCTCTCGTTTAGGCCGGGCCACTTCGCCACTACTTGCCCACCTCGAACCCCGCCACCCATCACGAACATCACTGATGCCCACCCATGGTCGACACCTGCTGAAGCGTTTTCCTCGAGCCTGCGACCGAACTCGGTTAATGTCACGATCGTCACCCTTCTCCAGAGGGGGCCTAAGTCCGCCTTAAATGCTGCAATGGACGCCGAGAGGTCAGAGAAATTATTGGCCATACTTCCGTCGCGCACTCCGGCATTGCTATGAACATCGAATTCACCGTCGAAATCAATGGCTGCCGTCTTGATAGGTATCCCTGCTTTTAAAAGTGAGGCGAGCACTTTGAAACGATTTGCCGACGATGAATCGGGATACTTCGCATTCGGATTGCTTTTCACCTGCTTGAGTGCCTCCGAAGCGGTGAGGCTATCGATTGCCGTCTGACTCCAATGACGGTCTGAGCGACTATGTATCCGCTTAAGAGTATCCACGTATGTTTTGTGATCCGTTTCAATATCGCCCAGCGCAATGTCATCCAGACTTTCAAATGCCATGGTGCTAGCTTCCCCATACAAAGCAACTGGTGTTTGATCCGAAACGGCAATGCCAGATAGCACACCGGTCGTTCCAGTGGCTTCCAAATAGCGATTCTGCCATCCGGTGGCGGTACCAGGTTTTCCGTATGCGGCAAGTTCCAACGAGTTCTGATCATCGAAATGACTGCGTGTCCCAATAGGCGTTCCTACTGCGTGAATGACAGCCAACTCACGCGCTTCGTAGAGCGATTTAAATGTGGCCAGATTTGGATGCAGGCCAAAGGTTCGGTCCAATATCAACGCCTGGGAATCCAGTACCGATGCAGTCGGACGCAATCGCGCCAGATTCCTATCTCCCAAAATGGGAACAGCCATCAATCCATCCATGCCACCACGCATTGACAACGTAATGATCACATCGGCCCCAGTGTCTCCTGAAGCGGCGATTGCGTAACGCAGGCCCGTTGTATTCGAAATAACGATACCGGCACCCATCGCCAACATCCCATTAAGGAAAGTCCGTCGAGTCAGACCCGCGCGCGCGTTCGCGAAGTCGGGGCAACCACAGGGTTGTTCGGTCATCGGAAATTCCACGTTGGCATAGAAAGTATCAACGATGTCGCAGTCTGCGCGTACTGCGCTAATTTGGATTGAGTAGATGACGCGTCATAGATTGGACTGACAATGGCGAGAATATCGTTGCGATCATCTTGAGCAAGGGCAGTCCCTAGGAAAATTTGCGAAAGTGCATCAACAACTGCGGCCGGCTCGGCCGTCACGCCACTCAACAGTTGTTCATACGGCGGAATGTGAAAGTCTTGTTCGTTCCATCCATGTGCCAGTGAGGCGCCTAAGTTCCAGCGACGGATTTGCCCATTTAAATTGGTCCACGGATTAGCCTTGTCGGGAAAGCCATTGGGGAATGGCCAATTCATTGGCTCCTGCCCTTGCGTCGAAAGATACCAAACCAGGCTCGAGATCACAGAGTCATGGAAGTAGTCATCAGTTCGGCTAGCGTCACCTGGCTGAATTGCTGTGGCAAGTTCCACTTTCAACGCACGAACAACTGAACCCACGTATTCCATGGGGCGTTTCACTTTCTGTCCTGCACTTAAGAGAAATTCCGGTGCAACAACCATCGCCTTAACAACGCTAGGAATGTGGCCCGCAGTCTGGAGGTATTTCGCTGACATCACATCAAGAATGGAATTCGGAGGCTCGTCAGAAACGAATCTCCGAGCTAATCGAATGCTGAAGGCTCTCGCGGTTTCTGGGCGAAGGGCGAGATATCTAACAAGGGATTCAGCCACTGATCGTATAGCAGCAGGTGTAGTGCCATCATTGGAACTCTTCCAACCAACTACTGAAACGGCGCCTGTCCAATGGGAATCTGGATCAATTACTAACTGGCTAGCATCATAATCCCATGAGATTCCCGAGAACACTCTTGCTGCATTTACGACATCAGACTCCACGTAACCACCATGGGAAGTGAGTGTGTGCAGTTCTTGAAGTTCGCGCCCGTAATTCTCATTTGGCGCATCTTTCGTGTTGTCATTTCCGTTCAAGTATTCAAGCATGGCTGGATGCAGGGATGAGGCAACGAGCATGTCCGGGTACGACCCCAGAACATTGGCACGAATTACGTCTCGGTCATAGGGCATACGTGCTTGCCATGCGATGTAAGTTGGAACGTGCAGATAATCGTTAAAGTGCTCAACGAGCATCTCGTACAACTGTCTCTGAGAAAAAAGTCGACGAATCACAGTGGTGGTCGAGAGTTCAAAACCCGCGGAGTAGTTGTTCTTACTGAATGGGTCAAAGGCCGAAATCTGTTTTACGCTCATACCCAAGGACTTGAAACCAACAAGTTTCTTCGCACACGAATCACCCTCCGCAAGATTGGGGTCAAGTTGCGATTCAACCCATGGCGATATCCCGCTCGCTTTCATCGAAGAAAAGTCAGAGGCCGCATACCCGTACGTGAGTTTGGCAAGCGTCACTCGCTCTGGGATCACTGTGTACTGGGTCGCTGACATGACACCTCTCCGTGTACGTCACTCTAAGCCACTAAATGCCCAGTCAGAAGAGTTACAGCATCGGTATTTATGGGGACAAATCTCGGAGTAGAGAAGATTTAGGAATTGAAATCTTGCTGCGTCGTTTCTAGTCCTCGAGTTATAAGTGATTCCACTGATTCAGCGCCCCTGATCAGAAAATCTTCAAGCCCTTTCTTCTCGGCGACTGCAAATTGCTTCAATACGAAATCTGCTGGATCTTGACGACCGATGGGACGACCAATGCCCATTCGAACACGGTAATAATTCGCGGTACCAAGTGAAGATGTCAAACTTTTCAACCCATTGTGGCCATTATCGCCACCGGCAAGTTTGACTCGGATGACATCAAAGGGAATATCGAGTTCATCATGGATCACGATAATTTGTGATGGTTCAACTTTGTAGAAAGTAGCAAGAGCCTTAATGGGCCCGCCAGATTCGTTCATGTAACTCTTTGACTTAGCAAGAATCACGGAGACAGCATCCGAGCCGACGCCGATCTTGTAGGCGGCTACATCGGTGCGAGATTTATGCGTGGTCCAGCGGGCTTTGTTCTGGGTGGCAAGAATTTCAACGACCATCTGGCCAATGTTGTGCCGGGTCGCTGCGTATTCAGGGCCAGGATTACCAAGTCCAACAACTAGCCACACCATGAGGTAAGACTATTCGAGAGAAGAGGGATATTAGTCCTTCTTCTCGGCTTCGGCGGCCTCAGTAATTGCAGTGCTTGCAGCAGATGCGGCGGTAGCGGCCGCTGTGTCGGCGGCTTCGATGTCATCGTGGCTAGAGCGAATAGAAAGGTGAACGACGGGCATACGTGGCTCGGAGATCAAGGTCATTCCTGCTGGAAGTTTGACGTCAGATGCATAGAGGGATTCGCCGGCTACCAAACCAGTTAGATCCAAAGCTAGGTGATCTGGAATTGCAGTTGCTTCGGTCTCAACTTCGATCGAGGTGTTCATGTGCTCAAGAATCCCATCACGGTCGAATTCACCTGATGTGTGAATTGGGACAGAGACCGTGACGCGCTCTCCGCGGCGAACAATGACGAGGTCAATGTGCTCAAGCGTGCCCTTGATGGCATCGCGGACGATTGACTTAGGAAGTGTGAGTTCGGTCTTTCCGTCAACGACAATGTCGAGAAGAACGTTGGCAGTTTTTAATGCTTTGCCCAGTTCGAGAGCTGGAAGGGCAATGTGTGCTGGCTTTGCACCGTGACCGTAGATGACTCCGGGAACCATGCCATCTCGACGTGCACGACGTGCAGCGCCCTTACCAAATTCGGTACGGCTCACGCCATTGATGAGGATCTCGGCCATTTTAAATCTCCCTAGTCAAACTCGACGGACAATTCACGTTAGTTTCGGCCAGGAGCGCACATTTAAATCGTCGACTTGCATAAACCGTCGATTACGGTGTGCTTACCCTCGCCGGAACTTGCGAAAGATTAGCGAATAAAGCGTGTTTTCAGCAAATCCGCGTCCTTTTTGCGTCTATTACAGGATCAGGAAAGGCCATCAAAAAGACTTGTGACCGATCCGTCTTCAAAGACCTCGCGAATGGCCCTAGCCAGCAAGGGCGCAATTGGAAGAACGGTCAATCGATCGAAGCGACTTTCTTCAGAAATCGGCAATGTGTCCGTCACCACAACTTCGCTGACTCGCGAATTCTTCAAACGCTCGATTGCAGGACCTGAAAGCACGGCGTGGGTTGCAGCGACAATTACTTCCTTCGCACCTTCATCAAAGAGCGCGTCAATTGCCTTAATAATCGTTCCGGCTGTATCGATCATGTCATCGATGACTACGCAGGTCTGTCCTTGAACGTCACCGACGACGCGGCCAACAACGGATTCGTTAGGAATTCGTGGATCGCGGGTCTTGTGGATGAATGCAATTGGGCATCCGCCGAGAAGATCAGACCATCGTTCGGCTACTCGAACCCGGCCAGAGTCAGGAGACACGATCGTCAATCTCGAGCGATCAACTTTGCTGCCGACATAGTTGGCAAGAAGTGGAAGAGCGAACAAGTGATCT
>JANXZF010000131.1 GCA_025355665.1 Actinomycetes bacterium
CGCATCCTTGAACGCTTCCGTGGCAAAAATGCGATCTTGAGTCCGCGCCGCTAGCCTTTCAACCATGACCCAGCTCTCCGATTACACAAGCTTCCGAGTCGGCGGTCCGGCACAAGAGATCGTGAATGCGTCGAATGAAGCAGGAATAATTGCTGCGGTTCAGAAGGCTGATGAAGATGGCAAGCCAATCTTGATCCTTGGCAGCGGAACAAATGTTCTTATCAGCGATGAAGGCTTCAAGGGGGTTGTTATTCGAGTTGCCAGTACCGAGGTTGAGGCCGAAGTTGATGCGTGCAGTGGCGCAACATTAACAATCGGCGCCGGTGAAGTTTGGGATTCCTTTGTCGAAACGACGATAAAGCGGGGGTATGCCGGCCTTGAAACGTTAAGCGGAATTCCAGGCACCGTTGGTGCTGCACCAATTCAAAATATCGGTGCGTATGGTCACGAGGTGTCCGAGTTCATTACTCGAGTGCGTACGTATGACCGTAAAGAAAAACAAATTAAGACTTTCACCAACGCCGAATGCGAATTCACTTACCGAAGTTCGAGATTCAAACTTGAGCCAGATAGGTATGTCGTTCTCGACGTCGGCTTTCAGCTCCGCATTGGAGAAATGACCACTCCTATTCACTACGCTGAATTGGCGTGGGCGCTAAGTACCGTGGTTGGCGGAAGAGCACCGGTAGTAGCCACTCGCGAGCAAACGTTGAAATTGCGGGCAAGTAAAGGAATGTTGCTAAATTCAAAAGATCACGACGCGTGGTCGGCTGGCTCTTTCTTCACCAATCCAATCGTTGCCCCGGAAATTGCTAGCAAACTACCTGAAGATGCGCCACGTTGGATTCAGCCCGATGGACGTGTCAAGATTTCGGCGGCCTGGCTAATTGAGCACGCAGGGGTTCATAAGGGTGATGCACATTCAGGCGCACGGATTTCATCCAAGCACGTACTCGCGTTAACGAATTCGGGTAATGCGACAGCGGCTGACATTGCGGCCCTTGCAAGAGAGGTAATGGAAAAAGTCGAAAAAGTCTTTGGCATCACTCTCGAGCCAGAAGTAAACCTTGTGGGGCTTACTTTAAATTAGGAAAAACTCAGTTAGTACTAAAGTCAGTGGATCTCAGATATCAGTTTCTTGATTCGGCCAATACCTTCAATGATGTCCTCATCACTTAGGGCATAAGAAAAACGTAGATAACCCGAGGGCCCAAAGGCTTCCCCTGGTACCGCTGCGACCTCGACCTCTTCCAAGATTATTGCGGCCAATTCGGCAGAGGACTGAGGAGTTTTCCCACGGATGGATTTCCCCAAGACGCCTTTTACGGACGGATATGCGTAGAAGGCGCCTTGGGGCATTGGGCAGTCAAATCCAGGTATTTCGTTAAGTAGTCCGACAATGAGTTTGCGGCGGCGGTTGAACGCCTCACCCATTTTGTGCACTGCGGAAAGATCTCCGGTCAGTGCGGCGATAGCCGCGCGTTGAGAAATATTCGAAACGTTGCTTGAGAGATGCGACTGAAGATTTGTGGCTGCCTTGATGACGTCCTTCGGTCCGATCATCCAACCGACTCGCCATCCAGTCATCGCATAAGTTTTTGCAACGCCGTTTAGAACGATGGTGTGATCTGCCATTTCTGGAACAACGACAGGAATACTTGGTGCGACCGCACCGTCATAGCGAAGGTGCTCGTAAATTTCGTCGGTGATGATCCAGATATTGTGTTTCAGCGCCCACTCTGCAATCGCCTTGACTTGCTCTGGTGGATAAACCGAACCGGTTGGGTTGCTCGGCGAACAGAAAAGCAGGACCTTGGTTTTCGGCGTTCGTGCGGCCTCAAGTTGCTCGACGCTGACTAGATAGTTCTGATCCTCGCCAGCGAAAACTTCAACGGGAATTCCACCCGCCAATTTCACGCACTCGGGGTACGTCGTCCAGTAAGGCGCAGGAAGCAAAACCTCGTCGCCGTGATCGACGATTGTGGCGAATGCTTGATAGACGGCTTGCTTGCCGCCGTTCGTCACGAGGACCTGATCAGATGTAATTTCATAGTTCGAATCGCGCTTGGTCTTGGCCACGATTGCGGCGCGAAGTTCGGGCAACCCAGGAGTCGGCGTGTATCGGTGGTTTGAAGCAACGCTGGCCGATGCGATTGCTGCCGCAACGATGTAATCAGGCGTTGGAAAATCCGGTTCTCCTGCTCCGAATCCAATGACTGGCCGGCCAGCGGCCTTCAGGGCTTTGGCTTTTGCGTCAACGGCAAGGGTGGCGGATTCTGCGATGGCAGCGATGCGAGAGGAGATTCGTTGGGCACTCATGGGGCAAGTCTGCCGTACGGGCAAGGGGTCCTGTTCCCCGGTTTCGAAGGGGCCGTCGATGGGAGCCACGCCCGAGTTAGACCCCAACCTATTCCACGCTCTACACTCTCACCCCTGACGATTATGGTCTTTTGCCATGCCGTCTGAAGGGCAGTAGCTCAACTGGCCAGAGTTCCGGTCTCCAAAACCGGCGGTTGGGGGTTCAAGTCCCTCCTGCCCTGCCATGTTCGAAAGAGTTCGACCAACGAAAGGATTAGGCCCACGATGACAGATGT
>JANXZF010000071.1 GCA_025355665.1 Actinomycetes bacterium
AAAGGCACCCTTGGCATCCGGTTGCCAATGATGAACTTTGTTCTTCCACCATTGCAATTGCGTCGAACTCAGCGGAGCGAATGGCCCCATAAGTACAAGGCCCTTTACGCGACTGGGCTCTTGGCGAGCCATCTCAACGGCGATTGACGCCCCAGTGTGATGGCCCAGGATAATCGCCTCATTGATGTCGAGTTGGGTCATAGCTTCAAGCAGCAGGGATGCGTAGCCTGCCATCGTAGTTGGCCTCAGTGGTTTGTCGGACATACCGAAGCCCGGTGAATCGAAGGCCACAAGTCGATAGCCATTAGGGACGGATTTCATAAAGCGTTCCCACATCACCGAACTCGAAGGCGTTTGATGTAGAAGCACTAACGGGTGCCCCTGTCCCAAAGTGCGATAGTGAATTTGGCCCGCAGAAGTGTCGACGTAGCCGCGACGCAAATCTCGTTCGGTCTCCGCACTCAAAAAAGCCAGTGGCTTATCGGAGTTTTTCATCAATTCTCGAAAGGTTAGTTATGTGCCGGATGCGGATCCGGGATTATACCTTCGTGATGGTGCATGATCTTCCAGGCGCCATCGATCCTCCGAAGAAGATCGGTGATCCGCACTGACGCGATCATCGCATTCGGTTCCTTATACTCAAAGTCCAAGTAGTAACAAGCGAGAGCTGTATCTCCCCACACGTCGACGCGAACAAATCGCGAATTCCAGGTCAATTTTCCTCTTGCTGTCGATTGCGCCTTGTCGGCCTCGTGGAATTCTCTGCGCCCTTCTCTGCCAATAACCAACTGCGGCGTGAAAACGTCCCAAACACTTGAATCTTCTGCCAGCGTTTTCTCGATTCCGAGAATGTCACCTGCCTCAAAGGACTCAAAAACACTATTTACCACAGACATGATCTCATTGCGTTCGGCTTGCGAAGTCTCGGTCTCGCTTCCATTATTCACTGTGCGTGTCCCCCCTTGTCTCGGTCCACTCTTTGTCACTTTGCTCAACGCAATGTTGTGTCATGTCGAGAGCAAATTCGGCGCCGGTGCTTCGTATTGACTATCCGCTAAGTTTTGCTCGGCGCTTCGAAATGGGTCATCTATGTAGTGATTATCGAGGGGAGCGTCGGTCGAGGATAGTCCGAGCTTTCCCGCGTGACTATAAAACGGACCGTGAGATATATATGGAGGACGATAAAAGTAAGAACCAGCAGTCATAAGTCCGCTGTTTCCCAGTCGAATGTCGCCTCTGATTAGGAATGATTCTTCGACACAGCGGTGGTATTCAATAAAAGGGTAGTGGTACTGCGGGACGATGCCCGATAGAAAAGTACTCGCACCAGTTTCTGTATCGACTCTCAACGGCTTCAGAAGAAGACCGCATGGGGGGCCAGGGATCGGTGAAATAATCCAATCCATCTTTGTCGTATTTAGTGGATCCGGTAGGCGTTCACCGCCACCTCGATTGGGATTGAATTTGGGTGTTCCGTCGGTCTTCATCCACACCGAGCAAGCCTCGTCGGCCCGCCACTGCCCTTGCATCACTCCACCCGGCAATAACTGATACGTCCCGGCCCCGAGAGTGACATCTCCGATCGTTAAGAATCCTGAAAGGACATAGAGTTCAGCCGTGTGTTCGTGCGTTCCAGCCCACCGGCGGTAGCCCGGCGGAAGTTGCAAGACCAGCGTAATCGCTTCAGTTTCAGAATCCTGCGAGAGCACCTGAGCATGCGAATCGAAACTCCAACCCACGCTCTCTAGATCGGTAGTCGGCTGTTCAGCGGTTTGAATTATCTCAATATGCCCTCGGGTCACAGGACTCTCATCCTCTCTGGATTCATCCCGCGTTATTAAACATAGAATTAAACACGAGTTCAGGCGCGTCACTATTTGATTGACCCTACTCCAAGATTTTGTACTCGACAATAATTTTTAGTCCTCAAGGATTCGCACTCGATAACCGTCGCGCGGAATGGAACGATCCTTGACACGGTCGTTAAATCAACTCTAACTATTTCCAGACTCAAAATTGAAAACAAATTTTGAACAATGCAAAGGCGCTCAACTGCAGACATGTGTCGGAGGAAACGGTCAATTACGTGGATCCGGAAGTTACGGTATGGGCGCCTTTGGAATAGAGCAATGGCCCCCGCGATTGCAGAAGGCTATTGCCCTTTGAGACTACGCTTGAGGTCATGCACAGGCTAAGCGATCAAAATTGAGTGGACATGAAAAAGCCCTCAAAAGTAGAGGGCTTTTCATTTAGTAGCGGGGGCAGGATTTGAACCTACGACCTCTGGGTTATGAGCCCAGCGAGCTACCGAGCTGCTCCACCCCGCGTCGGTAAGACGTATCGTAGGCGATAGTCACCATGTCAGCCAAATCGCTCACAAATGATGCGAGAAGAGAGCGATAAAAGTGGAAGTTTTACTTTCCACCTTGCGCGGCAATTGCTGCAGCGATCGCTGATTTCAAACGATCTTGCGCAGCGCCATAGCCTGCGAAGTCGCCCTTTGCCAACGCTGCTTGTCCGTCTGCAATTGCTTGCTTTGCACTCTGAAGTGCGGCGGCAAGTGCTGCAGATTTCGATCCCGCGGGACCTGTAGGAGTCGTTGTCGTAGTCGTCGTGCCAGTTGTTCCAGAATTGCCGCCAAACACTTGATCCAAAGCGCCCTGAAGAGTGTCGTCGTACCCGATTTGATCACCGAATGAAACGAGCACCTTCTGCAGTAACGGATACGAAGCAGTATTCGCAGTTGCCCTAACGTAAACAGGTTGTACATAAAGCAATCCCCCACCAACTGGCAGTGTCAGCAAATTGCCAAGCACGACATCAGATCCACCTTGACGTAGCAACGACAGTGAATTTGCAACCGTTGGTTTTGCTTCAAAGTTAGAGGCAACTTGTGAAGGACCTGCAATGTTGGTACTGCGCGGCAATTGCAATACGGAAATCTTGCCGTAGTCGGGCCCGGGGTCTGAGATTACGGATGCGAACGCGGATAGGTTTTGTCTTCCGCCCACCGGCACAAAAGGCGTCGTCAACGAAAACGATGGCTTTGTTGTACCTGGCATCTGAAGTGTCAAATAGTACGGAGGCTGAGCGCTTGCATTGCTTCCAAATGTTGATGGATCAGTAGGAACACGCCAGAAATCTTGTCCACCATAAAAGGCGCTTGCAGTAGTGACATGGTAGGAACTCAAGATGTCTCTTTGAACTCGGAAGAGATCTTCTGGGTAGCGAACATGAGCGAGCAATCCAGCTGAAATCGCACTCTTTGGCTTTACCGTGTTTGGGAAAGCCTTGCTCCATGTTTTAAGAACAGGGTCACTCGTATCCCATTGATAAAGATTCACGGTTCCGTCATAGGCATCAACAGTTGCTTTCACCGAGTTGCGGATGTAGTTGATTGAAGTATCTGCCTGGGCCGTAATCGATGAGGAATTAGTAGTCAATGCATCTGTCGTCGAACCAGCAAGGGTTGTCTTCTTCGAATACGGATAGCCGGCGCTGGTCGTGTATCCATCGACGATCCAGATGATTCGCCCATCAACGATCGCAGGATACGGATCGCCGTCCAAAGTCAACCAAGGCGCCACTTTCTGTACTCGATCGCGTGGATTGCGAACGAAGAGAATTTTTGAATCTTTGTTGATCAAGTTAGACAAAATAATTCGCTGTTCTTGATATTTGATGGCGAAGACAAAGCGATTAAGCAATGAACCAACCGGTACCCCGCCGGTCCCGTTGTAGGTGACGTTCCTCTGTCCGTTGGCCGATGAATCATCTGGGTAGTCCAATTCGACTGGCGAGCCGGTCTTTGTTCCGCCAACGATTGAATAATCGGGGACATTCTCACCGAAATAAACGCGAGGCTGGAAAGTTCCGAGCCCCTTCGTTGGAGGCAAGTCACCGACCAAGAATGAAGGTTTTCCATCTGCATCGCGCACGTTGCCGTATGCGGCGACGAAGCCAAATCCGTGGGTGTAGACCAAGTGATCGTTAATCCAGTTTCGGCTCGGATTGCCTGCAAGGTTCAATTCGCGGACCGCAACAACTGTGTCGCGTTGGACTCCGTTGACTTTGTAGCGATCAATATCAAGTGAGTCCGGGAAAGTGTAATAAGGCTTAATTTGCTGCAACTGGCGGAACGTCGCCGACAAAACATTCGGATCCATAAGTCGAATGTTTGAAATCGTCGATGCATCTTTGGACAACTGCCCGGCAGAAGTGGAAATCGTCGCCTGGTAATCGGTGACTTTTACGTTCGAAAGCCCGTAGGCGGCCCTTGTCGCATCGATGTTCTTTTGAATGTAAGGCGCTTCTTTTGAAGACTCACTTGGTTTCACCTGGAATTGTTGGATGATTCCGGGATAGACGCTCTGGATCAATATGGAGGAGACCACCAGTAATGCCACACCGGCCGCCGGAAGGACCCACGAACGCCGAACAATGTTTGCAAAAAACAGAAGGGAGCAGACGACGGCAATGCCGGCAAGAATTGCCTTCGCAGGCAGCAGTGCGTTTACGTCGGTGTATCCAAGGCCGGTGATGAGACGGCCTTCCTTGAGCGCCAAGTGGTAGCGATCTAGCCAGTAGGCGCCGCCCTTGAGGAGCACGATGATGCCAAGGAGAATCGACAATTGAACCCGCGCAGTGACAGTGGTTCGATCTTCATGGACCTGCGGACGTATACCGCCGTACAAGTAGTGCACCACCACTGCGGCTACGAGAGAAATAATGACAGTGGAAATACCCCACTCCAGCAAGGACTGCCAAAAAGGAAGTCGGAAAGCGAAGAAGGAAATATCCAAATGGAACTGCGGATCCTTCGTTCCGAAGGGAGTCGAGTTTCTAAAGAGCAGCCACGATGACCACAACTGCGAACCAGCCACACCGGCAAGATAGAAAATCACAAGCGCCAGAACGCCCGTTACGAGTTTGCGAATTGGCTCGATCTGTCCGCGATATCGCTCGAGGTTGTCGGCCTCAATAGTGAGTGGAACGTAGAGTGGACGGCGGCGGTAAGCGATGATGATATTTGCGATGATGATGAGAGAAGTCAGCGCCCCAAATACTAGGAAAAGCAAAGCTTTGGTCGTAAGCACCGTGCGCCAGACATTGGTGAAATTGACTGATTTGAACCAGAGCCAGTCCGCATAGAAACTGCTAAGGGAAACCATCGCCAGGATGGCAGCGATGACGATCGCCACGGTGATGATGAGAGGGCGACGGTTTCTGGGGATATTGGGCATGGTGGGACGACTAAAGGAACTCATGCGCCAACGCTACCGATTTCGTTGCCAAGTGCAATGTGGGATGGCGTTTTTTGAATCTTCCAGCACACCAACGGCCTCTTGGAGGGTATTTACCGAATACACGGTGATTCCAGCAGGCACATGTGTTACGTCATTGCAGTTTGCGACCGGCGCCAGGAACACGGTTGCACCCGCTCTCTTGGCAGCCACCAGTTTGTCATCGATTCCGCCAATCGCACCGACTTGGCCCTTCATATCGATCGTGCCAGTACCCGCAACGACTCTGCCTCCGAGAAAGTCCTTAGGAGTCAATTTTGCGACGATGGCGAGAGCAAAAACCAGCCCGCCACTTGGCCCGCCCGTGTCCTTCAGAGCAAAGGTCACGGGAAAGGGCAGGACGTACTTCGTCCTTTTAACCCCAGAAGAGTTAGAAACCGTTTGTTGCTTTACGGGAAAATTTAAATACGAAAGAGCGGCGGCGGCGGCCGATTGTTGCGATCCGACCATCTCGGCCACGTTGGTGGCATCAATTTCCTTGGAACTCGCGTTGTCCGGATAAATGGCGCTTCTTGGATACACAATCGAGTTGGAACTAATCCATGCCGGAATGATTTCAAAGCCGAATAACTTTGAGTCCGGACTCGTGACATAAACGGTTGTGAGCAACAACTTTCCAGTTGACGGATACGTTTTCTGCCCAGAGATCTTGATCATCGAATGAAGAACATCTTGCCCTTGGCCCGGAGTCAAAATCACATAAGGTAAAGGAAGAAAAAGGCTAGCGGCGAGGAAGCCACCTAATACGAAGATCGCCGGTTTGGGTAGATGCGAAAGGCGCACCATGTACTGACGAGCTACTTGTCCGAAGACTCAATTTTGGTTTCTGGCTCGTCCACATCTTCGTGCGGCTTGAACGAACTCTGGAAACGCTGAAATTGGGACACCGAACGCGAAGTCTCGTTCTGAAATTTTTCTTGGAATTTGGTGACCCAGAGGACATAGCCAAGCGCCCCCAGCACAGCTGCAAGAGGGACTAACCACCAAACTAGGGCCGAAAAAGCACTGGACATGGTTTAAGCCTACCGCCATCGGGAACAAAGCGTCGCCTCGCGTTGTTACATGACATAAGCGTAGAGTTTCTATTCCAACAAGGAGAATCATGTCGCCCTTTGGTTTTGGACCTTCAGATGACGATGAGAAGCCTGAAGAAAATCCTGAAATTCCCGGGAACAATCCAGACCTCGCCGCGCTCTTTGCGCTCCTTCAATCGCAACTAAATTCTCAATTTGGCGAACAACTCCCCGATGATTTCACTAAGGACATTCAAGAACAATTTTCGAAATTAGGAATCAATCCCCTCGAATTTTTCCAATCACTCGGAAAGGCTGGGCAATCCGGTGACACTTTCCCAATCGAAATAAGTCGTGACCTCGCACGCAAATATGTCAGCGCCCATGGGTCGGCCCTCATCGGCACAACAGATGTCGCGGTATTCAACGAAGCATTGGAGATCGCAGATCATTGGCTCAATGATGCGACCGTCTTTCCAGCAAACTCAAGTGAACGCAAAATTCTTAGCAGGGCGGATTGGGTTGATACAACCATGCCTGGTTGGAAATTAACTGTCGAACCACTTGCCGCAGGTCTTGCAAAAGCCATGACTGCCATCGTCGAATCGCAAGAATTGCCCGAAAATGCCTTACCAATTACTCAAGTTGCGGGCATGTTACGAACCTTTATTGCAACGATGATCGCAACTCAACTTGGTCAAGTAATTGGCGGTTTAGCTGCAAACGTCACTGGTGTTCACGATGTTGGACTCCCACTTCTCGAACCCGCGCATCCTGCGTTAATACCTGAAAACGTCACAAAATGGGGCGCCGACATTGGAGTAGTTGACTCCGAGGTGCGGATCTTTCATGCACTTCGCGAAGGAGCTGTCGCACGATTATTCGACAACAACCCGTGGTTGATCGATTACATGCGAACATCAATTGCAGATTATGGAAAAGGAATTCGCATCGACGTCGAAGCGATGCAACGACAAGCCGAAGAGGCAATCGAATCCGGTGCAATCGATCCCAACAATCCAGAAACTTTTTCCATTGCACTCAATCAAGGGCTCTTCACTCCCGAAGAAAGTCCGCAACAGGTCGCCGCCCTCACGAAGTTGGAAACTGCACTTGCACTCATTGATGGATGGGCCGATGAAGTAACAACTCTCGCAGCCGCAGATAGATTGCCAGCGCTCAATGCATTGCGCGAAACTCTTCGTCGTCGCCGAGCAACGTCATCGCCTGCACAACAACTGTTTTCATCTCTTTTTGGTTTGGAAGTTTCGCCACGGATGTCACGCGAAGCCAGTGCGTTCTGGCGAGCAATTCGTGAACTTCGAGATATCGACGCTCGAGACCGAATATGGTCGGGAATTCTTCCGACCCACGAAGAACTGACTAACCCCGAAACCTACTTAAAAAGCATTGAAGTGCCCGATGACCTCTCGGGGCTGACCGAGTAAAGGGGTGAAAAAAAGCGAAGCCCCCGGGCGCTCAATTCTCTGTCTGCCTTCCCCTTGCAGACACAGAACGGTTATCCGAGGACTTCGTAAGCGCAACGTACGTGACATTTCACCGAGAATCAACTGAGAGTCCCACTTTTTTTCAAAATACTTCTGTGAAAATTTCCAAGACTTTTTGGCGTCGCTAGTGGTCGTTAGTCCCATGGCTGAGCAAGTTGAGATAACTTGGGACTATGGCCTCTAATTTCCAGACACGAGTCGAATCGGCGCTCGTGGATCAACCCTTGATGCAGGAGTTGCCTGGGATCAGCCAAGGCGAGATCGTGGTCGTCCGTTCAACTCGCCGGAAGCGAAACATCGCGGCCTACCGTCAGGGGGGCCAAATAATCGTCTCGATCCCGGCCCGGCTGAGCAAAGCCGACGAGAGAGCTGTCGTTGCCGAGATGGTGGCCAAGATCCGCGCCTCCGAAGCATCGCGGGCAATCGATGAATCGGTTCTAGCCTCTCGGCTAACAGACCTATTAACCCTCTGGGCACCCGAAATCTGCCAAAAGGCGACCTCGGTTACCTGGAAGCGGGCGATGAACGAGCGCTGGGGTTCATGTACCAGTGTTGATGGCACGATTCGCATATCTGAGCGGCTCCAGAGAGTCCCCGAGTACGTCTTGGACTACGTCCTCTTCCATGAAGGCATTCACCTGCGCTTTGGCGACCATGGGAGCCAGTTTCAAGAGATCATCGCACGATTCCCCAAATCTGAACTTGCCCAAGCATATTTGGACGGATATGAGGCGGCAGAAATCGCGATTCGACCCTATAAATAGACTCAGCACGAGCGCGCGACACGCTCAAAAAGATTCACCCAATGGCTGCAAAACTCACCCCCCACGCTCAAGCAGGGGTATCGTGACCGTTGCACGCCAGCGGCCCTTGTAGGAAATCCTCTCACAAGCCGCTTGCGTCGATTGGAGGAGAAATGGCAGAGACATATACAGGTGACGCTTACTGCGTTAAGTGCAAAGAGAAGCGTGACTTTACGGGAACCGTTAAGGTCTCAGACTCTGGTCGTCGCATGGCTCAGGGCATCTGCTCGGTCTGTGGCACCAAGCTAAACCGCATCCTTGGCAAAGCGCAGTAATCCGAGCCATACAGTTCTTTAAGGCTGGCATCCCTGCGTACTAGTGGGGGTGCCAGTTTTTTTCCTCCCGCAGCGTGAGCCCTTAGCAACGCAGCGCTCATAAAAGCCTCAAAGGTCCACAGATAATCCATTCATAGTTCACACGGCCTAAGCGCGAGCCGATCATTAGCGCCATGAATATTCTGCAATCACAATGGTGCACCGTTAAACCTCACCTCAAACTTGGAACCATCCTTCTTCATGGTTCGGAATTCACCTACGTCGGACGAAACGACCGCGGGCTCGAAATAACATCCCCCGCGCGTATGGCACTTTCGGACATGGATGGCACTCGTACGTGCCAAGAGTTAAGTCTTGCCCGAGAAATCCCATCGGAGGACATCCAAAATTTAGTAACCGAACTCGATCGTGCCGGCCTCGTCGACACTCATTCAACCAAGATTTCGGTGCACAATCGTTTCCACTCGCCTAATATCAACCGCGCCTCGCATGACAGCGATGACAGCAACGACGGTGCATTTCAACAACTCAAGGCCCGTCTTGTTCCAGAACTCTCCTCTGCCACATGGATCTCGGGTGTTCGAGACGGTGGGGCGCAGATTGTCAGTAAAAGGCAAGAGTGGCGAGTACGCATCTGCGGCGAATCGCGGATTGCGACTCTTCTTTACGGAATTCTTCTTGCTAGCGGATTCACTAACACCTCACTGCAAGCGCACAACAGTTCAAAAAGAATCGTCGAGGAAGATCTTTGCGCAGGATTTTTTCATCCGAGCGATATCGGCCTCCAATTAGAGAAACGATCGACCGAACTCACCCGCGAACTCTCGCTCTTCCCGATCGGGGCAACGAACAAGCGTGACCAAACGGGCACAAAACCTCTGATGATCGCAGTTGGTGCCGTCTCGGCCGATCTAATCCAGCAGTGGATGAGCCAAGGCATTCCTCACTTAATAATCGGTATCCCGGAAAGCGGATCCATTGAAATCGGTCCGATCGTCATTCCGGGCGAGAGTCCATGCGCGCGATGTATAGCGATGACTCGCGAGGAGCAAAATCCCACATGGAAAGAAATCACACTGCAAAAAGTCCTCATGCCAAGCATGGAAGTTCCAGTTGCAGTGGCACATCATGTAGCCGGCGTGGCCGCACTTGAGTTGCTTCACTTCGTCGATGAAGGACTATCCCCGCTCGTCGGCGCAAGTTCGAGGGTCAATTTCCACGGACCACTCGCGAGCAGCAAGCAAACATTTGCCCGTCACCCCGCGTGTGGGTGTAACTGGTGACCCCGTGACCTTTCGCACGGGGTCAACAGTTACGCTGCGTCGGATTGCTCCTCTTGAATCGCGGCTGGAGTCAGTCTGGGACGTCCAACCGTCCTTCGTCTCTCAATAACCGCACCATCTTCGAAAAGCTCCCCGCCCCAAATTCCACAAGGTTCTTCGCGAGAAATTGCAGCATCCAAGCACTGAGAGCGGACGGGACATCCACCACAGAGAGCTTTTGCGGCCGCAATGCCCTCAGTGGACTCGGAGAAGAAGAGGTCGGGATCGGCCGTGTGGCACGGAAGATTGAATGCAACATCCGAGCCGTATGTGCCTGTTACGGCATCTAGCCCAATCTTGTTTCCATCCTGCGCCCAGCCTGGAACTAGTAGTTCGCTAAAGAGAACGGTCATGGTCCTCACCTCATTTCTGCTGGCTTCCCAGCGGTCATCTCTCGTCTTGTCTCGTCTCGTCGAAGTAGTTTCATCTACTTCCCTTATTTAGTTATGTTGGGGAAAAGAAAAAGGGCCCGAATCCTTTGCGGATTCGTGGCCCTTGGGGTCCTTTTCGGTCTTAACCGATTGGGCTCCAAGTGGCCTGATCCGCAAATGCTGGATACCAAGCTGTGCGCTTTGATGCTCCATTAGCGGTGGCTGTATTTGCGTGTGAATGTGCCGAAACAAGCGACATAGCAGCCGAAAGCGCCAATGATTGAGGTTGCATGAACTTCAACACGTTGCGCTCCTAACTGTTAGAAATAACTTGCGTACGGGGAAGAATAAAGCAAAAGTGCACAGTCGCGCAAATGAATTAATGCCTAACTGCCCAGTAACCCTGCCTCACGCAGGAATCGGCTGGGATTTCCTCGATAACTCAAGAACAAATGGCTCTTCGCCCGCGTAATTCCCACATAGAAAAGCCTTCGCTCCTCCTCCACCACATTTTCATGAGTTGGAAGCGTTCCTTCGTTTACCCCGACTAAAAAGACCTGATCCCATTCGAGCCCTTTGGCCGCATGCAATGTGGCAAGCGTTGTAACTGGCATAACGGGCGGATTGTTCTGTTCGGCCCGCTCCTCGAGTTCACGCAGGTAATTTCGCAAAGTTTTCGGCGTGAAGGCCGAATCGCGATCGAGTTCGCGGGCCAAATGGAGCAGGGCAGTGATCCCGTCTGTACTGGCGCTTGTAATGAATGGCTGTGCGATAGTGCCCAATTCTTCGATCCATGACACGTCGTGAGTCGGGATGACAGATGCTTGTCGCACACCTTTTAGAAAATCGCGAACGTCGCTCCGGTCGAAGAAGCGTTCATTGTTTCGAACTTGATAGGGAATCTGCGCGGCGATGCACGCGCGCTCAAGGGCATTGAGTTGCGAGTTGGTGCGAGCGAGGACTGCTATATCTTGCGCCGCTACGCCAGTTGAAGTGAGTTTGATGATTTCCTCAACTACCCCGGATGCCTCTTTAGATTCATCTCGGTACTCCCTTACCAGAGGGTGCGAGCCGTGATCATTTACTGACGTGATTTCATGCCCCATCGATGCACTGCGCAACACGGTATTTGCCATGAAGTTGATTTCGGGTGTCGAGCGATACCCAGCCGTCAGGCGAATGACCTGAGCTTCGGGAAATCGGCGGGTGAAAGTATTGAGGAAGACCGGGGTTGCTCCGGCGAAGGAATAAATTGTTTGGGCTGGATCGCCCACAACGCAAATTTCTTCGCGGCTGCCCAACCACGCATTGATCAATCGCTGTTGTAACGGCGAAATATCCTGATACTCGTCGATCGTAAAATGACGATACTGGTCCTGCACTCGCTCGCGGACTTCGCGTTCCTCTTCAATCATCGCCGTCGTCAGAAGCAGGACATCTTCAAAATCGATCGTGCGCTCTTGTCGTTTCAAACTTTCGTAAGCGTCGTACACCTGGGCTACTTGGCCTGAATTGATGCGACTTCGCTCAGCGCGATCCTTTGATTCCTCGATGTAATTCTCAGGAGCAATCTGTGAAACCTTGGCCCATTCAATTTCTGTTGCGATATCTCGCATCAATTCTCGAGAGGAGATGCCAAGAGTACTGACCAGGCCTGCCCGCGAGATCGCCTCCTTCAAGAAAGCCGCTTTGGTCGTTAACAAATCCGGGGTCCGACCACCAAAGACGCTTGGCCAGAAGAAAAGCAGTTGTTTTAGGGCGGCAGAGTGAATTGTTCGGGCCGCGACGCTTGGGACACCCAGCGATCGCAGTCGTGCACGCATCTCACCGGCCGCCCTTGCAGTAAAGGTCAACGCCAGAACCTTCTGCGGGTTCATCACGCCGATGGCTGCAGCGTATGCAATGCGGTGAGTAATTGCGCGCGTCTTGCCAGTTCCGGCCCCTGCGATAACGCAAACAGGTCCCCGAACTGCCAGGGCTACTAGTCGTTGTTCGTCATCAAGGGCTGCCAATATTTCTTCAGCGCGCACATCACTTACTTCAGGCAGCGAATTCATCGAGACCATCCGGTATTTCCCAAGTCGTTTTCTGATTGGGCGCCATACCAATACTCAATCATCCGTCTAGAAACACTAATACGTGGCGGCAAAGAAATATCGCCACTTACAACTGCGACCTTGAGATCTTCGCGTGAGAACCATCTGATCTCGACGATTTCTTCGCCATCGGGTCGTGCTTTAGAAATATCAGATGCTGTTGCCTCGTATGCGATCATGATGGAAGCAGGAAAAGGCCACGGTTGCGAACCCAGATAGTGCACGGAATGAACTATGAGCCCAGATTCTTCCTCGACTTCTCGAAGAACGAGAACCTGACCAAGAGCGCAACGTTCGTCGCGCTTCTTCTCCAGCGCAACACGGGCGCGTGGGATCTC
>JANXZF010000090.1 GCA_025355665.1 Actinomycetes bacterium
CTCCCAGCACGAGATCGATTCGAGTCGAAGCTACTGGACAAATCTGCTGCTGGATGAGGAAGTGAAAAAGTCACGAAAAAGAAAATAAAAGTGTCCACTATGTCTGGAGACATCTGTTCACTATGTCTCGACACATCACAAAGTGCGTTGTGAGGGACTCGAACCCCCGACCCGGTGATTAAGAGTCACCTGCTCTACCAACTGAGCTAACAACGCGTGCTTTTCGTGCGGATCAGACCCTATCAGCGTGGCGGGAGTTGATCTCCCAGGTCTAGGCGACACCATGGAGCATGTCGAAAACCGCTGGCAGATCGATCCTAGAACTCACCTTCGTGAGTGCCCTAATCGCGGGGCTAACTATATCGCCCTCCCATGCCGCGCAATTCAAAAGCGAGGCCACGGCCACGCAGGTGCTGGCCCAGATCCCAGTAAAGGGCAGGGCGCCTAAAACGGGCTATTCACGGGCTCAATTTGGCCAGGCATGGGCAGATACCAATCGAAATGGGTGCGATACCCGAAATGACATTTTGAAAAGAGATTTAACTTCCGTCACTTTTCGAGCAGGAACACACGATTGCGTAGTACTGACTGGAATACTCCGTGACCCCTACTCAGATGCTGTAATTCATTTCGTCAGGGGAGTCGCGACGAGTCCCCTGGTGCAGATTGATCACATTGTCTCATTGTCGAATGCATGGCAGACCGGTGCATTCAAATTGAGTCTTGAAACGCGAACGTTGATGGCCAATGATCCGTTGGAACTACTGGCCGTCAAAGGATCGCTGAATTCGCAGAAGAGCGATGGTGATGCTGCAACGTGGTTGCCGCCGTTGAAGAGTTATCGATGCGCCTTTGTAGCGAGACAAGTTGGAGTTAAAGCAAAATACAGTTTATGGATGACGAAGGCAGAAAAAGATGCGATCGCGAAAATTCTGACGAGTTGTCCTAAGCAGCCGATCCCGAATTAAAGAGCGTCGGCGTCGCGCTCGCCCGTTCGAACCCGCACAACGGATTCAATTGGAGTGACCCAGACTTTGCCATCACCGATCGAACCCGTATTCGCGTTCACCAAAATTACATTGATAATGTTTTCAACTTCGGCATCCTCTGCCAATATCTCAATGCGCACTTTCGGAATCAAATCAATGGTGTATTCGGCGCCTCTATAAACTTCGGAGTGACCACCTTGCCGACCAAATCCGCGCGTTTCTGAAACCGTCATTCCCTTAACACCGCTTTCTTGCAAAGCGATCTTTATGTCATCGACTTTTGCGGGCTTGATGATCGCGGTGATGAGTTTCATTTTTTAAGGATGGTTTCGATAACGGTCGTAGGAGTCGTGGATTTCTTTCTCTGCCTCTTCTCGCCCGACCCACATAGCGCCTTCAACGCTTTTGCCTGGCTCTAGGTCTTTATAGACCTCGAAGAAGTGCTTGATTTCAAGGCGATCGAACTCAGGAACATCGGTGATTTCTCGGATGTGCTCTTTTCGGACGTCACCTGCTGGGACGCAAAGGAGTTTGTCATCTCCGCCCGCCTCATCTCGCATGCGGAACATTCCCACGACGCGACATTTCACAACGCAACCTGGAAAAGTCGGCTCGTCCAACATCACGAGGGCGTCGATGGGGTCTCCATCCAGACCCAAAGAGTCGTCGACGAAGCCGTAATCCCACGGGTAGCGGGTTGAGGTGAAAAGCATGCGGTCGAGACGGATCTTGCCCGTTTCGTGGTCGACTTCGTATTTGTTGCGACTGCCTGCCGGAATTTCGACAATGACGTCAAAGGTCATCTGGGACACGGCAAACTCCTTACCTATAAGTGGGGTGAGCGACGGGGCTCGAACCCGCGACATCTCGGACCACAACCGAGTGCTCTACCAGCTGAGCTACGCCCACCATGAGGTGCCAATACTACCTTCCTATTTCTCTCTCTTTGTCTCCATCTTTATCCGCCTTTACGGGTTCGAATTGCCCAGCAATTTCGCGAAGCATGTCGGCATCTGGTCCTGGGGCCGCCACAAATATTGCCTCGCGATAGAATTTTAATTCGTTGATCGAGTCCTTGATGTCTCCGAGTGCTCGGTGGTTGCCGCTTTTTGCTGGTGCGTTGAAATAGACCCGTGGAAACCAACGTCGGGCCAATTCCTTGATGGATGAAACATCGACTGTCCTGTAGTGCAGATATTCGCTAAGGCGGGTCATGTCTCGGGCGATGAAATTGCGGTCCACACTTACTGAGTTTCCAGCGAGGGGGGACTTGCCTGGCTGAACACCAGCACTGGTCAAATAGGCCAGGATCTGGTCTTCAGCCAAGGAGGTCGAGATTCCGTTTGGGATTTCGGTGATTAGCCCAGAATTTGTGTGCATCGCCGTGACGAAATCGTTCATCCCAGCCAGCTGTCCGGCGTCAGCGCGTATAACTACGTCAACACCCTCACCGACGATATTGAGATCCGCGTCGGTCACCAGGACGGCAATCTCGACAAGGGCGTCAGTCTCGAGGGATAGGCCCGTCATCTCGCAGTCGATCCAGACTAGATGTGGAGCCTCATTTGCCATGTCGTCACTTTAGATGGTCATTCAGGGCTCTACGCGGATTTCACCCCCCGTTCACCTTCCATTCACCTAACTTCTACGTAATTTCACCTCGAAGCGAGCAGGATCGGCATGTGTCTCAGGCCTTGCTTTCCGCTGCCGAGGGCGCAGTCCCCGCAAAACGTGAGATCACGACGAAGCCTCGCTTTTCCGACAGGGTATTTCGGGCAGTGGTGTCTGGCGGCGCATTATCGTCCCTAATAATTCTCGGACTTATTTTCTTCTTTCTGGCATTCCAGGGCTATTCAGTACTGCGCTCGCAAGGTATCCATTTCATCACCAGTAGTAACTGGCAAGTTGTGCAAGATACGGCCGGCAATGTTGACCCTAAGCACACACAATTCGGAATTGCCGCGATGCTCATCGGTACATTCTTGTGCTCATTAATCGCGATCATCGTTGCGGTTCCTGTTTCGGTGCTTGCGGCGCTCTTCCTTAATTTTTACGCACCTCCAGTTTTAAAGAAGATTATGGTGGCAGTCGTCGATCTTATGGCGGCATTTCCTTCTATCCTCTTTGGTCTCTGGGGATTTTTCGTATTAATGCCATCGGCGGAGTACTGGGCGAAATTGCTACATCATTTCCTCGGCTTCATCCCAATTTTCAAAGTTGATCCACCGATTTTCACTCGCTCGCCATTTGTTGCAGGACTCGTGCTTGCAGTCATGATCATTCCCATTATTACCTCGGTTTCGCGAGAAGTTTTCAGTCAGACTCCACTTGATCGTATTCAGGCGGCGTATGCGCTGGGAGCCACTCGTTGGTCGATGATTCGTGCGGTTGTACTTCCATACGGCAGAAGCGGCGTTGTTGGTGGCGCGATGCTGGGACTTGGTCGAGCATTGGGCGAGACCGTCGCCGTGTACACGGTCCTCAATATTGTTTATCAGGTTAACTGGCATGTTCTTCTTGGCGCCGGCGGCAACGTTGCATCAATGATATTGCTTAAATTTGGTGAGGCCGGTCCCCAAGAGATTAAGGCACTAATGGCAGCAGGTCTTGTCCTTTTCCTGCTCACATTGTTGGTAAACCTTGGCGCCGACCTTGTTGTGCGACGTTCTGGAGGTAAGGGACGATGACAACAGCTGCAGTTGTTAAGCCTTCCAAACCCTGGCAAGCATCTCCGCGCCAGAGGTTGAACTCCGCGTTGGTGTATATCGCAGCAATCATGACTTCCTATCTGATCGTTGCGATTACGCCGATGAAGGGGAAATTGGCCTACGCATTCGTATTTTTCGCGGCCTTTATTGTTTTTGATTTCGCATTGAATCTTTTCTCCCGTGGTTTTCCGGTTGCGAAGGATGCGATTGCGCGGGCCGTTGTCGCCGCAGGAATTTGTGTGGCCGTATTTCCAATTCTTAGCATTATTGCCACAGTAATTATTCGCGGGTACCACGGTCTTCACATCGGACTGTTCACTCATGACATGGCACTTAACAGTGTTACCGATCCAGTCAAGCAGGGCGGGTTACTTCATGCCCTTACAGGTACAGCGATTCTTGTTCTCGTTGCGCTAATTATTAGCGTTCCGTTGGGAATTCTTACTGCCATTTACATGACTGAAATTCGCGGACGATTCATGAAGCCCATCAAGTTCTTGGTGCAGGCTATGAGTGGCGTTCCGTCTATCGTCGCTGGCCTATTTATTCTTTCTGCAGTCGTGTACCCGATCACGAAAGGCTATTCCGGATTTGTTGGATCACTCGCTCTTTCAATCTTGATGATTCCAACGGTTGCGCGAACTTCAGAGGAAGTACTTCTTCTGATCCCAAATGATTTGCGCGAAGCAGGTGTCGCGCTCGGTGGCACGCACTGGCGCACTGTTGCGATGGTCGTCGTTCCAGCTGCAAAGAGCGGACTTGTTACCGCCATGATTTTAGGAGTGGCGCGTATAGCGGGGGAAACCGCTCCAATTCTTCTTTTAACTGGTGGTGGAGATAAAGTGAATGGCGATCCATTCCACGGCCCCATGGGATCCCTTCCGTTTTACATCTGGAAGTCCTACTCCGTAGGAACGCCAGAATCGATTACCCGCGCGTGGGCGGCCATCCTGGTCCTTCTCGTAATTGTTCTTGTGCTTTTTGTATCTGCCCGCTTGTTGAGTGAAAGAAGGTCGAGCAAGTGAGTGATGAAATGACGACAGGGCGCGGACCGGGATTGGTTTCATCTCTTGGTGACGTTGCGCGTCGAAGATTTGAATCTAAGAGGGTGACAACTGCGGTGCAAGGTGTCGGGCTTGAGGCTCGCGGTATCCATGCTTGGTTTGGCGACCGGATGGTCTTGGAAGACATGTCCTTAGATTTCTGGTCTGGAACGGTTACCGCGCTAATCGGGCCTTCGGGTTGCGGAAAGTCGACCTTCATCCGCACTCTCAACCGCATGCATGAATTCATTCCCGGCGCCGCAATGGCCGGACAGGTCCTGCTCAACGGCGAAGATATCTATTCTTCTGGAACTGACGTTACAAAGATCCGTTTGAAAATTGGCATGGTCTTCCAGAAACCAAATCCATTCCCTTCGATGACAATCTCTGAAAATGTTCTAGCTGGATTGAAACTCGCCCAACTCAAGGTGGACAACAAGGACGATCTACTCGAAGAGTGCCTTGAGCGAGCAGGGCTCTGGAACGAAGTAAAGGACCGCCTCTCCTCTTACGGAGGTTCACTCTCGGGCGGTCAGCAACAACGACTCTGTATTGCTAGATCATTGGCGGTACGCCCTGAGGTTCTCTTGATGGATGAACCGTGTTCTGCCCTCGATCCGGGTTCAACGTTGCGCATCGAAGAGACCATTTCACACCTTGCCGCATCGATGACGATCATTATCGTCACGCACAATATGCAGCAGGCGGCCCGAGTCTCTGATTACACCGCCTTTCTGCTCTCAGATGGAGGTCCGGGCAAGATGGTCGAGTTTGGGCCCACGGGTGAGATCTTCTCAAGGCCTAAGGACATACGCACAGAGAACTACGTGACAGGGAGATTCGGATAATTCGACACCATTTGTTCATCTTGGCGTCAACTTCCGTTTGAGGTTTGGGGCCTAACTGTTAAGAAGTTATCCATACATTTCCTCTTGTAAGAAAACCAAAACCTATGAGGGGAAGTACATGAAAATTAGAAAGTCCTTGAAGATTGCAGTGGCTGCAATTGCAGTCACTCTCTTCGCGACTCAGTCAGCTTCCGCCGCCGTCAACCTAACTGGCGCCGGTTCCACATTTGCCATCCCGCTTCTTGATTCCTGCAAGGCAGGATTTGCAGCGGCAACTGGAAACAGTTTCACCTACACAGGTGGAGGATCTGGTGCAGGACGCGCCGCTTCCGACAAAAGTATTAATGACTTTAACTTTTCAGATACGCCACACACCGCGGCAACACGCCTCGCGACAGTAATCCATATCCCAGTAATCGCAGCGCCAATCGCGATTATGTACCACCTCAACACAACAAAGACTGTCAATCTTTCTCCTGCAACTATTGCCGGCATCTTTGGGGGAACGATCACCAAATGGAATGACCCAGCCATCGTGGCTGACAACAACCGTACTGTCGACCAGGTCACGTACCGCAAAGATAAAAGCGGCGCAGTTATGAAGGACAAGAATGGCAAGCCACTCGTCCTAAGCACTCGCCAAATCAGAACTTATTTCACGTTGCCAAACAAGAAGATCACCGTTATCTACCGCGCTGACTCTTCAGGTTCGTCTGGAAACTTCACAAACTTCCTACACGGAACTGTTCCGTCAGTTTGGCCAAATGCAGGCAATAACAACTTCGCAACAAGCTTCCCTGGCCAGCTAAATGACGTGAGCAACCTCGGTCGCATTGTCAGTGCAACTGGTTCTGCCGGAGTTGCTGCACTTGCAGCCAAGACCCTTTACTCCATTACTTATGCAGAAAGCAACTATGCTGCCGCAGCGCACCTTGGCGTTGCCAACGTCAAAAACGCTGTAGGTAATTACCAAGCCCCCGACGGCGGTGGCACAGCTGCATTCCTCGGTGCTGCAACAGTTAATGACAACGGATACCTAACCTTCAACTACGCCACCACCGATCCTGGTGCCTACCCACTTGGCATCGTTTCCTATGGCTTGGTTGACACTAAAGGAAAGAATGCATCAGCTGTTAAGGACTTCATGAGCTACATCCTCGATGCAAAGTGTGCCAATGCTGATCCGTCACTTGGCTACACCACCATCACAGGAGCCCTTTTGACACTTGATAAGGCACAGATTGCAAAGATTGGCTGAGCACGCCATATAGCCCTCTTGTAGGTAGGAAAATGAGGCGGTCGACATGTGTCGGCCGCCTCATTTTCTTTTCGGAGAGGTCATATCACCTAAATCCGAGTAGCATCTTGAAAGTGTGCTTTAGCCCCACCAACGCTTAAACCCCTTCGACAGAATGTGGGAAGTACATGAAAATGACCAAAAAGTGGATATTCGCGGTTCTGATTCTTATTGCCGCGATCGTTGCCGCTCTTCTTTTCGCCGGCAAACCATCTCCGACTAAATCAGTCGCCAGCATCAATCTCACTGGCGCGGGGTCAACCTTCGCTATTCCTCTACTTGATGCCTGTAAAGCAGGCTATACAGCTGCTTCGGGCAACACATATACCTATACGGGTGGCGGCTCAGGTGCCGGGCGTAGCGCCTCGGATAAGGGCATCAATGACTTTAATTTCTCAGACACACCTCACACTGCAGCCACGCGTCTTGCAACGGTCATTCACGTACCGGTAATTGCCGCACCGATCGCGGTTATGTACAAACTCAACCTTGGACAGCCGTTGAAACTGTCGGCTACCACTATTGCGGGAATTTTCAGCGGCTCGATAACGAAGTGGAATGACGCCGCAATTGCAGCAGAGAATTCTGGAGTCAGTTTTCCAGCAAAGCCCATTCAAGTTATCTATCGTGCCGATGCATCTGGGACAACAGGAAACTTCACAAACTTCTTGCACGGCATGGCAGCAAACAGATGGACGAATATCGGGAGCAACGATTTCAAGTCGGGATTCCCAGGTAAACTCGATTCATCGGCCAATGTAGGTCGCATTGTCGGAGCAGCCGGATCGTCGGGTGTAACTGCCCTTGCTGGTAATACTCTTTATTCGATTACTTATGCAGAAAAGAGTTATGCCAAGGCTGCGGGTCTAGAGATTGCCGACATCAAGAACGCTGCAGGCAATTTCAGAGCTCCCGATGCAAGCGGCACATCCGCTTTCTTAGGTGCAGCTAGCGTCAATGCCAACGGCTATTTGACCTTTAACTACAACACCACCGTTGCCAATGCCTATCCACTTGGGATCGTTTCCTACGCCCTGGTGGATACAAAGAGCAAGAACGGCGTGGCTATCAAGAGCTTCCTGAATTACGTCCTCAGTTCAAAATGCCCAGAGACGAATCCTTCATTGGAGTACGCGACCATTACTGGGACATTGTTGGCTGTAGATACAACTCAGATTGCAAAGATCGGTTGATTCGTTAGTTAACAAGGTCGTTATTAAAATTAGCCTTTTGCGGAAAAACGACGGTGCGCCTGGCAGGAATCGAACCTGCGACAACCCGCTTAGAAGGCGGGTGCTCTATCCGACTGAGCTACAGGCGCGTGGGCAAGTTTTCGATACGGAGTCTAACGGCTGGAACCACTAAGGTTTCATTCCATGGCTGAGTTCATTTATACGATGAAAAAGGCGCGTAAGGCGCATGGTGAGAAAGTAATTCTCGATGATGTGACCCTCGCTTTTTATCCCGGCGCCAAGATCGGCGTTGTTGGCCCGAACGGAGCGGGTAAATCGACAGTTTTACAGATCATGGCAGGGCTGCAACAGCCGTCCAATGGTGAGGCATTTCTATCTCCCGGTTACACCGTAGGCATCCTCCTTCAGGAGCCACCGCTTAACGATGAGAAGAATGTTCTTGAGAATGTCCAGGAGGGTGTCGCGGAAACAATGGCGTTGATGGCCCGGTTCAACGCCGTCAGCGAAGAGATGGCAGATCCCAATGCCGATTACGACAAATTATTAGCCGAGATGGGCGAGCTCCAAGAGCAACTCGATCATCGCAATGCTTGGGACCTTGATTCACAACTTGAGCAGGCCATGGACGCGCTTCGATGTCCACCACCGGATGCTGACGTCAAGATTCTCTCTGGTGGAGAACGACGACGTGTGGCGCTCTGCAAGTTACTTCTGCAGCAACCAGATCTCCTACTTCTTGACGAACCTACCAACCACCTTGATGCTGAATCGGTTCAATGGCTGGAACAACACTTGAGCAAATACCCAGGCACTGTTGTCGCAATCACTCACGATAGGTACTTCCTAGACAATGTTGCGCAATGGATCCTCGAACTCGATCGTGGTCGGGCCTATCCATACGAAGGCAATTACTCGACGTATCTCGAAACAAAATCGACTCGTCTCAAGATTGAGGGCCAAAAGGACGCCAAACGCGTCAAGCGACTTACTGAAGAACTTGAATGGGTGCGCCAGAATTCCAAGGGTCGTCAGGTCAAATCAAAAGCACGCCTCGCCCGTTATGAAGAGATGGCCGCAGAAGCGGACAAGATGCGCAAGCTCGACTTTGATGAAATTCAAATTCCACCTGGGCCGCGTCTTGGAAATATCGTCGTAGATGTCGAACACCTGTCTAAGGGTTTTGGTGATCGGCTACTTATTGATAATCTCTCATTTATATTGCCCCGCAACGGCATCGTGGGTGTAATCGGTCCAAATGGAGCAGGCAAGACAACTCTATTCAAGACGATCCTCGGGCTAGAGCAGCCAGATTCCGGCACAATCAAAGTTGGCGAGACAGTGAAGACGTCATACGTTGATCAGTCCCGCGCAGGAATCGATCCCAAGAAGACACTATGGGAAGTTGTATCCGACGGATTGGACTTCATAAAAGTTGGACATGTCGAAATGCCAAGTCGCGCATATGTTTCCGCTTTCGGATTCAAAGGTCCCGATCAGCAGAAACAGGCGGGCATTCTCTCCGGTGGTGAAAGGAACCGACTTAATTTGGCGCTGACTTTGAAAATGGGCGGCAACTTGTTGCTCCTAGACGAGCCGACGAACGACCTTGATGTTGAAACGTTGGGTTCTCTTGAAAACGCACTCCTTGAATTTCCTGGCTGCGCCGTTGTTATCTCCCACGATCGATGGTTCCTCGATCGAGTAGCGACACACATTCTCGCTTACGAGGGAGAGTCGCAATGGTTCTGGTTTGAGGGCAACTTCGAATCTTACGAAAAGAACAAGATTGAACGATTGGGAGTCGATGCAGCTCGACCTCATCGGGTT
The DNA here is from genome assembly GCA_025355665.1 of Actinomycetes bacterium. Taxonomy (GTDB): domain Bacteria; phylum Actinomycetota; class Actinomycetes; order Nanopelagicales; family Nanopelagicaceae; genus QYPT01. The sequence continues at coordinate 9,906 of JANXZF010000090.1, forward strand.
ACTTACAGAAAGTTGACACGATAATGATATTTCACAGCATAACCCACGTACGTTGGGATGATCTCGACGCGTTCCGCCACGTCAACAACGCTTCCTATCTAACTTTCGCCCAGGAGGCGCGATCAGATTTTCTCTGGTTCTCTCGTCAGCACAATGGGGAAGAACCAGTTCTTCCTGACATGGTTGTGGCCCGTGCCGAAGTGGATTTCATCGAGCCGATTTATGAGGGTGGTATCGACATCGACGTGGCGATCACGGTATTACGAATTGGATCTTCGTCATTCGATCTGCTTTATGTCATATCGCAGCACGGAACGATTTTTGCAAAGGTGAAAACAGTGCAAGTGACAGTAACTTCGGATTTGAAAAAATCTAGACCGCTCAAGGATGAGGAACGCGAATTTCTCTTACAGTATTTGGAAATTTCCTCGGAAGGAAGAATATGAAGGCGCACGGCTCTCAACTACCTCGAAACGAACGTCTTTGGTGGCGGGATGCTGTTACGTATCAGATATACATTCGTTCATTCGCCGATTCCAATGGAGATGGCAAAGGAGACGTTGAAGGTATTCGGTCTCGTCTGCCATATTTGAAAGAACTTGGCATTGACGCCATCTGGATCACCCCCTGGTATCCGTCTCCCCAGATTGACCACGGGTATGACGTGGCGGATTTCATGGCTATCGAGCCCGAGTACGGAACATTGTCCGAGGCCGAACGTCTGATCAAGGAAACGCACGATCACGGAATCAAACTTCTTGTCGATTTGGTTCCCAATCATTCGAGCAGTTTTCACAAATGGTTCCAAGAAGCCCTTAAAGCCGCTCCCGGGTCTCCTGAGAGAGCCCGCTATCACTTTCTAGAGGGCAAAGGCGAGAACGGCGAATTTCCACCAAACAACTGGACATCAATCTTCGGCGGCCCTGCTTGGCAACGCGTAGTCGAAGCCGACGGCACCCTCGGTCAGTGGTATCTCCACCTTTTTGCAGTGGAGCAACCAGATTTCAATTGGGATAACCCAGATGTTCGAAATTACTTTATCAACGTTCTGAAATTCTGGCTCGATCGCGGAGTAGATGGATTCCGTATCGATGTTGCACACGGCATGGTGAAGGCTCCTGGATTGCCCGACATCGTGGAAGCTGATCCTGATTCTGAGATGCTGGCTGCAGAAACGCGCCCGTTCTGGGATCAAGATGGCGTCCATGAGATTTACCGCCATTGGAGAAAAGTTTTGGATTCCTATCCCGGCGATCGCATGGCCGTTGCGGAAGCGTGGGTGAGCCCTGCATCCCGAATCGCTAGATATTTACGTCATGATGAATTGGCAAACTCTTTCAATTTCGATTTCCTCAGTTCACCATGGAAGCCCGCATCGCTCAAGGAAATGATCGACCGTTCTCTTGAGGCGTTGAGAGAAGTTGGCGCGCCATCGTCGTGGGTATTCAATAATCACGATGTTGTGCGCTCCGTTGATCGCTTCGATTTGGGACTTCTTGCTGGGTCCGGAAATACCACTTTCGAGAGGCAAGGAGACCCCGCAAAATTCAATGTGAAGCGAGGAACATTGCGTGCCCGCGCTGGTGCGCTTCTCATGTTGTCGCTACCCGGTGGTGCTTATGTGTATCAGGGTGAGGAATTGGCCCTTCCAGAGGCTCGCGACATTCCTGAAGATCGGTTGACTGATCCACGTTGGGCAATGAGCGAACACACAGACCGAGGCCGCGACGGCTGTCGAGTTCCTCTCCCATGGAAGAAGGATCCAGCAGGAGCATTTGGTTTCTCATCAAAACCCACGTTGACACCCGATGAGGCCTGGCTTCCCCAAAGTGCAAATTGGGGCGATTTCGCCGTAGAACGACAAGATGGCGATCCGTCGTCGACTCTGACTATGTACCGCAAAGCGTTGGCAATTCGTCATGCAGAAGCGGGCCTTGGCGATGGACCGATGTCTTGGATTGAAGCGGGGGAACATGTACTTGCGTTCTCGCGTCCAGGAAATTTCGCTTGCTATGTGAATTTTGGTCATGCCATCGAACTTCCAGCGCATTTAGAAATCTTGCTATCTAGCGCGCCACTTCATGGCTCCAAACTTCCAACCGATACCGCGGTCTGGCTTCGCCTTCCGTAATGAGTAGTTTCTACGAACGAGTAGGCGGAAGCGAAGTTTTCGCCGAACTCGTCTCGCAGTTTTATGCGCAAGTCGCGGTCGACCCCATTCTTCGTCCGATGTATCCGGATGAGGATATGAAAGGCGCTGCACTACGTTTGCAGATGTTCTTGGAACAGTATTGGGGCGGACCCTCGACGTACTCGGAGGAACGAGGACATCCGCGCCTTCGAATGAGACATGCGGGTTTCCATATTGCCTCTGCTCAAAGAGATGCATGGCTTACTTGCATGAGAAAAGCGGTTCTGGGACTCGAACTTGAGAAGGAACTCGAAATAGAAATGCTTGAATATATTGAGATGGCGGCAAACTCATTAGTTAATCAACCAGATTGAGATCTGTTCCCCACCTTTAAGATTTCGCCGTTTCGCAAGTACCACAATGTTCCTGCGTCATCTCGAACCGTCGTGATGCGCAAGCCAACACGTTCGACCACCCCTGATACTTCGAGCACTACGATTTGGTCACCAACGCCATACTGATCTTCGATGAGCATAAACAATCCAGCGAGTACGTCACGGACGATCGTTTGGGCGCCAAGACCAAATGCAACGCCGATAACTCCGGCGGAGGCAATAAGGGGGCCGAGGTTCAAACCGAATTCGCCTAGGATCATTCCGAGGGCAATGACCCAAATGACGGCATTTAATGTGCTCGTAAGTACGGTTCCGGTCGTTTTTGCCCGCTCTTTCTGCCGCGCTGCCAGATGACCAGGGCCGTGAACCAGATCTACTGCTGCAAGGCGATTCATGGCCTTGGAAATTGCCCTGCTGCCAAGCCGTTGGGCGACAATGGCTATTACCACGATGACGAGTATGTGTAGTGGCGAGCCGCTAAACCAACCCCAAACTTTCTGTGTTCGGTCTGTGAAACTGGCTGCCAGTGCGAAATCAGTGCTCATAATGAGGCGACTCTAACTTAATGGATGCTAAATACTGCGAAGGTGGTGCCTATTACGGCAAGATATGCGCATCGGCGCGAGCCACGCGCCTGATCGGAGCGATTATGTCGCGCACTCTAGTTTTGAACGCCACTTACGAACCCTTGGGCGTAATCGCAGAGAGACGCGCGCTAATTTTGGTTCTTAATTCACGAGCAACCATGATTGAAGATTCTGGAACTGTTTTTCATTATGCAAATGGCCAAGTTTCCCTTCCATCGGTAATCCGACTAAATCGTTTTGTCCGAGTACCGTACAGACATTCTGTTCCACTTTCACGGCGGGCAATATTTGCTCGTGACGGAGGTCGTTGCGTTTACTGCATGGCACCTGCAACATCGATCGATCACGTAGTGCCTCGTAGCAGGGGAGGCGGGCACAGTTGGGACAATGTCGTTTCCGCCTGTCACCGATGCAACCACGCTAAGGCCGACAGACACCTTAAAGAAATAGGTTGGCGCCTGCATTCTGTGCCACGCGAGCCGGTAGGGGCCGCATGGCGAATTCTCGGGACTGGTCGCACAGACGAACGTTGGTTGCCTTATCTACAAGGGTTTGGATCCCAAGCGGCTACTGCTTAGCCTGCCCATCTTTCGCCTGTGCCTTGATTGAACGGGCCATGGCGTCGCGGTTTTCAGACATGAGTCGGCGCAAACCGTTCGGTGAATCTTTTCCTGGACCAGCCAGCCACTTCTTCGTCTTCTCGAACGTTTCTTCGCTCACCTGGAACGTGGGATAGAGACCCGTGACCACGTTACTGGCCATTTCGTAAGTCTCCTTCTCCCAAACTTGCACAATGACGTCGAAATACTTGTCGATATAACTTGTCAGCATCTCTCGTTGCGAAGGTCGGTTGAATCCTTGGATCGTCGCGAGTTGAATGTGATTGCTAAGTCCGTCGTAAAGTGCCGATCGGAATGCTTCAGCTTTAGCAGCTGCATCTGGAAATGCTGCGCGAGCAAACGCTGCTGAGCGCAAACCGCTTGCGGTCTTGTCGCGCTCGAGTTCTGCATCAACTTCTTCGTGAGTGGCGACACCGGATTCAACTATTGCGTTCAGAAGTGCCCATCGAAGATCTGCATCGACGACCAGACCTTTTAGTTTACCGTCAAGCATTGCCCGAACCTTGGCAAACTGTGCTGCGGATTTCGCAGAGGTAGCGAATTCGCGTGCATAGATAAGTTGTAAGTCGCCTCCTGGCTGGGTGCCATCAAGTAACGCCTCGATTCCGATTGCCTTTTCTGCGCGCAGTCGAATTCGGTTGCTATCGGAGGAGTAAAGCTCGACCGCCGAATTGAGTTGTCTCATGGTCATCCCCACTACCGCGGCGTCCAACTCGCCAGCGAGTGCATTGAGAACCAGGGGCACATAATCACTTGCCGCTAATTCGGCGTCGCGGAGCATGTCCCAAACGCCACCCCAGCAGAGCGTGCGGCTAAGTGGATCTTTGAGATCGCCAAGGTGTTGCTTGAGAGTATTGATTGAATTCTCATCGAAGCGGATCTTTCCGTATGAAAGATCTTGATCGTTGAGAAGAACTAAGTCCGCGATCTTTTCCCCTTGCAATTCAGGAATCGCAGTGGATGCGCCGGATAATTCAAAGACGACGCTCTTGCGACGGATTAGTGCGCTGTCGACCAAGTCGTAGAGTCCGACTGCCATGCGATGTGGTCGCAATTCTATCGAGCCCACTGGCATAAGCGGTGCTTCCTGAATTACTTCAACGCTTGTGTATGCGCCATCCTTAATGTCCAACTTTGGTCGAAGTGTGTTTACGCCCGCTGTCTGCAACCAAGTCGCGACCCAAGGCTTCAAATCGCGTCCGCTTGCTGCTTCGAGTTCGACGAGCAAATCGTTTAGCGTAGTATTTCCCCAAGCGTGCTTAGCAAAATATTTGCGTAGCCCTTCCATGAATTGGTCCTTGCCAACATGGGCAACAAGTTGTTGGAGAACGGAAGCGCCTTTGGCGTATGAAATTCCATCGAAGTTCGTTCTCACCGATTCCATGTCCTCCATTGCACCAACAATGGGGTGGGTGGACGAAAGCTGATCTTGGCGGTATGCCCAGTCTTTGCGCTCTGAATTAAAGACTGTCCACGAATTGGTGAATCGTGTTGCCAGTTCGAGAGTGTAATAGGAAGCCCATTCTGCAAAGGATTCGTTGAGCCAGAGGTCATCCCACCAGGTCATTGTGACGAGGTCACCAAACCACATGTGAGCCATTTCGTGAAGGATGATGTTCGCGCGCGAATTATAGTTCTTGTCGGTCACTTTGCTGCGGAAGACGAAGTAATCTTCGGCGAAGGTCACGCAACCCGCGTTCTCCATCGCACCAGCATTAAATTCAGCAACGGCTAGTTGATCATATTTGTCGAAGGGGTAGGCAAGGCCGAATTCTTTTTCGTAGAAAGCGAAACCCTGCTTGGTGATCTTGAAGAGTTCCTCGGAGTCCATGTGCGGTGCCAAAGATTTGCGGCAATAAAGTCCGAGGGGGATTTCCTTCTCGCCAACGTATACGTCATTAACCTTTGAGTAGGGCCCAGCAACAATGGCGGTGAGATAAGTCGAAAGCACAGGGGTGCGCTTGAAGGTCCAGCGCTTCGTAGTTGGAGTTACTTCAACGACGGTTTCGGGAGAGTTGTTTGAAACAACCTCCCAATGGGTCGGTACTAATGCCGTAAGGGCAAAAGTTGCCTTGAGGTCTGGTTGGTCAAAGCACGGGAATGTTCGACGAGCATCGGCGGTCTCGTGTTGCGTATAGAGGTACACCTCATCGTCAGCAGGATCCACGAATCGGTGCAAGCCTTCGCCCGACTTGGAATAGATTGCCTCGATAACTAGTTTGAGTTCGTTTTCCGCCGCGATCGAAGGAAGGAAGATGCTCTCGCCGTCGAAGGCCGAAGTGTCGATCAGAACGCCATTCAGGGTTGCCGATACGACAACCTTGCCGACTGCGTCTATGAATGTGCCCTCGCCAGGCTTTAGACCCTTGAATTTGATCGTGGTCGTCGAGATAAATGTCTCGGACCCCGAAGTCAGATCTAGATCAACGTCGTAGCTGTCGACTTTGATGAGGGCTGCGCGAGCCTTGGCCTCTGCGTGTGTGAGATTTACTCCAGGCACTGTCTTCTCCTTTGAGGAAAGTCCGTCGATTCTTCTTGAGGTATCCAATCATGAAAGGCTAGGGGCGTGGACACTCCGACGATCAAGAGTTTCAAGTTGCGCGGAACCCGGATTACGGCGGCCCAGGAATCGGCTCGAGAACGCCTCTGGGATACCTATGGAATTGATCTGAGTGATATCTCACTCGACTTCGCATCGGTATTCCCCAAGGCCAAACAGATCGTCATTGAGATTGGCTTTGGCATGGGGGAGGCCACTGTCGAGATTGCGAAGATTTTTCCGGAGACAGGATTTCTTGCAGTGGATGTTCACCAACCCGGCATTGGAAAATTGCTGGCGGTTATCGAAGAGCAGGAGATTTCGAATATTCGCGTCATGGACGAAGACGCTCACGTAATTCTTCAGAGGATGATTCCTGATGTGTCATTAGATGGCGTGCATCTTTTCTTCCCCGATCCTTGGCCCAAGACTCGACACCACAAACGTCGCATCGTGAATGAGGACTTCATCGCCTTGATTGCCAAGAAGTTGAAGAGTGGCGGAAGCATTCACATGGCAACTGACTGGGTGCCCTACGCAACGTGGATGAAGGAGCAATTCGATCGTTCGCCACTCTTTATTGGTGGAACTGTTGATAGACCAAGCTGGAGACCGTTGACTCGTTTTGAAGGTCAAGGCTTGCGAAAAGATCACCAAGTTACGGATTTGATTTACACGAAAATTTAGACAAGACCCTCGTTTTCAAAATCTGAAATCAATCCGATTCTGCGCATGTGGCGTTCGTCGTAACTAAATGGAGTTGCGATGAAAGTATCGATTAGCTCTTTGCAGAATTCAGGAGTGTGCATCCGTCCACCGATGGAGATGACGTTGGCGTTGTTATGTTGTCGCGCCAACTTCGCAATCTCAACGCTCCAGACAAGGGCGGCGCGAACACCTTTAACTTTGTTGGCAGCCATTTGTTCTCCGTTTCCAGAGCCACCCAGCACTATGCCGAGCGAGTCAGGATCTGCGGCAACTGCCTGTGCCGTTGGAATACAGAAGATGGGGTAATCATCTAAGGCGTCATACTCGAAAGGTCCGTGATCGGTTACTTGGTGACCCTGTGAGGTCAAATGCTCAATCAGAACAGCCTTGAACTCCAAGCCGGCATGGTCACTGCCTATATGAATACGCATATGCCAAGTCTCTCACGAGCGATGTGGCGGAAAGCAAAAACCCGCCACCCTTATAGGTGACGGGTCCTTACTGATTCAGATTACGGACTAGCCCTGCGTTGTTGGAGCAGTTGCTGCGGTTGGAGGTGTGATACCACCGGCGAATGGTTGACCCATTCCCATGTGGTGTCCATGTCCGCCCCCAAAATGACCCATTCCGCCGCCGGCGCCACGAGTTTCGTTTACTTCAGCGGTGATCTGTGCAGTGAGATTGGCTTTGAACGTCGTTGCCTGAGCCGCGGTGATCTTGCCAGCAGTAACTGCAGAATCAATTTTCGATGATGCATCAGCAACGAGGGCGGTGATCAGTGCTGAAGTCTTTGCTCCAGCAATTGTTGCGAGCGAGTCACCAGCGGCAAGTCGCGTATTCAACGTCGTGACGTCGATGCCGATAGTGGTTGCAATCAGATTGAGGAGAGCACTCTGATTGGCACTTCCTTGAGTCTTCTGATTTGCCTCGGCGGCCGTTAGGGCCGCATTGATTGCATCAACCTGAGCCTGCGTCAGAGTGCCCTTTGTTACTAGCCCTGCAAGAACTGAGGTGAGTTCGCCATTCCTGCCGGCAATACCAGGTCCGCCAATTCCGCTAAACATTGGATTGGCAACACTTCGTGTGACACGTGTTGAATTGATTTTTACTGAATGTTTTGAACTAACTGCGCTGGCGATTCCGATGCTACCTACCGATAGAGCAACGGTCGTGACCGCGATGGTGATGACCTTCTTTTTAGATGACATTGTTATGCCCGCTTTCCGTCCCTTTCGGGATTAATCGCCAACAGCCCTTCGCCATCGACTATGCATAGATAACCTCACGAGCATGAAGATCTGACTATGAAAACCTTAAAGAAACGATAGAGTTTTGTTTTTTGGGCGTAAAACGATGGGCTTTTAGTCATGTTGGGTAGGGCGTCCCAGAGCACAAAATATGAGGAGGTTGGGGGATTCCTGATTGTTTGCTGATACTCCGCAACTAAAACTTAACTACTCAATCAACCTGGGCGCGGAGACTCATTGACGAAGAACCACAGAAGCATCTTCTGTTCCTTACTTATTTCATCAATCGTCTTCTCTATCACTTCGATGCCCTCATCGAATGCTGCAACCAAAAAACAGTATTTCAAGCCGTCTAGAGCGGGACGTATAGCCACAGTTGTCGCAAACACAATTCTTAACGGAGTGGTTCCACCCAAAGCGATCGATGGCGTTGATGGAGATTTCTACATTGACACAAAAGCTTTGCTCTTTTATGGACCAAAAAAGAAATCGCGTTGGCCATCACCCACAAGTATTCGTGGCCCACAAGGACAAACTGGACAAAGTGGTTCTAACGGTGCTGATGCAAGACCATCTGCCAACGTAATTGCAGCTGGTGCACAGGGATTATCCGGAGCCAGCGGACCAAAGGGCGAGCAAGGCCCGCAAGGAATACCAGGAGTTGCGGGGCCAGCTGGTGCTCAAGGTGAATCCGGTGCAACTGGTGCGCCTGGCGCAACGGGAACTCCGGGTGCAAGTGGCGCCGCCGGAGCAAGTGGCGCACCGGGACCTGCGGGATCATCTGGCCCGCCGGGAAATGCAGGACCTCAAGGTCCACCCGGCTCAAATGGATCGAACGGTTCAATAGGTTCGGTCGGACCAACAGGTGCGACTGGTTCGGTTGGTGCAAATGGAGCGACAGGTCCGTCCAGTGCGCAGTTTGGGCAAATCACTTTTGTTTCGGCAATTCAAGGAATAGCTGGATCAACGCAATCTTCCTCGGGTTTTGGGAGCTTCGAGCCAGGAATGAGTTACGTTCTAAGACTTCTGATTCAGACTTTCAATGTTGATCGACTGATTTCAACTTACCCGCTTTCCATGGAGATTTCCGCTCAAGGTGCTGCTCCATCAATCACTGTCAGCTATCTAGTCGCGAACGGAAGTAGTTTCAACTTGTCAACACGTCGGGACGATGTGTCTGTGACTGCCGACGTGATACTGGATGGCGCCCTCGTTTCACATGCATACACGCTTTCTGCTTCCGTAACCTGTGCTGTAAATACGGGCTCTTTCCCGATTTTGCTCCAAGGCAAGTATCACGCCATTCTGGTCGGGCAAGTAACTCAGACTGGTTAGCAGTCTGAGTTGATTTAATCCCCGGGAATAGTGGCGTACTGTGTCCGTCGTGGTGCCGAATTCAGACGGAGAAAATGGGGTGTCGCCGACTGTCGCCGTGATCGGTGGCGGGATCAGCGGATTAATGTGCGCTCGCCGATTGAGTCAAGCAAATGTCCGTGTAATCCTTTTTGAGTCCTCGGCAATTCTTGGTGGGCAGATTCGCAAATCGAATATTGCAGATCACGATATCGATATGGGCGCTGAAGCCATTCACGTTTCAGCCCCCGGGATGAGTGCGCTGATTAGCGAAGTCGGGCTATCCGGTGGACTTATCAAATCCAATCCGGGCATGTCATGGCTTTGGACTGAGAGTGGATTACAAAGACTTCCAGAAGGAGTTGGTCCTTCGGGTCCAAGGAAATTGCGACCAGTACTTCGATCCGGGGTTATGTCGTTTGGGGGATTGTTTAGGGCCGGTTTGGAGCCACTTGTCCCGCGACGAAAATTGCGCGGCGATATTGGAGTTGGCGAATATGTTGGAAAAAGATTTGGACGTGAAGTAGTTGAACGGTTTGTTGATCCTGTGCTCGGAAGTCTTCACTCAGGGGATGTTTATCGACTAAGTCTTCGCGCGATAACTCCGGAGTTGGCGGCAATCGCAGATCGCCGCAGGTCCATCATGATGAGCCGACGCGGACAAAAAGCTGGACCGCCACTTTCGTTCGCTACATGGATGGGTGGATTAACTACTTTGACTCAGAGAATGTTGATTAATACTGGTGTCGAAGTGAAAACTCTGTCCACAGTTGGCTCAGTGAGCGTCCTGCCGAGCGGCAAATATGAAGTGAAAACCGTAATGGATGGGTCAACAGAAGTTGATGCATTTGTACTTGCGATTCCTGCTAGGGCGGCAGCTCAAATTCTTAGACCACTTTCACATGTGGCTACTGCTTTGCTCGAGAAAGTTCGATATGCCTCCGTTGCAACGGTTGTAGTTGCTTATCCCCGAACTGCTATTGCGGGACTAAATGCATTCAAAGGAACGGGTTTATTGGTGCCGTCTGCAAAAGGCAGACTCTTGAAAGCGGCGACCTTCGTGAGCACAAAATGGCCCCATATGGATGACTCGGAAGTAATTCTTGTTCGACTTTCTTGCGGGCGAATCAATGAGAAAGTCATTGATTCAATGGATGACGCAGAACTTGTTGCCAAACTTCACTCTGACCTCGTGGAGGCAACCGGAATAAGATCTCAACCGGTTGAATCCTTTGTTCAAAGATGGCCCAACGCAATGCCTCAACTTGAGGTTGGTCATGTTGAACTGGTCTCAAAGATCCGTGAAGACTTGGCATTTTTCAAAGGGGTGCAGATTGCCGGTTCGTCCTATGACGGACTTGGAATCGCTGCCTGTCTGCGTTCTGGTTCGAAGGCAGCCGAAGCGTGCTTGAAGGATTTAGGTATCGAGAAAGCGAAGAGCGTTAGTAGCGGTTCTTAATCCCCGACCAAAGCCATTGGGGCACCTTCTGGAATATAGGCACAAGCAGGATCCTCGCCCAGCGCATCACCCGTTGCGGCAAAGGCGCGAGCGCGCGAACCACCGCATAGATCTGCGTACTCGCAATATCCGCACCTGCCCGAGAAATTGGATGACCTGATCTGCACTAACAGTGGATTGTCTTGATAAATCTCTGCGATTGATTTCATGCGGATGTTTCCAAGACCGTGTGGCAAGAATCCTGCCGGATAAACCTCGCCATCGTATGCAATAAAGACGATTCCCTTGCCATCACGAGTCGCTGTCGTATGCGCACGAAGGCGACTAGTCGGTGCTCCCATGATGGACGTGAGTTTGGCTGACAAAGTCTTGTAGAGGTCAGTATCTGGTGCGGCATCTCCGGCAATGCGACGATTGACGATTCGTCGGAAGAAAGGTGCCTCAACGGTGCGAACGATGAATCCGTACTGAGAAGCGTCAAATAGGAAATTGCAAATATCTTCATGTTCATCGGCAGTGACTGCCTCTGTGGCTTCGCCCCGTCCCATTTGTACGAGGAAGAAGACCTCCCAAATATGAGCACCCGCCTCTTTGACGATTTGCGCGATGTCTGCCAATTCATCGACGTTAGCGCGCATCACCGTAGTGTTAATTTGCACGGTTAGTCCCGCGCCACTTAATGCTCGGATTGCTTCAACCGTCTTGTCGAAGTGTCCTGGAATTCCTCGTACACCTTCATGCGTATCGGCCAAGGCCCCGTCAAGACTGATCGACACCGCTTTGACTCCACTTTCAACTATCCGGGTGATCATCTCGGGAGTGAGCATTGGAGTTACGGATGGAGAGAGAGCGACTGGAATTCCTAAACTTGTTGCGTAGTCGACCAATTCGAAAATATCGGGCCGCATCAGACAATCGCCGCCGGTTAAAACCAAAATTGGATAGGGGCGACCAAATCCGGCAACTTGGTCGATGAATTCCTTGCCTTCAACTGTGGATAATTCGCCGGGCAAGGCTTGGGCCGTCGCACTGGCTCGGCAGTGTTTGCAGGCCAATAGGCATGCGCGGGTTGTTTCCCAGAAGACCAGCATCGGCCGTCGCGCATAATCAACGCGTGGTCCCGTGCCCGTAATCGAACTTCCTGAATCATGAGCCATTTCAATCTCTCCGATCGACTCTTGTACATTGTCCGTGCAACTGCTCAAAAGTCTATTGATAGTGGCTGTTTCTGAGTCACGAGCGTAATGTGATCTCAAGGACAGGCACTCCGGAGAGTGAGTGCTAGTCCTCATCCAGAGGAGGTCGTCGTGTTTGTCTATCTGATCGGAGCGAGCGCTTTCATCTTCATGGCAGTGCTGGCCTACGGCGGAATCACTGGCCGTGTGAAACTCGATAAAGGTTGTTGCTGCCCTAGCGACCCGAGTAAAGATTTGCGAATGAGGGACTAACGATCCACACATGAGAGCAGCTCGATGGCGAGAGCGGATGGCATCGCCGACATTGGTATTAAGCCTTCTCTACACATTCACTTACGTCGTCCCAATTTATTTCTATCCCATGAAACACCTTTGGGTAGAAATATTTCGTTGGAGTAACTATGTCATTTGGGCGCTATTTCTCTTGGATTATCTGATTCAGTTCTATTTGGCGTCGAAGAGGAAAAAATTCTTCTCTACACATTTTGTGGAATTGTTTTTAGTAGTTGTCCCGTTTTTCCGACCCCTAAGGGGTTTGCGAGCATTGCTCTTCACTAGTAAGGCGAGTTTTAGAAACAAGACCGCTTACATCAAGTCGATTCCAATTCTCATTGGTGTGACCACAATCCTGATGATTCTCATCATGGGCGCGGCTGTTCTGGAGATCGAACGATTTGCTCCGGGCAGTCACATAACGACACCAAGTGACGCACTGTGGTGGGCGTTGGTCACCGTTACAACGATTGGCTATGGCGACGTATATCCGATTACGACAGAGGGTCGTGTAGTTGCCGCAGTGCTCATCGTTTTTGGGATCGCAATGATCAGCGCTTTGACTGCGAGTTTTGCCGCATGGATTCTCGCTGATCATGAATCGAGAAGTTAGTCCTTCTTGATTCCTTGCTTTCCCGTATTTGAATTATCGGATGAATGAGCCGAAGGAGATTTTGACTCCGACTCATTGTCGCCATTGCCAGCATTGCTAGCAAAAACCTTGATCGCTGGAACGTACCAAGGTGCAGCGCTATATGGAGCGTTTACGCCCCACCAAGGTGCAACATTTGGAGAGTCGATGCGGAATGTTCCAAGTCCCGCGGCGCCATTGTCGGCGTATGTGCCGGCTCCGGTTGAAGCGAGCCATACTTTGCCGGGAACAACACTTGTACCGACACTGACGTCAGTTGGGTCTTGCGTCAGCGCGATATTGAGTGAGTCATATCCGCAACCCTGAGGAGTGGAGAAGCATGCGGCGCTCTGTCCAATTGGAGCGTACCCGTAATGAGTGGTGTTGTACGCGATTCCAAAGATTGCGCTACTTCCGACTTTTACGTTCTTCACATTGAAAGTGATGTTTTGCGCCAAACCGTTGAAGCAAGTCTTGGAAGATTTGTTGTACCACTTCCCAGCATCGGTTCCCGTGCATTGAGCGCTGGCTGATGGACGGTACTTTATGTTGAAATTATTAGTGAAGCTTGAAATTTTGGATCCGGGATTGATGCCATCGGTGCTTGGTCCGTAGACGTTTAGAGTGATCGGCAGCGAGAAAGAAGAATCTTCAGGCGTGCTGCACGTTTTCAAATACCAACTGCCAGAAGCGCATCCCCAACTGCTCATGGTGACGACAACTTTTGTAAGGGTGTGATTCGCACCTGAAGGGAAATTGACGGCGTTTCCGAATTCGCTCACGGCTTGCGCTTCGAATGGCTGGCTTGGCAAGTTGCCAGGCAGTGGAGTGAGAACACTGTTATAGATGACGCCACCTTGACTGTCTCCGTTTGAGGAATCGGCAACCGCCGGTGCCATCGCAGTGGCAAATGAGAGTGCGATAAGCGGAATTAGCAATCTGGCGGTAGGCGTTGAAATTCTCATGTAAACAACTCTCCTTCTGTCGAGGGCGTCTTGTGGACATCAGCTATATGACCGAAATTTTAGTGACTTTAACCATTAACAAGAGGAAAACAACTGGTCATATTTCGTGAGTTGATCGGAATTCATCGGTTAGACACTTGCGGTGGAGCGGGTGACCGGGATCGAACCGGCATGGCCAGCTTGGAAGGCTGGGGCTCTACCATTGAGCTACACCCGCAAAGGTGTTTTGGAGCGTGAATGCTCTATAACAGGGGCTAACGATATCGGGAACGGTAAGAGGAAGGTAATTTCTCCTCTAGACTCTCCAATTGCGCCGCGGGGCGTAGCGTAGTGGCTAGCGCGCCTGCTTTGGGAGCAGGAGACCGGAGGTTCGAATCCTCTCGCCCCGACCAGTGTTTAAGTCAATGAATCCAAACGCCTAAGCAAGGAGTTCCACGTGAAAAGCACGGTCGAGACGTTATCTCCAACCCGTGTAAGGCTCACCGTTGATGTGACATTTGACGAAATGTCAGGTCACCTCGGTGAGGCATACAAAAAAATAGCATCGCAGATTAACGTTCCTGGGTTCCGTAAGGGCAAGGTTCCACCTGCGATGATCGATCAGCGCGTGGGTCGTGGCACGGTCTTGGATGAGGCAATCAACCTTGCTCTGCCAGATTTCTATTCGCAGGCTGCACGTGAACACGACGTCCTCGTTCTTGGTCGCCCGGAAGTCGACATCAAGGAATTCGTAGACAAAGAGAAGTTGTCCTTTACCGTTGAGGTTAACGTCCGACCAGATATTGTCCTTCCAGACTTTTCCTCGCTGACTATAAATGTCGATGATTCCGATGTGACAGACGCCGACATCGACGAGCAAGTTGAAGCCCTCCGAGTCCGATTCGGCACTCTCAACACCGTAGAACGCACCGTTGCCACTGGTGACTTCGTTACCATCGATCTGGTCGCCCGAATCGATGGAGATGAAGTGGAAGGCGGCACTGCCTCTGGAATGTCATACGAAGTAGGTTCGAACCGCATGATTGATGGTTTGGATGACGCTCTCGTCGGCCTGAAGGCCGGAGAAGTCAAAGTTTTCGAAACTCAGTTGGTCGGAATGGAAGACGGCAATAAAGGTGAAGTCGAAGTCAGCGTTCAGGCCGTGAAGGAACGCGAACTTCCACCACTTGATGATGCATTTGCAGCCCTCGCAAGTGAATTCGATACCTTGGCCGAGCTTCGGGCAGATTTCAGTGAACGTTTAGGACGAGTCAAGAAACTTGAACAAGGAGCTCAGGCGCGCGATCGTCTCGTCGAGAAACTTCTTGCCGATATTGAAATTCCAGTGCCAGAAGAATTTATCACCGCGGAGGTCAACGACCATCTTCAAGGCGAGAATCGGATGGAAGATGCCGTTCACCGCGCCGAGGTTGAAGAACAAGTTCGTTCTTCTCTGAAATCAGATTTCCTGCTCGATGCAGTGGTCAAGGCCGAATCAGTCGAAGTAACTGAGATTGAATTGACCGAGTATTTGGTTCGTACCTCATCGCGCTACGGAATGGCACCCGAGCAATTTGCTCAGGAACTTTCCAAGGCGGGGCAGATCAGCCAATTGGTGGTCGAAGTGGCTCGAGCCAAGGCGCTCGCAGGAGTTCTAAGTCGCGTGACAGTCAATGATGCTTCTGGCAACACCGTCGACCTCGAGGCACTTCGACCACAGCCTGCACTCACCGAGGAATAACCTCTCCGCTATAAGCGAACATCCACGCTTAAGGAGTCGAATCGGGAAGCATTTGGCCGTAGGGGTTGTTAGGGTCAATACAGGTAGTTTCAATGAGGAGGATGTTACGTGGATTTAATTAGCACGAACTTGCCCGCGGCCGAGATTATCTCTCGTGCGCCGCAATCTGGTTCCGGTGGACTAGATGATCAGGTTTACAACCGTTTGCTCAAAGAGCGCATCATCTTCCTCGGTTCAGTGGTGGAAGATTCGATGGCTAACGCGATCTGCGCGCAGATTCTTCTTCTTGCGGCCGAAGATCCTGAGAAGGACATTTATCTTTACATCAACTCTCCAGGTGGCTCGGTAACGGCCGGTATGGCCATCTACGACACCATGCAATACGTGAACAATGACGTTGCAACCGTAGGAATGGGTCTTGCGGCTTCCATGGGTCAGTTCCTACTTTGCGCGGGAGCTGCCGGAAAGCGCTACGCGACACCGCATGCCCGCATCATGATGCACCAGCCATCCAGCGGGATCGGCGGAACAGCCACTGACATCAAGATTCAGGCCGAGCAAATCGGCTTCACCAAAAAGAAGATGGCAGAACTCATTGCCTTCCACACCGGACAATCTCTTGAAACAATTACGAGCGATTCTGACCGCGACCGTTGGTTTACTGCCGATGAGGCAAAGGAATATGGCTTTGTCGATCATGTCGTTCGGTCAGCAGTTCAGGTATCAGGTCGGGGAGGCACAGCGTGAGAATGGAATTCGATCGAGTGAATGAGATCACCAACCGCTACGTCCTTCCTACAATTGAAGAGCGCACGAGTTACGGTTACAAGCGCTTAGACCCTTACACAAAACTTTTTGAAGAGCGCATAATTTTCTTGGGCCAGGCAATCGATGACACCGTTGCTAACGATGTCATGGCACAATTGCTAACTCTTGAATCCATGGATCCTGATCGCGACATCATGGTGTACATCAACTCGCCGGGCGGATCTTTCACTGCGTTGACTGCCATCTACGACACGATGCAATTCGTGCGACCTGACGTTATGACCATCTGTCTTGGACAAGCAGCATCTGCAGCGGCTGTCCTCCTTGCGGGGGGCGCGAAAGGCAAGCGAATGGCTCTCGAACACTCACGCATCTTGATTCATCAACCTTCAAGTGAAGGAGGCGGGCAGGCTTCGGATATTGAAATTCAAGCGCGAGAAATCGCACGCATGCGCACATTGCTAGAAGAATTAATTGCACGTCACTCCACACGAACGCCAGAGCAAATTGGTCAGGACATTGAGCGAGACAAGATTCTGACTGCTGCCGAAGCTGTTGAATATGGTTTGATCGATCAAGTACTTGCCAGCCGTAAGGCAAAGCCGACACACTAAGGGCATCCACTTAGTTCGGTCAGGAGAAGGCGTTTATGGCATTGCTGGCGCCTGGCAACCTCTTTTCCTATAAGGACTATCGGAATCTCTGGATTTCAAATCTGCTTGTAACGATTGGTGCATCCGCTTTTCCAATCGCGTTGGCGGTAACTGTTCTTGATGCTGGTGGCACTACAACAACTCTCGGACTAATCCTTGCTTCCCGCGTGTTGTCGTCAGTGCTATTGGCGCCGGCGGGTGGCGTGTGGGCGGATCGCCTTCCGCGAAAGATGGTCATGATTGGTGCCGATATTTATCGTGCAATTCTCATGATTGGATTAATTTTCGTATCAACGCCATCGGTTCCTGCTTGGGGTCTAGCGGCGTTGGTGTTTGCAATGGGCGCTGGAGAAGCATTTGGCTTTCCTGCATCGGGTGCAATATTGCCAAGCGTTCTGCCACCAGAGAAATTGCCTGCGGGAAATGTTCTGCGAAGTATTGGCGTGCGAACTGCGCAAGTGGTTGGGCCGGGAGTCGGGGGATTTTCCGTGGCCTTAATCGGCGGCAGGATGACTTTTATTATCACCGCCGCTTTTTTCGTGGCTGGCACTTTCTTGCTTATGAAGATTGACGAGAAACCCCGCGCGGTCATCGACTTACGTCCATCGTTCGTAACAGATCTGCATGAGGGCCTCAAAACGGTTTGGCACACCCCATGGGTCGCGGCGTGCATTGCAATGTCGACTCTGCAGATGATGGTTGTGCTAGCAAGCGAGAACGTTCTGCTGCCCGTAATTACACGGCGCGAATTTCACACCAACACAGTCTTTGCGGCGGCGGCGGCGATGTTCAGCATTGGTGGATCCATCTCAGCGCTCATCGCAATGCGCGTTCGTGCAAAGCATCCAGGGCTTGTAGCAGTAGTCATTTGGGGATTTTTCGTATTAGCTCCGTTGGTCTTGGCTTTTCCAGCTTCTAAAACAATCATCATTGTTGGCTATTTAATTGCAGGTATCTCGATTGGACCGTGGGAGGCGTACTGGGCATCATCCATTCAGCGCGAGATCCCGCAAGAATTACAGGGACGTGTGTTCAGCGTGGACTACATGGGTTCGGTCGGTTTGATGCCATTGGGAATGGCGTTGGTCGGTCCTGTTACACACGCCTTCGGGGAGAGACCCTTTCTCCTCGCGGCCATCGGTTTCCATCTTCTGGTGTGCGGGCTCGTATTGCTAGTCCCAGGCGTCAAAGATTTGAAATCTCCGATTCGGAGTACAAATTCTTCTTAGGGCGAACAGGCATACGGCTAATTGGCCCGCCAAATATCAACCGCTGAACATACCCTTGGCTCGTGCCCAACTTCCCTGCACCCGGGCGTGAAGGAGTCTCATGACGCGCATCGGCGAAACTAGCGACCTGCTGAAGTGTTCCTTCTGCGGAAAGACGCAGAAGCAAGTCAAGAAACTTATAGCTGGCCCTGGCGTTTACATTTGTGACGAGTGCATTGATCTTTGCAATGAAATCATCGTCGAGGAACTTACTGAAGCTAACTCACTCGGCCTGCAAGAACTTCCTAAGCCCACCGAGATTTATGAATTCTTGGATCAGTACGTAATTGGCCAAGACCGAGCTAAGAAATCACTTTCCGTTGCGGTATACAACCATTACAAGCGCGTGCAAAGTGGTGATACAAAACGCGAAGATTCAGTTGAGTTATCAAAGAGCAATATTTTGCTGTTAGGTCCAACAGGATGTGGAAAGACTCTCCTGGCACAAACTCTTGCACGCATGCTTAATGTTCCATTTGCGATTGCAGATGCGACGGCGTTAACTGAGGCCGGGTACGTCGGCGAAGACGTGGAAAATATTTTGCTCAAACTTATTCAGGCTGCCGATTACGATGTAAAGAAGGCAGAGACCGGAATCATCTATATCGATGAAATAGACAAAGTTGCCCGTAAATCGGAAAACCCATCAATTACTCGTGACGTTTCGGGCGAGGGAGTTCAACAGGCACTTTTGAAGATCCTCGAAGGCACTGTTGCTTCCGTGCCACCTCAGGGGGGCCGAAAGCACCCTCACCAAGAATTCATTCAAATCGATACGACGAATGTTCTCTTCATCGTCGGCGGTGCCTTTGCGGGCCTTGAGAAGATTATTGAAGGACGAAAGGGTTCGGCCGGGGTCGGGTTCAATGCCGTTCTGCAAACCGAAGCCGCTCGCGACAAGCAAGATGTCTTCGCCGACGTGATGCCTGAGGATCTCTTGAAATTCGGGATGATCCCCGAATTCATTGGACGTTTGCCGATCGTCACTAGCGTCGAGCGACTCGATAAGACCGCTCTGATGCAAATTCTCACCGAGCCAAAAAATGCTCTGGTCAAGCAATATGTTCGTCTTTTCGATTTAGATGATGTGGAACTCGAATTCACAACTGAATCCCTTGATGCAATCGCAGAACTAGCCCTTTTGAGGGGCACCGGTGCTCGGGGCCTTCGTGCGATTATGGAATCCGTCCTGCTTTCGGTCATGTACGACGTGCCAAGCCGAACCGACGTTGCCAAGGTCATCGTCACCAGAGAATGCATCGCCGATGG
>JANXZF010000096.1 GCA_025355665.1 Actinomycetes bacterium
CGTGAGGGAAAGCCGTTCGCGCGTAATGAAAATTAAAAAATGACTGGCGAACCCGATCAAATCCAGGAGCACCTGCGACAACGATGGTCAGAATTATGCCAATTACTAAGGTGCTGGTTACCGCGATAAGGGTGGAACGACGGGAGGCCCGGTGTCTTGCCGCTTCACGTTGCAGGCGCAACTCTGAAGGACGGTATGACATCGGGCCCCCGTATCGTTCGCTAATTACTTAAGAACTGGCGCCCCAGCAGAACTTGAGATCCATGCCTTAGTGATCGCCTTGAATGTTCCTTTGGTACGAAGGGTATCAACGGCCTTGGAGACGCACCCCGTGAGGCTGCTTCCCTTTGATAGGACCAATCCGAACTGCTCGCTTCCGGTCTTTGGTGCGAATTGACCGACGATCAACCCGTTCTTCAATGCAGCATTTGCAACATAGAAGGCGGTCGGCAGATCTAGGACCAGACCATCAATTTGACCATTGATAAGTGCCTGGGTTGCCACATCGTTGGTGTCGTATACAGAGGCCTTAACTGAAGGCTTGATTAGATCCGTGATTGTTGTGTACGAAGTCGTACCCACGGCTGCGCCAAGCTTGGCATTCGCAAGATCCTTGATTGATTTCGCCTTAGCGATCTTCGAGGTCTTTATCGTTACGACTGCCTGTGCAACGTCGTAATAACCGGTTGAGAAATCCACGGCCTTGGCACGTTCTGGGGTAATTGAAACTTCATTGATGTCAAAGTCAAAGGATTTCTTGCCTGGTTGAATTACCGAGTTGAAGGAAGCCTTGACCCATTTGACGTTGGCTTTTGGGTATCCCAATTGTTTTGCGACTGCGTAGGCAACAGCAGATTCAAATCCTTTGCCGTTGGAAGGAGTGTTGCTATCAAACCACGGACTGTAAGCAGGATCGTCTGTGCCGATGGTTAATGTCCCCTTGGTTAGAGTGTTCAAAGCACCAGGGGTGCACGATGCAGCGGCAGTGGCTACCTGAGAGGAGGTGGTTAGGGCAATCGCGGCGGTGAGTGATGCAATAACCGTCCCGATGAGAATTCTTTTCTTCATTGGAAAGTACCTTTCTTATGAGACTTTCTGGAAATTACCATGATTGATGGCGATGGGGTCGACTGAGGGGAACATTACCAAAATTCGTCCAGTCTTAATAGTTGCCGTCAATTCGCAATTGCTACTATCGCCAAATACCAATTTCAAACAGTGTTCTTTCGTTCAAAAAAATGGGTCACAGAGACAATTAATAGGGCTACCGTGATTAATAAGGCGCTAGAAGCCATTGCCATCCCATAATTCTGAGCGCCCGGTCGAGAGATTAGCTGGTATAGCACGGTCGGCAAAGTCCCCTGATCTCCGTACGCCAAAAAATTCGCAGCACCGAACTCTCCAATTGCAATGATTGTTGCATATCCAGTTGCTATCAGTATTGTTCCGCGGATGATTGGCGCTTCGATCTGCCACCATATCTGACTTGGGCTTGCTGACTCAGTCTGCGCGCTTTCGAGCAAATCGCTGTCGATCGAATTTATGGCTGGATAAACCATTCTTATTATCAGAGGAATGCAAAGCAGCGATTGCGCAAGGGGAGTTACCAGCCAACTTGAACGGAGAGGAAATAAATCCGAATTGAAACTAATGAGATATCCAAAACCTAAAACCACGCTTGAAACACCAACTGGCATTTGAAACAGAATATCCATGCCATGCTGAAAGAATCGCGATTTGCTCTTTTGTTTTTTTCGCGAAAGGAGATAGCTTGAAACAATGCCTATCCCAATGCTCAAAATGGTGGTGATGATTGCGTTTCTGACGGTATTGATCGCAGCCTGACCGACTGAAATGCTGAGGACATCTCGCGCTCCATGGCTGCCAAGGTTCGCATAATTCGACATGCCAATACTCGAACCGACCTGAAAAGATTTAAAGAGGACAGCGCATAGAGGGAGAACGATCAGGCTACCGATGAAAAAGGTCGTAATAATCACTGCGGGAGCATCGCGCCTATCGACATGCACTTTAGGTTCGAGGGAAGTGGAAGTGAAAAATCCAACCGGGCCTTTTGAAAGTCGCTGAGCGATGATATAGGCAATGACGGTGAGTAATGTTTGAATGAGTACAAGCCCTGCAGCTTTGGAAAGATCTAGGTACTGCGTCGTCGAGAGATAGATCTCTGTTTCAATTGTCTTCGTGGTCGCCCCGCCCAAGACAAGAACAAGTCCGAAATTGGCTGCACAGTACAGAAAAATCAGAGCGCCGGCGGAAGCGACCGATTGTGCAAGTTGAGGCAGCGTGACGCTTATGAGTGTGCGAAATCGACCTGCGCCGTCCAACGCTGCGGCGTCTTCAATTCCTGAATCGAATGTCGTCCAAACGCCGCCAACTATTCGCACTACAAGCGAATAGTTCATGAACACGTTGGCACAAATGATTATCGAAGTATTTGAGCTTCCAAATAAAAGTGATGAGATAAACGGCAGTTTCTTGAAGGCGGTGAAACCGATGGCCACGACGATGGTTGGCAACATGAAAGGAACGGTAATAAGAGAGCGTATGAACTTCTGCCCTCGAAAACGTCGATGATAAAGCACATATGCGCCGGGTATTCCAAATAGCAGGCAGATCGCTGCAGAGAGTGCAGCCTGCCAAATTGTGAACCAGAATATTCCTGCGATTCGATGAGTGGTAATTCTATTGAACCAATCACCGGCAAAGCCGATCGATAAAATCTTGCCAAGCGGCCAGTAGAACAGCACCGCAAAGAAAACTACAGGCGCTGCCCAAAGGGCCGCTTGGCTTCGATTTCTATTCAAAGATGGCTGACCACTTTGCTAGCCAAGTTTTGCGGTTGGCGTTGAAGTCGAGTTTGTCACCATAGGTGTGTGGTGCAATTTCAGTGAATTGGCTCCATTTGGCCGGAATCGGCGTGCCAACAACGCTTGGGTACATGTACATCGCCTCAGGGAAGCTCTGTTGGAACTTCGAACTCAGGAGGTATTTGACTACCGCTGCAGCACCCTCGCGATTCTTTGCGTTCTTCAGCACTCCTGCATATTCAGTCTGGCGGAAGCATCCGTCCAAAATACTCGCGGTCTGTGATTGACCATCGGCGCGAACTTCATCGGCAGGGGAGGATGCGTAGCTTAAGACGATCGGATATGCACCTTTTCCGCTGGAACCCGAAAAATCTGTGTAGTAGGCCGCTTCCCAGCCGTTGTCCACCTTGACTTGATTCTTCTTAAGCGCCTTCCAGTAATTCTCCCACTGAGAGTTTCCGAAGACGTCGACTGTGGCGGCAAGAAGAGACAGGCCAGTGGAAGACGTATTTG
>JANXZF010000098.1 GCA_025355665.1 Actinomycetes bacterium
AGATAGAAATAACGCTCGCTATCCGTATCACCTGTAATCATCCATGAGAACTCTTTGTCAATGTATTCATCGATGGCGCTTGGAGGATAAATCGCCCCGTTGTGAATGAAGGTGAAGTCCTCATAAACGAAGGGATGGGAATTGTTCTCACTTACGGGCAGACCCTTAGTCGCCCATCGAAGGTGGAGCAATCCCCCGTCCGAATTGGCGTTGGCTATGGCCGAATCGAACTGAGAACTGCTGTGGGCCATCTCGGCGGCTCGTACCAGATGCGCCTTCTCTTCATCGTGGTCGATAGTTGAGACTCCCCAACCATCGCAATGGATTGAAGAGAGTGCGACGAAGTCATTGAATCCAGGGCCTGCCATTTTAGGAAAAGTGGTTTTCTCGTGAGACACGAACCCCATTAAGCGACACATTTAGCGCTGACCCCTCCCAGGTGATCTTGGATTTCCAATACTACCGCGAGGGCCTTGCAAGGCGCATGCCCTTACAAATTCGCTCCGCTAGGACCATACTTTTTAAGTCAGAGTGACTCGAGAGCTAAGGAGCAATCATGACCGGCAGAGTTCAGAATAAGGTCTGCATAGTAACGGGGGCAGGCTCAGGGATTGGAGAGGCCAGCGCAATTCGACTTGCGGAAGAAGGTGCAAAAGTAGTTTGCGGGGACATAAATTCCGCGACTGCCGAGGCGACGGTGGCGAAAATTTCCGCCGCCGGTGGCATCGCAAGTTCATTCGTAATCGATATTTCCAAAGCAGATCAATGCGATTCCATAGTCGCCGACACCATCGAAAAGTACGGCAGCATCGATGTCCTGGTAAATAACGCCGGCGTAAACATGCCCAGCGTTTTCCATGAAATTACAAATGAAATAATTGATAAGACCCTAAATGTAAATGTCAAAGGTGCGATCTATCTGACCCGTGCGGTGATACCGAACATGATTAAGAGCGGGCGTGGCTCTATCATAAATATGTCCAGTGTCAATGGTCTGGTCTCTGAACCCTATTTGAGCGTTTATTCAGCCTCAAAAGGTGCGATCGTGATGTTGACCCGCGGAATTGCATTGGATTACGCCAAAACAGGAATCCGCTGCAATGCAATATGTCCAGGTTGGGTAGATACCCCAATAAATTATGCACATGCGTCAATGTTGGGCGGCTTGGAACACGTGTACTCCACCATTTCCAGTTTCCAGCCGATTGGTCGCCCTGGCACACCAAGAGAAATCGCCCATTTAGTACTTTTCTTGGCATCGGATGAAGCCTCCTTCATTACCGGTTCAATAATTTCAGCCGACGGTGGGATGACGGCTCAATGAACTACCGATGAGTATGCATACCGGGGCTAACTCTCCCTCCCGACACGTTCAAATATTTGTCTGGGATTTGTGAGACAAATTACAGCGTTAGTAGCACACTGTGCCTAGAAACTCGGTTCGGTGCCCCCTCGCCGACCAATAAATCTACTTCGGTCCATACGGACACGGGTGAAAACGGCTCTAGGAGGATATCTTGCCGAACCAAACAGATGATGAACGTCGATTAGCTGCTCTCGGATATAAACAGGAGCTCAATCGAAGTTGGAGCGGATTTTCTAACTTCGCGATTTCGTTCTCAATTATTTCGATACTTTCAGGTTGCTTCACAACGTTCTACCAAGGCTGGAACAACGGCGGTCCGATTGCAATTTCACTGGGCTGGCCGTTCATCTCTGCGTTTATTTTGATTATTGGCTTGTGTATGGCCGAACTCGCATCCGCGTACCCAACTTCAGGCGGTATTTACTGGTGGGCATCCAAGTTAGGTGGAGCAAAGGCCGGGTTCTACACCGGTTGGTTGAACCTCATTGGCTTAGTCGCAGTAACCGCTTCCGTCGGTTATGGCGCTGCAAGCTTCCTTAACGTATTGATCGGTGCGATTTCGCCATCGTACGCAACGGGCTTCATGAAAGGCAATCTACTTAATCAGCAGTTCGTCCTCTTCTTCATATTGATGCTCATTGTTACATTGGTGAATATTTTCGGCGGACACCTACTTGCGGTGATCAACAACGTCTCGGTCTGGTGGCACGTATTCGGCGCCGCTACCGTAATTGGCATATTGGTTTTCGCTCCAAGCCATCACCAATCATTGAATTGGATGTTCTCAACTAGAATCAACAACTCCGGTTTCGGTCAGGGCTCATACTGGATCTACGTTCTGCCTCTTGGCTTCTTGCTTACGCAGTACACGATCACCGGTTTTGACGCCTCTGCCCACCTTTCCGAAGAAACGCAAGGTGCACACCTAACCGCGGCTCGCGGAATCTGGCAGTCAATTCTCTACTCGGCAATCGGTGGCTACATCTTGCTTATGGCGTTCCTCTACGCTGCAAAGCCAGACATCATCAACTCGGCCGATCCCAAGATCAACCCTTACGGACAAGGATCGATATTTACCTTGCTCGTCAACGCTCTTGGCGACGGAAAATTGTTCAAGTTGATCATGGTCATTACCACCGCCGGGCAGATCTTCTGCGTGGCAGCGTGCTTGACTTCATGTTCTCGAATGATGTTCGCGTTCTCTCGTGACGGTGCCGTACCTGGAAACAGATACTGGAAGAAAGTTAATCAACATCGTGTACCAACTAACGCGGTTCTTATCTCTTCTGTCATCGCCGTCATCATCACACTTCCTGCACTCTGGAAGAGCTCCAGTGGCCAACCCACAGCGTTCCTTGCAGTTGTATCGATCGCCGTTATCGGTCTCTACCTCGCGTTCTTGATTCCAATCTGGCAACGCTGGAAGATGGGCGACAAGTTCGTGCCGGGTGAGTGGACGCTGGGAAGCAAGTACAAGTGGATGAACTTGGTCGCAGTCGCTGAAATTGCGGTCATCTCCGTCTACTTTATTCTCCCCTTCGCTCCATCAGGTGTTCCAGGTAATAAAGCCTTCACTTGGACGATGGTGAACTACGCGCCAATTCTCACATTTGGAGTTTTGATTATCCTGTGGATTTGGTGGCACCTCTCGGTAAAGAATTGGTTCAAAGGACCTATCCGTACCATCGACGCACCTTGATAAATGCATAAATAACGAAGTCGTAATCAAAAACCCCGTTGCATATGCAGCGGGGTTTTTGATTATGCATTAGCCACTATATGTAGTGGTCGCCCTACTATATGTAGGGGTTGTCTTTTCAAAGGGAAATGGAATACTTGCGCTCATGTCATCACTCAGCGTAGAAACACTAAAAAGCGATATTAAATCCGGCAAAATCGACACAGTGATTGTTGCCATCACCGACATGCAAGGACGATTAGTAGGTAAGAGAATTCACGGAGAGCATTTTCTTAACGACACCCTCGCGCACGGAACTGAAGGATGTAACTACCTCCTAGCAGTTGACATGGACATGAACACGGTGGGCGGTTACGAGATGTCTTCATGGGAGCGCGGTTACAGCGACTTCGTCATGGAGCCAGACATGTCCACATTGCGTTACGTTCCTTGGCAACCAGGTGCGGCCATGGTCTTGGCAGATGTGAAGTGGCTTGACGGAAAAGACGTCGTCGCCTCCCCTCGTCAGATTTTGCGTAAGCAAGTAAAAGCTCTTGCCGATGCAGGAATGGTTCCTTATGTCGGAACCGAACTCGAATTCGTTCTCTTCAACAACTCGTATGAGGATGCATGGAATAAGCACTACATCGGACTAACTCCTGCCAACCAATACAACGTCGACTACTCCCTCATGGGTGGCGCACGCGTGGAGCCATTGCTGCGTGCAATTCGCTTGGGCATGGCCGGAGCGAACATGATGGTCGAGTCGGTCAAGGGCGAATGCAATTTCGGCCAGCATGAAATTGCATTTAGGTATTCAGATGCCTTGAGCAACTGCGACAACCACGTGATTTACAAGAACGGCGCGAAGGAAATTTCAGCCGCTGCCGGTTACGCGTTGACGTTCATGGCCAAGCCAAATGAGAAAGAGGGCAACTCCTCACACATCCATTGCTCCTTCCGCGGGCTCAACGACGAGCTCGTCATGACCGATGATTCCAAGCCTGAAGGCTTGAGTGATATCGGACGCTACTTCATCGCCGGACAGATCATGCACCTTCGCGAGCTTTCCTTGATGTTCGCCCCAAACATCAACTCCTACAAGCGATATGTCCCAGGATCCTTCGCCCCGACCGCAATTCGTTGGGGTCGCGACAACCGAACATGCGCGCTGCGCTTGGTCGGCCACGGGCAAGGCCTTCGCCTGGAAAACCGCGTGCCTGGAGGCGACGTCAATCCTTACCTCGCTGTTGCAGGCATTATTGCCGCAGGCTTGGACGGAATTAAGAACAAGCTGACCCTCGAGCCCATCTTCGAAGGCAACGCCTATGCCTCAGATTCAGCCCGCGTTCCCTCGAGTATGCTCGAAGCGCAGAAACTTTGGTCAGAGAGTTCATGGGTCAGGCAGACCTTTGGAGCCGATGTTCAAGCCCACTACGCAAACTATGCCGAAGTGGAAATGGCCGCCTACGGCAAGGCAGTAACCAACTGGGAACTCTTCCGTAACTTCGAAAGGTCTTGATTTCGTGTCACATACGTATGACGTAATAAATCCAGCAACAGAGAAACTAGTACAAACGATTGAGCATCTTGATCTCGAAGGCACAGACGCTGTCATTGCAAGGGCGGCAAAGGCTTTCGAGACGTGGCGCCATGTCGCACCCGGTGAGCGCGCGAAGATGTTGCGGCGCTTTGCCGATGTCATCGCTGACCACAAGGAAGAGTTGGCACAACTAGAAATCGCAAACTCGGGTCACACACGCGGCAACGCTTTGTGGGAAGTTGATAACGTCGTCAATGTTCTGACGTATTACTCGGCTGCACCTGAGCGCCTCTTCGGTCGTCAGATCCCAGTCGCGGGTGGAATAGATGTCACATTCAAGGAGCCATTGGGAGTTGTCGCCGTCATCGTGCCGTGGAACTTCCCGATGCCAATTGCCGGTTGGGGTTTTGCCCCTGCCCTTGCAGCAGGCAACACCGTAGTTCTCAAGCCCGCCGAATACACGCCATTAACAGCGATGCGCATCGGCGAACTTGCACTCCTTGCAGGAATTCCATCGGGTGTATTCAACGTCCTTCCCGGCAAGGGAAGCATCGTCGGTGCGCGCTTTGTAACCCACCCTGCCGTACGCAAGGTTGTATTCACCGGGTCGACACAAGTTGGCAAGGGAATCATGGCCGGATGCGCCGACCAAGTTAAGCGAGTAACCCTCGAACTCGGTGGCAAGTCCTCCAACATCATCTTTGCCGATGCGGATATCGAAAAAGCGGCGGCCGCGGCTCCAGGATCGTTCTTGGACAATGCAGGTCAAGATTGCTGCGCACGCTCTCGAATCCTGATTCAAAAGAGTGCCTTCGATACATTCATGGAGCACTTCGAGTCTGCAATCAAGAAATTCCGAGTTGAAGATCCTTCATTGGCAACTGCTGAAATGGGACCGCTTATTTCGCGCAAACAATACGACGTCGTGCAGACATTCTTGGACGAGCCTGTTGCATTCACCGGATCCGCGCCAAGCGGGCCTGGATATTGGATGGCGCCAACGGTTCTTCTTCCAAAGAACACCCAAGCTCGTTCTTGGCGCGAAGAAGTCTTCGGTCCCGTCGTGTCAGTAATGACATTTGAAGACGAGGCCGAAGCAATCTCGATGGCCAATGACAGCGAATACGGACTTTCAGGATCGATTTGGACCCGCGATATCGGGCGTGCATTGCGCGTCTCTCGCGGAGTGGAGACGGGCAACCTTTCGGTTAACTCGCACTCCTCCGTTCGGTACTGGACGCCTTTTGGCGGGTTTAAGCAATCTGGACTCGGACGAGAGCTGGGCCCAGACGCACTAGATTCATTTACCGAAGTTAAGAACGTCTTCATTTCCAACGACTAGGAGCTCAAAAAAATATGTCAAAACGTCTAGAAGGTCGCGTCGCCACAATTACCGGCGGCGGAAGCGGTATCGGCTTAGCCACGGCAAAGCGATTTGCAAGTGAGGGCGCCAAAGTCGTCATCGTAGATATGAACCCTGAATCTGGTGAAGCAGCTGCAAAGGAAGTTGGCGGCATTTTCGTCAAGGCCAATGTGACCGAGACAGCCGATGTCGAGAACATGTATAAGGTTGCATTCGACACCTACGGCCGCATCGATATCGCATTTAACAACGCAGGAATTTCACCTCCTGATGATGACTCGATCCTGACAACCGGTCTTGATGCATGGGACCGCGTTAACAAGGTCAACCTCACCAGCGTCTTCCTCTGCTGCAAATACGTAATTCCTTACATGCAAAAGGCCGGTAAAGGTTCGATCATCAACACAGCCTCGTTCGTAGCAACGATGGGCGCTGCCACATCACAAATTGCCTACACGGCATCAAAGGGCGGAGTTCTCTCCATGACCCGCGAGCTCGGTGTTCAGTTTGCACGTGAGGGCATCCGCGTGAATGCCCTATCCCCTGGACCAGTCAACACCCCCTTGCTTATGGAACTTTTCGCTAAGGACAAAGAGCGTGCGGCCCGCCGTCTAGTTCACATACCAATGGGACGCTTTGCTGATGCAACTGAGATTGCAGCGGCTGTGGCCTTCCTCGCAAGTGATGATTCGTCCTTTATAACAGCCTCAAACTTCTTGGTTGATGGCGGAATCTCAGGAGCGTATGTAACCCCACTTGAGTAGGGGTCACTAACTAATCGAATAGTTGGACTGGCGCGCCTGCGATCCGATCAAGAAATTGATCGACAAGATCGCAGGCGCGTTTGTTTGACTCGGGTTCTTGCGCGCGAGTCTCTTTACGCAATTCCTCAATAACCAGGCCCTCGCCTTCAACTTCGGCACATCCCCCTTCCATTTCCAACCAGAGATCAAGTACGTAGGGATCGATCTCTGGGTGAAATTGCAGGCCGAGGGTGCGACCCATAACAAATGCCTGTGGCGCGAGATCCGTACGAGCGATTTCAACTGCATTCGGCGGATTAACCCAACGGTCCCAGTGATATTGGAACCACGGTCCCTTGGGGATTAACGAATCGTCGTCGGTGTCGATCATGTACCAGCCAACTTCGGCCTTTGTTGAACGTCCGACAGAGCCGCCCAGTGCACGGGCCATAAGCTGACCGCCGAAACATATTCCGAGGATGGGCACTCCTGCGTTATGAACTGCCTTCATCAATGCTAATTCAGGTAGCAACCAGTTGCCGATGCGCTCATCTTCCCACGCCCCCCAAGGTGCGCCCATCACAACAACTACATCAAAGGAGAGCAGGTCTGGCCAAACGACATTGACATTGGGTTTATTGAAATTAGCCTCATCAACAATGTGAAATCTCGTGATCTCGAAGCCGCGCTTGGAAAACTGCTCCCAGATTGGGCCAGCTTCGCTTACATGATCGTGTTCAATGAAGAGAACTCGTCTCGTAGTCTCTTGGCTCACAGTGACGCATCCTATTGGGATTCACATCCGACTCACAATGCTAAAACGTCCGCGCAGTCACACTTTTAGTGTGAAGCGATTTCTCGCTGGCGTGGCATTTGCCGCTATCTTGATGTCAGTTGAGATCATCTGGATAGATGAAAAGACCCCGACGCAGAGTGTTGTCGTCAATCCTCTACATGACGGGACATACGTAATTGGTGGCAAAAGCATCACGCTTAAAAGTGGGTACTCAAAAGTCGCCAATTGCGGTAGTAGCTCCACGACTATAACTCGATATTTTGGATAAGTTGGCACGGATTGGGTTCTACTGGACGATCGAATAGCGCCACAAAATACTTCAATTGAGCCCCAACTTTTGCACAGACGTTTGGATTGCACATTCAATGAGTAGTCACCAGATGAAAGGCCAAAGACAGGTTTGGATCGTCCTTGGAGAAAGGGCGAGGTACTTGACTTAGATAAGCCAAGATGAAACTCTTCACTTGTAGCTCCCCACCATCCTCCGGGATTGGTGGGGTTTTTTTGCTTCGCACGGTAATCATCATCGACTATCAAAATATTCACCTTACATCGGCACAGTTATTTGCTGAATCGATTCCAATTCACAGATCTTTGATCGATCCACTCCGTTTTTCTCAGGAACTTATTTCAGCGCGGAACGACCTTCAAAAACTGAACTACCCGTTAGCTAAGCTAAGCAAGATTCTCGTTTATAGGGGTCTTCCCTCGGTTAAGCACGACCCAAAGAACTATGGAAGAAACCTTGCGCAAAAGGCCAATTGGGAGAGGAACTCGTTGGTGAACGTCACGTACAGACCCCTTAAATATCCACTGGTGCGAGATTCGAAAGGGAAATACCTGGTTGGTAAACCCGAAGAAAAAGGTACAGAAACCTGTGCCTGGCACGTGTCCGGCAACCCATCGAGTCGTGAAATTAGACCTGAGGGAACAGCAATCTGGAACACGAGGTTGAATCATGATCATTTCATAAACTCACTCGACAAGAATATCTACTCGTAGGATTGGCAACGAAGCTAGTACAT
>JANXZF010000101.1 GCA_025355665.1 Actinomycetes bacterium
GCGATCACTTAGCAGCATGGTTGGCGACTTTACCGCCTCTGTCTATGCTTACCCAATACATCCACTTGCGGGCGTAGTGAAATGGCATCACGTCAGCTTCCCAAGCTGACAGCGCGGGTTCGATTCCCGTCGCCCGCTCCATACAGAATCTAGATCGCCCTCCTAATCTCGAGCCACCTCTCACCATTTACAGAGTCAAATACAGCCCGGATCCTCTCTCCTGCCCCACCCCTCAGCCCACTGCCAATCGTGACAGCCGCTTCTTGAAGATCCAGGCAGGACGAAACGACCGTTAGGCATTCTTCATCCTCATCGAGATAGAGGGTTATCTGGCACATCCCGGTTTCGATCCCAGCGAAAGCTTCGGACATCGCGCGACGAACCTTGCTTGAAACTGGTTGCGAATCCGTGAGCGCCTCAACGACAGTCACCGATGGAGTCCATTTATGGGTCGCAGCCACATTGACTAGGTCGATGGCTAGCTGAGCGAATCCTCCTGTAACAAAAGGGTCCAATTGAATTCGCGCCCGAAGCCGAGCCTCTTCGATATGCGCCTGCGTTTGAAGTTCAGTTTCAACAAGGGAGCCGCTCGTTGCAGATTTAGCGAACCGATCCAGATACTCCATCGCAGAGAACCATTGCTCGGCGCGATCGGCATCAATTTTCCTCTCAATGCGACGACGTGTGAGTTCGGCACTTCTTGCCTTACTAACCCTCAAACTTGCGCGCCACCTATTGCTTTGACGCCAAAGGGTGATGAGTACCAGGAAGAAAGCCAAGAGCGCACTGGCTGGAGTGACAAGCGCGTCCGAACAAGATTCCGGCAATAAAAATGCCATCACGTAAAGCACGATGATCGTTGCTGCCACAAAGTTAAGGCGAAGTCTTCGTGGAACATAGAAAACTGCGCCGATACTCGTGCTACTGCAAAGAAAGTTTGCCGCCCATCTCAGTTGGCCGATGTTTTGACATGCATTGGTGTTACTTGAAATAACTGTGACGGTCAGCAACCCAGCGACCAGTCCAACGACAATCAGGAGCCAAGCACCTCGTGCTCGGGGGTTAGTTGATGCAATAAGTACGGAAACTACGTGGATGATCAGTAAACCAATGAGTATTGATTTTGGACTATATGGGCCAACAAGCCACCAACTAAGTCCTGCAACGGCCAGCGCCGGAGCCGCAAGAAGAATACGGCCAACTGAGTCAAACATTTCAAACAAAGAATGAGGTGGAGTATGCAATACTGCCGGTAGGTCGACCTCCTCTTCTAGTGGAATAAGCAGCTCGATGGCGGTGCCGGTTCCATCGCCCGTTAAAATATTCATTTTTGCGCGTCGATCAGCAAGTATTTCCGGCAAAATCTGACCTAGCCCTAAGCCCTTGCTTGATTTTTGTGAAAGTCCAACACCGTCGTCATTCACTCGAATTACCAAGTTATTGTGCTGACGCTCCCAAGAGATATGCACCTTGCTGCCGCTCGAGTGCCGTACTGCATTGAGAATGAGTTCGGCCATCGCATCACGAACATCTCTAGCAATTTTTTGAGGAAGCAAAATGTCCTCACCATTCTTAATATCAATCTTTGGATCGCCCGCAACTAGCATAGGAATAGCAGAGTCGATAATCGCCGACATCGATGTAGGTGCGACGAGGCCTTGATAAAAACGTGCTTCGGCGATTTCACTTCGCAGGCGGTTGAGAAGGGGCTCCGTCTCGCCAGTATTTTTTCGAACCAAAGTCGCGAGTGTATTTAATACAGTCTCATGTAGCCGTCGACGCTGAGACGAGTATTCTTCAGCGAGGGCATGCATAATCGCGTCGCGAGCTTTAAGAGTCTCCATAGACTCTGCAATGCGATCCTCTTGAGCAAAGGTTTCTTCGAGTCCATGAAAGGCAAATCCCACAAAGGATCCCAAGAGAAATATCCAAAGCGGAGTAACCCAACCGTTTAACCAGTAAACACCGGTGGTGAAAGTACTACTTGATTGGCTAACGATGACAAAGTGTTCAATTAGTGTTGATAGACCGATGTAGAGGAGGGAGAGAGGCCAGGCCGTATACAAGGCAGCAAGCACTACGGTCGCGACGCCTGACAGATTAACGGCATACCAAATCTGCGGGTGCGTGCCAGATTCCCAAAGTGGAACAAACAAGATCAGGCATGCAAACAAGATTGAAACCGTGTTGCCCTGTTTTCGAGGGACAAAATATTCCAACAAGTACCACACGGCGAGCGCGAGAACTAAAAGGTAAGGCAGACCCGCTTTACCGGCCTTCCAATTAATTACGGCCAACACCAAAGATGGCGCCCAGCACAAGGTGAAGGTAGCCCGAGCAAGGGCGAGTTTGACCTGTTCCAATTGCGTGGCCCATGTCGGCTGGATCCGCGCCTGCTGGCCATACTTGGAGATCTTCATCTCCCGAGTATCCAGTGTGGCGTAATCATGGAGAGAGTTTAGGTTATGGACTTCATTGCTAGGCTAGGTTCACGAAAGGAGAGTCTGTGTCATTTGTTATTTTGGAAGATCACCCACTGCTGTTATCGGCATTGGTCGGACAGATCCGCGGACTTTATCCGGACGACCAAATTGCTTACGAAGGTAAAGATGTAATAGCCGCAGCTGAATTTTGCGATGCTAACACTGTGGCGATTGTCGATTTGGACTTGGGTGACAACAGATCTGCTGCAGAAGTTGTCGCGATCATCGCGGCAAAGGGTGCGCGCATCCTTGTTGTCTCTGCGCTCGGCCAGGCTGAGACTATTCAATCTGTAATGATTTCTGGCGCACACGGCTACATGTCCAAACGTGCAAACGATGCTCAATTCAAAGAAGCGATCGATGCCGTAATGCTGGGAGGCGACTGGATGTCTCCCGAGGTCGCGGGTGCAATAGCCTCAATTAAAACTGGACGTGTAAACCTATCAAACCAAGAACGTAAGGCATTGGTTCTCTACGCGTCAGGGTTAAAACTTGAAACCGTAGCCCGCCGTATGGGACTTGCCCCCTCCACTGTCAAGGAATACCTCGACAGAGTCCGGGCAAAATACGATGCAACGGGCCTCGATGCCCGCACTCGCATGGATTTGTACCACGCAGCGAGAAGTGAAGGCCTCCTTCCTTAATCGCACGTGCTAGTTCAGAAGTACGTAGATGAATCCCCCGAGGGTTGAGTCAACTTTCTGTGAACCGCCAGTCGTGCTCGGGTTTCCTTTGACTCCTTTTGCATCTGTTGCGCCGATGGTAGTAAGAGACGAGACGAGTATTAGCCTCTGACCCATCTGCACGTCGTTAACGAAACTTAAGATGCGTCCGTAATCGCCAGTGACGGAGATTTGTACTGGAACCACCACAAAATTTGAAGTAGTTATTTTGGGGTTGCTTTGAGGTGGACTTGCCGTGCTTGACCCTGTTGACCTCGTTTGCGACGCCGGAGTGTACGGCTTGGCATCACTTATGGTGATTGATTTCATAGTCACCTTGTTGGCCGCCGATAATGTGTTCAATTCAGTGACAAATGTGGAGATATCGGCTTTTGGAGGCACTGCCTCCCGAAGGGTCAGAAGCTGATTTTTGAGAGCGTCGATATTTTGGTAGTCACTCTTCAATTTGGCCAGAACTAGTTGATTTCTGGCGTTTGAGACTATCGCGTTTGCACGATCGTTGTTTGCGGCTGCGGCGATCGACAACTGCGGAGCAATTCCGAGCAACCAACCGCCGCCTATCAGAACAAATATGACTATGACTGCTCCGGCTATCCAGATCCTGCCTTTGTCCATGACTACTTCACCGCCGATGCGAATCGATTTGTGAAAGCGGCTTGGTTTATGTGCATCGTAATGTTCACAGAATAAGTTCCATTTTCATTTCGAGTTACCGAACCTGGATTGGCATCGGCAAAACCCTTAAGGGTTGAAAGCGCAACCAGCCATTGTGGTACCTGGGGGAGTGTCGAACTGATCGCAGTGAAACTCAAAGTCGCAACGCGCTCTCCCTGCAACGGCGCACTGGCTTGCGCGTAGCTAGTAAAAGGCGTGGCGGAATCGATATTTACCGAGTCAAGTGTGACATTTGGCGGAAGAGTTGACTGAACAGATATTAAATAAGTCCTCCAATCAATTTCCGTGGAAGTGCCCACTTGCTGAGCGGCCGCAACCAACCCAACCTCCTTCTGTATCTGTTGCACTTCGCCGTACTTCTTTTGCTGAATCAATATTGCCTGGGCGTTGGATTGCTCGATCGAAAGTTTCACCTTCGCTTGTGATGCCTCAGTATGACCAAGTGCAATTCCGCCTCCAACCACAAAAGCGACAAGGAAGACGAGGAACCCGAGTCGACGGTGAACCACGCTTGCCCTCCGCTTAATTCGCAATTCCGGGGGAAGCAGATCGACCCTAGACTCTCCTCCGATCGTAAGATTGTGTGATCTGGATTTTCGACTCATAAAGAACTCCGAAGAGCCAAACCGAGTGCAACTGCAATCGATCCATCGACGTGCAACCTTTTGTTCGTCTTCTGATTCGGCAAGGACACCATCGCAAAAGGATCAGCTGCCGATACCGGGATATGCGTGATCTCGGCAAGTGTCTCGGAAATACCAGAAAGCAGTGAGCCACCTCCAGTTAAGAGAATCCGCTGAACAGGGTCTTGTGGGCGTGTGTTATTGAAGTAATTCACGGTATTTCGCAGGCTTCCAAGTAACTCTCCGCTGATTGAATGAAGTATTTCGGTAGAACGAAAATTCTCAGCGGCTGGATCTTCGGAGACGCACTTGGCACATTTGCACTTAACTGTCTTGGAATCCTCGTCCATTTCAGCACTTCCTAGTTTGAGAGTTCGCTTCAGTTCCTCCGCAGCCGAAGCACCAATCTCTAATCCCTCAATGAGGGCCTGTGTTAGGTCGTCTCCTCCTGTTGGAATAATTCTCACAAACCAGGGGACCCCGTTGCTTGAAATGATGATGCTTGTTGTGGTGCCTCCAATATCGATGAGCGCGACTGTCCCACCAATTTGGGGCCCGCTTATGAGAAGGCGGTTGAGCGCAAAAGGAATGAGATCTACTTCAACGGGAGTCAATCCGGCCCGTTCGACAACATTGACATTTCCAAGCACCTCCTTCTTTTCTGCCGCGATCAACAGACCGTTGATCATTGGACCTTGCTCTCCCACAGATTCTGAGGTCGGGTAGAAATCCAAAAGTGAATCGGTAAGCTGCATCTGCAACGTGGTTTGCACTTGAAATGGAAGCGATTCGCGAATGTGTTTAAGTGACATTTTTGGAACGGTGAGGTCTCTAACAATCACACCTTGATTACCAGTGCCCAGTACGACATTTTTACTCTTAAACCCGCCTTGGGACCAAAGTCTCTTAAGGGCAGATCCAACGATTTCAGGATGAACGATTTCTCCGCGCATGACCGCGCCAGGTGGAAGCGGGATCTCATATGAACGCAAGAGCATTGGCTTATTCTTGCCTTTTGCACTTAATTCAACTCCGCGCACGCCTGTACTACCGATATCCAATCCCACAACACTAGTTGCCACGTGCTTTTTCCTTTCGTGCGTCGACGCAAAATCGGCTTTAAAACCGATTGTTGAATCCGAATAGTGATAAGTACTGCTGAACAATTGAAGCGCTAAAGAAAACACCAATCCAAGCGCCTGTAAGCATCCAAGGTCCAAACGGAATTCCGCTCGTGCGATTCGCCTTTCGAGAGATGATCAGAGCAAGTGCAAAAAATCCTCCAAGTACAAAAGCAGAAAAGGCACCCACCAAAAGGACTCCCCAGCCCAAATAGCCCAAAAAGAGTCCCAGAACGCCTGCGAATTTCACATCCCCCATGCCCATCCCACCGGGATATATCAATGCCAGCCCGAAGTAGAAAAGGCCAAGCATCGCCATCCCGGCAAGGGCATGCCAGATGGCATTGAAATTACCGCTGAAGAGGCCAGTTACCCCAAGCAGTAGGGCCCCGACAAAGTAACTGGGAATCACAATTCGATTGGGAAGTGTGTGAGTATCAAGATCTATGAGTGCTAAGGCGATACTGACCGCTGCCAAATAGAGGAATGCCACCAACAATGAAAGGGGGCTTCCATGAAATTTCCAAGCAACAATTCCGAAAACTATTCCGGTGATCAATTCAACTATCGGATAACGCACCGAAATCTTAGACTTGCATGTTCTGCATTTGCCTCCCAAAAACACCCATGAAAGAACTGGAACATTGTCGTAACCCTTAATACGTGATCCGCAGCCAGTACAGGCACTGGGAGGTGACACTATCGAACGTTTAAGTGGGATTCGATAAATGACAACATTCAAAAAAGACCCCACTAGAGATCCAAATAATCCTACGTAAATTGGCATACTAAGGCGATACCAAATCGCGAATTGACGTCCGATCACCAAGAACACCAGTTCCTGCTGGCGCTAGGTGCTGGCCCGTACTTAGATTTACTGTTGGAAGTCCGATTGGTACGTAATTCAAAACGAGTTCAGCGCTAGTTCCGATTGATGATGAATACATTTGGCCCGTCCAGACGCCATCGGAATTTGAAATTGGGCATGGCGAGTAAATCATGGCCGCAACATGTGGACCCACTTGCACGTTGTTGCCGATGGTTGCCGAACTCCCCGTAGGGCATGTTGGCTTACCATCCGCCACCGTGTCAGGGATGATGATCCATAGGCGCCTATCAGGAGCACTCGGTGATTGAATGTTGTTTGAACGGAAGTCGAAGCCGTTAGCCAAAATCACGGAGTCGCTAGTGAGTGTCAGGTTGTTCCCGGCAAAGTTTGTCACTGGGCCACAGATTCGAGTATCGAGGATCATCGGCACAGCCGAGCCGGCCAGGGTCGCCAATGCCGTAGATAGAGCACTTGCCGTACACGTGGTCATCGTTAGCACCGAATAGGGCGTGCCATTGGGGGCAACCCAATCACTGGGGCTGTATGCGTAATCAACCCACGGCGGCGCAAAAGGCACGGCGGGAGTCACAATTCCATTTTGATTCTGAGTAATCGATCCTTTTACGGCACCTGCTGCGGCTGAAACGGTTCCGGCCGACACTACGGAACCTCCAACTGAAGAATTGTTAGAAAACGTGGATACGCCAGTCACTGGACCGGCGACAACATTGCCCCCGATTTTGCCAGCCACTGATACAGGGCCTGCTGCAAAAACGTTGCCGTCGACAATTGCCGATGGAGATAAGGAGACAGAGGTCCCACTCTGCACAGATGAAGCATTGACATTTCCCGTCACCTCGCCAGATTGAATACTGACCACGCCGGCAGTTGATAGATCACCATTTATCGTGCATCCGCTCGTTACCGTTAAACCTCCGCCGCCCAGGATCACGTCGCCTGTGATCTGCGATCCTGAAGTACACGTCGCACTACCCGTGAGGTAGACAATGGTCGGTCTGACAGTGCCAGCTTGCGTAATCACCAAGTTATTGATGGTCGGGTCCGTTTGGGCATATGAGTACATTGCCGCGCCAGACGGAACGATTGTGTTGCTAGGTGGCGACGGGGTATATGGATAAATCGCTTCGACCTTACGTGTATTCCCAGACTTGTTTCCTGCGACTCCCATTGTGCTCGCTGATCCTGTTGCGACAAGTTTCAACCTCTGCGCACTTGTAGATGTGGGGCAACCGCTTACCCAAGAAGTGTCTGTGGTCCCAGGAGAAGTCTGGAGGTTGGAATAAGAGACCACAACAGAAAATATCGGAGCAGTAGAACTCGCATACGTTGATTGGCAAACCAAGGTGGCCAGTTGTGATGCCGCATAATCGATTCCTGCCTCGGCGGCTGCTTCTGCTTCAACGCTTGCCCGAGTCGATGTTGTTATACCAACAGCATGCACAGAGACTGTCGTGGTGGTCGCCGCGATTACGACCATGACTCCCATGACTCCCATGACTCCTAGAATCGCACTGCCTCGCTCATTCACGCTTCGCGATGAGGAGGAGCTCATAACATGTTTCAAAAACATGGTGCACTCACCGCCGTCGATTGAGAGTTATACGTCATCGTGTTAATGAGCACGTAGGGATGGGAGCCAGCCGCCACATCAAATTTAAGTTCAACTCGACCTCCGCTAGGAGCATTAAAAACTTTGCCCGTGCTTGGATCTGCAGGACTCACACCAGTGCCCAGGATTGTCCATACACCCTGAGGCCCCCCTACCGGCAATGTAATGGCAGTAGCAGGGGCGGTTTTTGTCGTATACACAGCCCCCCCATTTGATGGCGTGTAATACCAGGCCTGACAGGAAGCAGCGGTTGAATTTGGATCCGAACTGATGGCGCGAACCAAGAGAAGTTGTGTGCCTGCCGTTGCGCCACCAGTTACCGTTATCGCCGATGCATTCTTCACACCGGCTTGTACGGAATGAACGATCTGCTGCGCCGTATTGGCCGCATCTGTAACGCTACGCGCCGTTTCTTGCGTCCTTAAGCCAGTGATCATGATCCCGCCAGCAATTACCAAAACAATTATGGAAAGGCCGCTAGCAATGAGCAATTCAATGAGAGTGAAGCCATGGTCATCAATCTCACCAAAATTGCTTTCCATAGATGTAATACTCATGTTGCCGACTTTACGTAGATAAGAGTGACGGCCTGCGCTACGGGGTTTACTCTACCGCTTCGAGAAACAGATACCCTCGCGCGAACAACACCTGGATAACTAGCCGGGCATGAAGTCGCGTCCCACGCAGGAACAAGTATTACGCCTCGCGGATCTGTTACGGTCGCCAATGTTGCCTGCATGAATTGGGTTACGTCATAGCAGCTAGGAGTAGTAGAAGTTGGGGAGCGCACCGCTCGAACGCCTTCGATCTTCTGATTCACGATTTGCGCCGCGGTGGCAATTGTTGTGTTCGTTCCTGTGTTCTTAATTGAATTCACTAAGAGCGGGATAAAGGAAACCGAAAGTACGGCAAGCAGAAATAGAGAAATGAGTACTTCGATCACACCAAAACCATGTTCTGATTCGAGTGCTTCAAGATCAAAGAAATCTACATTCAGTGCCTTCATTTCCTCACCTGACTCCATCATTCATCCCAAATGTGCGGATATTGGTTATGGGGCGCCACAAGTCGTGGCACCCCATAACTCTTCCAACCTGAATCCGGGTTTACGGGAAGGCCGGCGTAGAACAGGCAACAGGGAGGGTGACGGTACCAGCGACTTTCACCACACCGGCAGTATCCGTTACGAAGTAAACGGAACCAGTAGCGCCCTTAGCCGAAATACAGAAGGAATTGGCCGTAACAAGATACGCAATCTTGCCGGTGTTGGCGCTCTTTGTGTAACCGTCCGCGGCAGTGACAACGGTTGAAATATCGACGGCTGAAGCAGGGAGAGTGCCGCTTGCTGTCTGAACAGAAATTACTGCCGTCTTCGCATTGGTTATGTCGGATTGAACTGCACTGTCCTTTGCGTTGTTCTGAACATTCAAGTACACGGGAATAGCAATAGCGGCAAGAATGCCGATGATGACGATTACAACAAGGAGTTCGATAAGGGTAAAACCCTTTTCTTTCTCCTGCAGGGAATTGCGGCGAGCATCCATCACGCCAGCGATGCGAGAAATCATGAGTTCTTCCTTTTCGAATTGTTACTGCACGGGTTGACAGAGAAGTTCTTAAAACCCATCTGCACTGTTTCCTGAAGGAATCCTCCGAAGAAACTGTGTAAATGTCTGCGTCACGAAAAGTTAGCAGTATGTTTTTTTAGGAACAAGGAAAATCCTGTCCCCTCTTTAGAGATAGGTGTTGACCAAAGGAATTGAAAAATGGTTACGGGGTGTTGCTGATGCAACACCCCGAATACCGTTGTTTTCTAATGAGTTTTACGGAGCGGTACAAGTCCCAGGAAGAGGCACGGCCGTGGTTGCCTTCAACACACCGCCTGTATCCGTCACATAAAAAACGTTATTGGTCACGCCTTTAGCTGCTATACAAAAGGAACTGCCAGTCACTAAATACGTGATTTTTCCGAGAACATCTGCACTCTGGGTGTACCCGTCTGCCGAACTGACTACTGTCGAGATATCAACTGCTGAGACCGGGAGAGTTCCAGTTGTTGTTTGAACGGCAATTACGGCGGTCTTGGAGTTAGTGAGATCAGATTGAACTGCACTGTCCTTTGCGTTGTTCTGGACGTTTAGGTACACCGGAATAGCGATGGCGGCAAGGATGCCGATAATTACTATAACGACTAGTAGTTCGATAAGGGTGAAACCCTTTTCCTTTCCTATTCCGTTTTGCTGTAGGGAATTGCGGCGTCTATTTATTGCGCCAGCGATGCGAAAATTCATGAGCTCATCCTTCTCATTGAAATGCTGCACGGGTCGACAGAACGGTTCATTGGGAACCCATTTTTAAGGGTCGGCTAAGGACCTCCTCAATTCACCCTTACAAACATCTGACCTGAGAAAAGTTATCAGCATGTATTTTTATGCGACAAGGAGAATCCTGTCCCCTCTTTAGAGACAAGGGTTAATGAATCAGTTTCGAAATATTGAAAATCGGCAGATACAGAGCGATAACCATGCTGCCAATGACGACTCCGAGAAAGGCAACCATGAGTGGTTCGATCATGGCAGTTAGCTGCTCAGTTGCCGCTTCTACCTCTTGGTCATAGAAGTCTGCAATCTTATTCAACATCACTTCTAACGAACCTGCGTCTTCACCCACTGCGATCATTTGGGTGACCATCGGGGGGAATACAGGGTGATCTGAAAGCGGGGCGGCGAGGGAGCGACCTTGCCTCACTGATTCGGCGACTTCCTGTAGAGATTGTTGAATGACCCAATTGCCGGATGTCTCACCGACAATTTGGAGCGCCCGAAGGATTGGCACACCCGCGCGAATCATGTCGGAGAAATTTCTACTAAAACGCGCTACTGCAATCTTCTTCATCAACAGCCCGAAGACCGGTAATTTCAATTTCACGGGGTCAAGGCGCTTCCGCACGCGCTCTGTATTCTTATTCTTCGGCCACCAAATCGAAAAGGCGATGAAAGCCGCCACCATTAATGGGCCAATCCATGCCATCGCTTGCGACAGATAAACCAGCATCATCGTCGGTAAAGGAAGTTTGCCTCCCAGACTGGCGAACATCTTCTGAAAGACAGGGACAATAAAGACAAGCATCGCGACGACCGAGATCAGCGACATGATAAGCACGATGACTGGATATGTAAGGGCCGACTTGATCTTTCCTTTGAGTTTCACTTCTTTTTCAAAGTTAACGGCAATCGAATCAAGGGCTCCTTCAAGGAAGCCTCCAGCTTCACCTGCCCGGATCATGCTGATCATCAGAGGTGGAAATACTTCGGTGTGTTTGGCAAATGCATCGGATGTCGACACACCAGTTTCAACCTCATCACGAACCTGCTCAAGAATCTTGGCCAAGGCCGTGTTTTCCGTCTGATCGGCGAGAATGTTTAGA
The DNA here is from genome assembly GCA_025355665.1 of Actinomycetes bacterium. Lineage (GTDB taxonomy): Bacteria > Actinomycetota > Actinomycetes > Nanopelagicales > Nanopelagicaceae > QYPT01. Next base: position 11,472 of record JANXZF010000101.1, read on the forward strand.
GTTCTTAAAAGCGAAAGTCCAGCCCCGATCATGGTCGCCATCTGACGACTCATCACTGCCAGTTCCTTGAGCTTGATCTTCTTCTTGAATCCAGGAATCGAAATCTCTTTCTTGAGCCCTGTATTCTCTGACGCTTTCGCAATAGTTAAAGGTGATAGACCCATTGAAACCAGTTTGGAGGCGACCGCACCTTCACTTAGCGCTTCAATAGACCCTTTGACAATCTTCCCAGAAGTGTTTCGTCCCGTGTATGCAAAAGCTTGAGCGCTCGCCATCAACGGGCTGCACTCGAGAAGGAGTCACCAAAATCGATGGGGCTATGTACCGCGGCGCGCGTGGGCGACCCTACCGAAGATTCCCGCCGTTGCGTTAAGCGTTCGAGACCATCGATGTCGTGAGCTTTCTCCACAGCGGTCTCATATGTAATCGTGCCCGCACTCACTAACTCCGCTAGGTGCTGATCCATGGTGTGCATCCCTTGGGCGCGTCCAGCCTGCATCATGGAAACAATTTGGTAGGTCTTGCCCTCGCGAATTAGATTGGCAATGGCCGACGTGGTGATAAGGACTTCCGTCGCAACTGCCCGGCCCTTTCCATCGGCTCGTTTCACTAGCGTCTGGCAGATAACGCCCTGCAGTGTGGCAGCGAGTTGCGCTCTGACCTGGCCTTGTTGGTGAGGGGGAAAAACATCAATAACACGGTCAATTGTCTGGGGTGCGTCCTGGGTATGGAGCGTGGCAAAAACAAGATGACCCGTTTCTGCCGCTGTCAACGCAACCGAAATGGTCTCAAGGTCGCGAAGTTCACCGATGAGGATCACGTCAGGGTCTTGACGTAGTACGTGCTTAAGGGCCGCACCAAAACTATGAGTGTCTGAACCGACTTCACGTTGGTTGACGATCGATTTCTTATGATGATGCAAGAACTCAATGGGGTCTTCAACTGTGACTATATGGTCAGCTCGCGTGCTATTTACTAAGTCAATCAGGGCAGCCAGGGTTGTTGATTTACCAGATCCAGTTGGTCCAGTTACCAAAACAAGTCCACGAGCCAACTGGGCAAAATTCCCCACGGACTCTGGGATACCTAGCGCTTTAAGTTGCTTGAGTTCAGTGGGAATTATTCGAAAGGCTCCACCCATCGAGCCTCTCTGTTGATACATATTGACACGGAAGCGAGAGTCAGTGGATATCGTGTAAGCAAAATCCAGCTCGAGATCTCGTTCAAAGATTTCCTTCTGATCTTCAGTAAGAATGCTGTAAAGTGCTGAGACCACTTTTTCGCGGGACCACGGGGAAGTGCTCCCAGCGGCCTGAAGACTTCCACTAATGCGAAGCATCGGTGGAGCATTTACCGTCATGTGCAAATCTGAGGCACCTTGCAAGACAACTTCTTGAAGGGCCGCGATGAGTTCAGGATCGGCCCGTCCAATGGCATGCATCATGCGACCACTCTCAAGATTTCTTCGACTGACGTAAGGCCAAGTTGAACCTTTGCCCAACCATCCTCGCGCAAAGTAAGCATGCCTTGCTCTCGGGCAAGTCTGCCGATCTCGGCACTCGATGCTCTAGAAACGGCCAATCGTTCAATTTCTTCAGTCACGGTCATTACCTCGTGAATGCCGATGCGGCCTCTGTACCCTGTCCCGGAACAAGAGGTGCAACCCACAGGTTGGTAAATCGTTGGTGGTTGGAGATCTGGGTTGAAGCCAAATCGCAGATCCTTCAAATACTGCGCTTGGTGAACAACAGGTAGTTTGCAATGCTCGCAAAGTCGGCGAGCAAGGCGCTGGGCTACGACGCAATCAAGGGCAGAACCCACTAAAAAGGGCTCAATATCCATCTCTGTTAAGCGTGTAATGGCACTAGGCGCATCGTTGGTGTGAAGTGTCGATAGAACCAAGTGGCCCGTCAAGGATGCTTCAACAGCGATCTGCGCCGTTTCATGATCGCGAATTTCACCGATGAGAACGACATCTGGGTCGCTTCGTAGAATCGATCGAAGTGCACTTGCAAAAGTTAAACCCGCTTTTGGATTTACTTGAACTTGATTGATGCCATCCATCCGATATTCGACTGGATCCTCAACGGTGATGACATTAATTTCAGGTTTGGCGACCGCACTTAAAGTCGTATACAACGTCGTTGATTTTCCCGAACCAGTCGGACCGGTAACCAAAATCATTCCATATGGCTTTGAGTATGAAGTTTCGTAGGCTTTGAAGTTTCGATCAAGCAGCGCGAGGTCGCGAACATCTAGACTTGAATTTGGATTGTCAAGAATACGCATGACGATCTTTTCGCCCCACACAGTTGGCAATGTCGCAACACGCAAATCAATCTTGCGGCCGCCGTGACGAACAGACATGCGACCATCTTGTGGCTTACGCCGTTCGGCAATGTCGATGTCGCTCATAATCTTCAAACGCGAAATCACACCGTTCTGAATACTCTTCGGTGCATTCTGCATCTCATGAAGCACGCCATCAATTCGATATCTAACGCGAACATCATGCTCAGCTGGTTCGATGTGAATATCAGAAGCGTGATCCTGGATCGCCTGGCTTACTAAAAGATTGACAAATCGAACTATCGGCGCATCTCCGTCTGGAGATTCCATAATCCCGTAGTCGTTCGTATCGGCCGGTGCATTTGTTTCAATGAGAGCTGAAGTTAAATCGTTTAACTCATCATCTGCACGGAGGTACCGATCGATTGCTCCGAGAAGATCACTTCGTGTCACGCCAACTGCTTCGACTTGCATGCGCGCTGCAGCGCGTACATCATCTATCGCAATAACGTTTCCGGGATCAGCCATCGCCAAGACAAGTCGTCCATTATTGATACGTAATGGGAGAACTTCGTGACGACGACAAATTGCAGCCGCAACCAGTGAGATGGCGGTGCGATCAATTGGATAGTCGATCAATTCAACAAAAGCGATACCGGCCATGGCCGAGAGCGTCTTGGCGTATTCCAGTTCCGTAAGCGCAGCTGAATCTTTGACAAGAACTAGAGCCGGGGGGTTGCCACCGGGCTCTGCGGCTTCCACCTTTTTCGGTGGCAGAATCTCAAAGGAGGGAAAGACTTCGGTTAGCGACATTGAGAATCACCCCCACCCATTATTTGGGGTAGGCAAAACACCGAGGGAAGTTCGTCTCACGTTGTTAGTATGTTCAGCCACGCCTAGCACCAACAGAGGTCTTTCAGGGGACATACCGCCGCGTTTCGGACAAAAAATCACTTTTTGGTGTCAGCATTCGAGCCTTCTGAAGTTTAATTTAAGTGGTGGCTATAGGTGGTTTGAATTTGCATAAGTTACTGGCCAGTAGCATCCTTGGGCTCTACTCACACTGCCTCAAGGGGGATTTTTAGATGGGCCACTACACAGCCAACCTGCGAGATATCGAATTCTGCCTTTTCGAGCTCCTTGAAAGGGGAGAGATTCTTGGCAAGTCCATCTACAAGGATCTCGATCGCGAAACTGCGATGGGCATGCTCGAAGAGATTAAGCGACTCTCCGAGAATGATCTCGCCGCCTCTTTCGTAGACGGAGACCGACTTGGTGTTGATTTCAATCCCGCAACGGGAGACGCCAAAGCGCCAGAGTCTTTCAAGAAGTCGTACAAGTCTTACATCGACGGTGAGTGGTGGCGCGTCGATACTCCTCCTGAGCTTGGTGGAACAAAAATTCCGGCATCACTTCGTTGGGCGATAGCTGAAATGGTTCTGGGCTCCAACCCTTCTATACATATTTATGCGTCGGGTTACGCGTTCGCTCAAGTCGCCTACTACCTCGGCACCGAAGAGCAGAAGAAAATTGCACAGCAGATGGTTGCCCATCATTGGGGTGCGAGCATGATGCTCACCGAACCGGATGCAGGAAGTGACGTTGGTGCTGGACGTGCAAAAGCGGTGCAGCAGCCAGATGGCACTTGGCACATCACGGGGACTAAAAGGTTTATCACTTCAGGTGATAGCGACCTTTATGACAACATCGTCCACTTTGTACTTGCCCGTCGTGAAGGCGGAGGCGGAGGGACTAAGGGTTTGAGTTTGTTTCTCATTCCTAAATTCATGTTTGATTTCGAAACTGGCGAGCTGGGTAAGCGCAATGGTGTTTACGCAACTAAGGTCGAACACAAAATGGGTCTTAATGTTTCATCGACTTGTGAAATGAATTTGGGAGAGAAAGAACCTGCTGTGGGTTACCTTCTAGGAGAAGTACACGAAGGTATCGCACAAATGTTTAAGGTAATTGAGTTTGCGCGCATGATGGTCGGTACAAAAGCGATAGCGACACTTTCGGCCGGCTACCAGCAAGCCTTGGCTTACGCAAAAACTCGTGTGCAGGGCGGCGATATGAAAGAACGCAATAACAAGACCGGCCCTCGGGTCACAATCATCAATCACCCCGATGTCAGGCGCTCGCTAATGGTCCAAAAGTCCTTTTCTGAAGGTATGCGGGCTTTAGTTCTCTATGCAGCCTCGATTCAGGATGAAGTTGCCATGGCACACGCAGACGGAGCAGAAAGCCAAAAACAGGAAGATTTAGACGCTCTTGCCGACCTGCTTCTCCCTGTTATTAAGGGGTATGGCAGCGAGAAATCGTGGACACTTCTTGGAACTGAATCCCTTCAAACATTCGGCGGTTCGGGATTCACTCAAGATTGGCCAATTGAGCAATATGTCCGCGATGCCAAAATCGACACTCTCTATGAAGGAACTACTGCCATCCAAGGTTTGGATTTCTTTTTCCGGAAGATCGTCAAAGATCGTGGGCGTGCAATCGGGCTTTTGAGCAAGGAAATTGGAGCATTTGCTAAATCTGGTGGAACTCACGCCGAGGAGAAGCTCGCTCTTCAAAAGGCGTTAGGTGATCTAAACGCAATCATAGGTGTACTCGTTGGACATGCCATGGAATCACAGAGCGCACCTGAAGAGATATACAAAGTTGGGCTAAATGCCTCCAGATGCCTTATGGCCGTGGGAGACACAATTACCGCTTGGTTGTTGTTGCGAGAAGCAGACATAGCAGTCAGCAAACTCGCCTCTGCTGGCAAGGATGCAGATTTCTACACGGGCAAGATCGCTTCGGCCAAGTTTTTTGTTCAGAACTATTTGCCACATATTTCTGCCGACCGTGCAATCATCGAAGCGACTGATAACTCGGTAATGGAGATCCCTGAGTCTGCTTTTTAAAGTAGTCTTCAGAGGTGTTCAAGTCACTTCGCGCTGAGGCTTTCCTCATATTTGGCGCAGTGGCCTTCGCCTTCAATGGAGTCATCTCGAAGTTAGTGCTTACGGATGGCCTTTCTGCGTGGCGACTAACTCAAATCCGGTGTACGGGAGCATTCGTAATACTTCTCGTCTATGTGCTTTTCCAAAATAGACACTCTCTTACGACCAGTCGACAAGAGTTGCCCTGGTTGGTTGCATACGGCATTGTGGGGTTTGCTGCAGTCCAGGTTGGGTACTTCATTGCCATAGCCCGAATGCCAATAAGTATTGCTCTGATTATCGAATTTACAGCGCCAATCTGGATTGTCATTTACATACGTTTTATTCGCAAACAGAGTGTGGCGTCAACGATGTGGGTCTCCCTGCTTCTTGGTTTCTGCGGACTGCTTCTTGTGGGTCAGGTGTGGCGCGGTTTAACACTTAATGGAATTGGTGTCATCGCGGCCTTTGTCGATGCCTTTGCCCTCGCGGCATATTTCCTTTTAGGAGAGAAACTTGTCGCACAGCGTTCCACTTCCACGCTTATTGTCTGGGGACTTGGAGTCGCGTCGTTAGTCTGGGCGATCTTCATGCCCGTGTGGAAATTTCCATTTCACATTCTGACAAACAACATCAATCTTCTGGGCACTTTCAAAAACTACGCGTTACCTGGTTGGGTGCTAATCCTCTGGATCGTCCTCATGGGAACGATCCTCCCCTATTTGCTCTTGCTTGCCGGGCTTCGTCAGTTGTCTGCATCGACGAGCAGCGTCATCGGAATGTTGGAACCTGTGGCAGCAGGAGTCTTTGCCTGGTGGTGGTTAGGCGAGGTACTCACAGCTACGCAACTGACGGGCGGCGCTGTGGTGATCGCAGGGATTATCTTGGCCGATCGTGTGCGCAGACAAGCGCACTAACTAGGCGTTTTCGCCTCTTTGTTGCGTGTAATCAGCTGGCGCTGAACTTTGTGGCATATCAACAAACCGAGCAAAGTGAAGTTGTGCCGAAACGGTAATGGTTCGCGTTGGTCCGTTACGGTGTTTTGCAATTATTAGGTCTGCTTCGCCTGATCGGTTTTGGCTATCGTAGAGATCATCACGGTGGAGCAAGATAACAACGTCAGCGTCCTGCTCGATAGAGCCAGATTCACGAAGGTCTGAAAGCATCGGTTTCTTATCCGAGCGCTGTTCAGGAGATCGGTTGAGCTGTGAAATCGCGATAACAGGTACATCGAGTTCCTTAGCCAACAACTTCAATTGACGAGAAAATTCAGAGACTTCCTGCTGGCGACTCTCCACCCGCTTTCCGCTTGTCATCAACTGCAAATAGTCAATAACGATCAGCTTTAGATCGTGTCTTTGCTTTAATCGTCGCGCCTTGGCCCGAATCTCCATCAAGGAAAGATTTGGTGAATCGTCAATGAAAAGTGGGGCGGCTGAAATTTCACCCATTCGCCTGGCAAGACGAGACCATTCTTCATCGCTTAGATTTCCGGCACGGATATTGTTTAGTCCTACTCGGGCTTCAGCCGACAACATGCGCATCGTAATTTCCGAGCGGCTCATTTCAAGAGAGAAGATTACGGATGTATTCCCGCCGTGAATCGAGGCATAACGCGCAATATCTAGACCGAGGGTTGATTTACCAACGGCAGGGCGCGCAGCAAGAACGATCATGTTGCCCGGATGCAGACCATTTGTGAGGGTGTCGAGATCTTTAAATCCAGTTTTAACTCCTTCGGCGCCAACACCCTTTGAGATCGCTTCAATCTCATCGAGTGCTTGCGGCAACAATGTGCTCAGCTGTACGTAATCTTCGTTGGCACGGCGCTCCGTTACGGAGTAGACCTCAGCCTGGGCCTGATCCACGGATTCATCAACGTCGCCTTCAGCGCTATAACCAATTTGCACAATTTTGGTACCAGCCTCAACGAGGCGACGCATGATTGCGCGCTCTCGCACGATCTTGGCGTAGTAACCGGCATTGGCCGCAGTTGGCACTGATGAAATAAGTGTGTGAAGATACGGGGCACCACCTGCGCGTGCGATCTCACCGCGTTTGGTCAATTCTGCCGATACTGTCACAGCGTCTGCTGGCTCGCCTCTGCCATATAAATCCAAAATCGCGTCATAAATGGTTTCATGTGCCGGTCGATAAAAATCGCGTTCGCGTAAAATCTCAATCACATCGGCGATGGCATCCTTGCTCAGCAACATTCCACCAAGAACGCTCTGCTCAGCGATTAGATCTTGCGGTGGAGTCCGCTCGAATTCTGGTTCTGCTCTACCTGTGCGATGGGGAAGTTCTGTGATGCTCACACCCACCACCTTCCCATCCAGCGCCGACAACCGATCGCCACGTATATGGCGCGTGGGTGAACGGTAAAGAGGAGGTGGTCAAGAAGCCACAAAGAGCGCCAACCCTTGTGGATAACAGGGGAATAACCCCCTATTTCCTGTGTGATCCCCTGTTGATGAAGTGTGGATATCTCCACCCAACTTCTGAGTTCTCCTCAAATAGAGCAGGTCAAGGTCAAGTGGGTTCTCCACACCATGTGTAGAAAAGTTTTTTTCTATATCTCATATTTTGATATCTACGATCGGATACGAGAACTCGTCGGATCAAAAAGAGGTTCGGCCGCCACAACACCCTTTCGCCATTCGCCGAAAAACTCGATGTCAAGCTGCGTTCCACTCTCGCTATGTTCGACGGGAAGATATGCGTAAGCAATGGCTTTGTTAATCGAATATCCCTGACCGCCACTTTTCACTCTTCCAATGATATCCTCACCAATTTTTATTGGCTCGTTACCGAGAGGCACTTGGCGAATATCATCAAAAAGTATTGCAACCAATTTTCGGTGCGTGTTCTCCTTGCATTTGAGCAATGCCTCTTTGCCGATAAATGATTCCTTCTTGAACGCGACTGCGAATTCGAGGCCGGCTTCAATCGGATTTGTCTCCGTCGAAATCTCGACACCCCAAGCACGATATCCTTTCTCGATCCTAAGGGATTCAATCGCTCTATAGCCGCACACTTTCATTCCAAACTTCTGCCCTGCCTCAATAAGCGAGTTCCAGACTCCCGCGGCAGCCTCAGTTGGCACGTAAAGCTCCCAACCCAATTCACCCACGTAAGTAATTCGGGTGGCGCGTAGAGAAGTTCCATTTATGGAAATCTCTCTGGAATGCATGAAGGGGAAATTCTTGTGCTCTAGATCGTAAGTCGTGATGCTCTGCAAGATTTCTCTAGCCTTTGGTCCCCAAAGCCCAAAACATGCAAGTGTTGAAGTGATATCTGAAATGCTGACGTCAAAATGATGCTCGCGTCGTATCTTCGCCAACCATCCCATATCGTGAACCAAAAAGGCCGTGCCAGTCACGATCATGAACTTGTCCTCTGCAACCTGCGTGACCGTGTAATCCGACTCGATTCCTCCGCGCGAGTTCAGTGCTTGCGTATAGACAGTTCGCCCGACTCCTTTAACTACATCATTCGAGCATACAAAGTTAAGGAATGACGCCGCTTTTTCGCCCTTTACAAGAATTTTTGCGAAACTGGATTCATCAAAAAGGCCCGCATTTTCACGCGTCGCAAGATGTTCGGCCCTCACTGCACTAGACCAATGTTTGCCGGCCCAACCATATGGTTGGAATTCATTGTCGCTTACATTGCCTGAATAGAAATTGACTCTCTCCCAACTCGCCTTCTCGCCAAAGACTGCGCCATTCGCCTTGTGCCACTCGTATACCGGCGACTTCTTGGAAGGTCGTGCACTCTTTCTTTCTTCACCCGGATAGTGAATGTCGTAGTACTCCTCGTAATTCTCTGTAACGCGTTCAAGGGTAAATTTCGGAGATCGATAGACGTCATAGAAACGGCGGATATCCATGTGCCACAAATCCATCGTTGGCTCGCCAGCGACGATCCATTCGGCAACAACTTTGCCGATTCCTCCCGCACCCGCAATTCCGTGCGCACAGAATCCCGCAGCAACATAAAACCCTCCAATAGAAGTTTCACCCAAGCAGAATTCATTATCTGGAGTGAATCCTTCGGGTCCGTTAATGAAGTTCTTGACGCCGACCTCGCCCATCTTTGGAACACGTTTCTGAGAATTCTCAGCAATCTCTTCGAAACGATTCCAGTCTTCCGGCAACAACCTTCCATTGAAATCTGAAGGGATATCGTCCAAGTGCTCATAATCAGCAGTCCAAGCTTTGGAGTTTCTTTCATATCCACCCATGAGTAGGCCACTTACTTCTTGGCGGAAATAGATCAGTAGATCTGGATCACGAAGTGAAGGCAGGTACGCAACGCCAGCCGGTAAAAAATTCTCAGTAATCAAGTATTGGTGACTCATTGGCACGATAGGAATTCGAACGTCCACCATCCTGCCAATTTCGGCGGCAAACATTCCTCCGCAATTTACAACCACTTCGCACTCAATGGTTCCTTTATCTGTTTGAACGTGTGTGACTCGGCCATCTTTTGTAGTTATGCCGAGAACTCTGGTGTTGGTGAAAATTTGAACACCACCACGCCTAGCCCCCGAGGCAAGGGCTTGGGCAAGTTGCGAAGGGTCAACTTGGCCATCTGAGGCCATATAACAAGCCCCGACCACGCCTTCTACATCCATGAGTGGGAAGAGGTCTTGGGCTTCCTTCGGGGATATTTCGCTGAGATCTAGTCCAAAAGTCTTAGCCCAACCTATTTGGCGACGGATCTCCTCCATCCGTTCAGGAGTAGATGCCAATTTGATACTGCCGCACTCTTTCCAACTTGGAGGCGTATCAGTCGATTCCAACTTCCGATACAGATCAACCGAATGCATATTCATCTTCGTCAATGTCGGATCTGCTCTCAATTGACCGACGAGGCCTGCTGAGTGGAATGTGGAACCACTTGTGAGGTCGCTACGATCGAGCAAAACAACATCCTTCTCGCCCAATTCGGCCAAGTGATAAGCGACGGACGTCCCACCAACGCCTCCGCCAATAATTACGATCTTTGCTCTATCTGGAAGTACTGACTTAGTCATGGGTGTAAATGTATCCTGATCAAGTGATCGACTCCACTACATCTTTAGAGGAAATGTATGGGTCGCTTCTAGATCAAGTGCCATGTCTCCGAGGGCGAAAATTTGTATCAGAACTGTCGGGCGGTCTGACAAATAGAAACCTCTTAATTGAAGGTAAGGACGCTAAATATGTTGCTCGAATTTCCAGTAACAGTTCGTCATTGCTTTCCATCGATCGTGAATGTGAATATCGAAACTCGCTCCTAGCTGCCGAGATAGGCATTGCTCCTCCAGTGCACGACTATCTAGCCGGCCAGGGACTGTTGGTGATTGGTTTTCTCGTCGGTCGGACTTTTTCATCCAAGGATGTTTCACAGAACCTTGCGCGCATCGCGCAAAGCTGCCGAATTCTTCACTCTGCTAAACCCTTTGTTAGGGATTTCAATATGTTCGACATCCAGAAGTCATACCTAAACATTGTTCAAGGGCGCGGATTTCGACTTCCAGATAACTATATGAATTATGCGGAGCATATTTCTCGAATGTCTGAGGCTATGAAGGTGCTGGATGAGAGAACCGTGCCCTGCAATAACGATCTCCTTCCTGGCAACTTCATCGACGACGGAGAAAAGATCTGGATCATCGATTACGAGTACTCAGGAAACAATGACGCCTGCTTTGAATTGGGCAATATCTGGGCTGAATCTTTTCTAGAACTCGGCGAACTAGAAGAGTTAGTAGACGCCTATTACGGCAAACATCGCCCAGAGAAAGTGGCACGAGCTTGGCTGCAGGCACTATTAGGTAAATATGGCTGGACTCTCTGGGCGTCAATCCAGAGTTCGGTCTCAGATTTGGATTTCGACTTCTGGTCCTGGGGAATGGAAAAATACGAACTCGCGCAGGCAGAATTCATGAGCCCGTATTTTTCGAAGATGCTCTCTCAAGCCACGCAAAAATAAAACGGGCCTGCTGTAATCAGCAGACCCGTTCCAATTCTTGTATCTAGGCAGCGGCCACGACCGTAACCGTGACGTTTGCAACTACTTGGTGGGCAAGGGAAACCTTTACTGCATGCGTGCCGGTCTTCTTAATGTGCCCGGCTAACTTGAGGTTATGGCGATCGATATCCAATCCAGTCGCTGCCTTAATGGCTGCGGCCACATCTTTATCTGTAACCGAACCAAAGAGACGACCAGAAGTTCCAACCTTTACTGCAACACTCACTGTGGCAGCTTCCAAAGTCGCTTTGATCTCTCGTGCATGATCTAAATCGCGAACTTCACGGGAAGTACGCGCACGGCGGATGCCTTCGATCTGCTTTTCTCCCCCAAGGGACCATGCAATTGCATTGCCACGAGGAAGGAGGAAATTGCGAGCAAAACCGTCTTTAACGGTAACGACGTCGCCAGCTTGGCCAAGGCCTGATACTTCACGAGTAAGGATAAGTTTCATTTTCTAATATCCCCTTATCGCGCAGTTGAGGTGTAGGGCAGGAGTGCGACTTCACGGCTGTTCTTTACCGCAGTAGCAATCGAGCGTTGATGTTGAGTGCATGCGCCTGTTACACGACGAGCGCGGATCTTGCCGCGATCGGAAATGTACTTACGCAAAGTCGCAATATCTTTGTAATCGATATAGCTAACTTTGTCACGACAGAAACTGCATGGCTTCTTCTTGAATTTCTTATTGAGAGCAGCAGCCTTCGCAGACTTGTTCTTAGGCTCCTTGAGTGCTCTGTTATTACGTGCTCCCATTGTGGTGCTCCTTTACGGGTGCCCTGCTCTAGGCAGGAATGGATTGTTGGTGGATTAGAAAGGTGGTTCGTCGTTGGTAGTGGTTGCCCACCCACCGCCGGCAGGTGAGGAAGATGCAGCGGCCCATGGATCGTCGTTGAATGTTTCGGTTGCTGGTGCGGAGAATCCGCCTGCTGCTCCTGCTTGGCGAGTGGTCTTTGTAACCTTCGCCGTTGCATTTCGCAGAGATGGGCCAACTTCATCAACTTCAACTTCAAAAACGGTGCGCTTTTCGCCCTCTTTAGTTTCATACGAACGTTGCTTTAAGCGACCGGAAAGAATGACTCGCATTCCCTTGGTTAGTGACTCGGCCACATTCTCTGCGGCTTGTCGCCAAATCTGGCACTGGAGGAAGAGACTGTCTCCGTCTTTCCACTCATTCGTATTCTTATCCAAATAACGAGGAGTGGAGGCAACACGGAATTTAGCAACGGCTGCACCCGATGGGGTAAAGCGAAGCTCTGGATCGTCGACAAGATTGCCGATCATTGTGATGTTTGTATCTCCTGCTGCCATATCTCTTCTCTTTTCTCAAGTGTTTTGCGGAACTTAAAATTATCCGTTAAATAATCCGCAGATTATTCTGGTCGTATAACTTTTGTGCGCAGAACTGCCTCGTTCAAATTGAGCTGACGATCCAACTCTTTGATTGCGGCTGGCTCGCAGTGCATGTCAACCACCGCGTAGATTCCTTCAGACTTCTTTGAAATCTCAAAGGACATGCGGCGCTTGCCCCAAACATCGAGCTTGTCGACGCGGCCGCCACTTTCTTTGATGATTTTGAGATAAGTCTCAAGACTTGGTGTGACTGTGCGTTCTTCTAGTTCTGGATCAAGAATGACCATTAATTCATAGTGACGCATGCGTTAACCCGACCTCCTCTGGACTAAAGCGGCCACGGTATCTCCGTGACAGGAGGGTTACTTGCCCCCGTGAGATTAGGGATCTAATCCGCGGGGGCCTAAGGGTAACTTGAGCCGGCACCTAATAGAAAATCCGCCCGACTTTGTGGGATGTAAGCCTGCATAGGGGGTGTTTTGAGCGCATATCTGACCAGAACAGCAATGAAGTAGGAGCAACTGGCGATTCGAATCAAGCTGGCCAGCGCATAGCCGCCTTCTGGCAGGCCGAAGTGGGCTCCCGAGACCAGAGCCAGGTGCTGCCAAATTGCTAAGTGGTAAATCATTTCACCCGCCTGCCAGACCCAAAAAGCCAACAGGTGACCTCTCCTCCGCAAGGCAATGACGGCCAAGGGGACTAACCAGAGGACATATTGGGGCGAATAGACCTTTCCTATACACAAGGTTGCTGCCAAGAGAATGAAGCTGACTTCGGCCAATTTTGGCGGGCGTTCAACTTCCAACAAGAAGACCAACATCCCAACTAGCACCACTAGAAGTGTCGCCATAGTCAAGTAGTTGAGATACCTAATGTGCACTCCAAGCAAAGTGAGTGAGTACCAGAGAGAACCCCAATCAGATCCCCGATCAAGGTTAAGCTTATAAAAATGCCACCACCCTTGAGGCGTCGTGAGCATGACCGGAAGATTTATCGCCAACCAAACAATAAATGTCGTTGATAAATATTTGAAGACTTTCCGACCATCCTCTTTTCGCCACAAGATAATGGCGATCGGTAAGAGAAGGAACACCGGGAAAAACTTCGTTGCAATCGAGAGCGCCATCAAACTTGAACTCAGCGTCAATCTCTGTCGATCGAAGTAGTAAATAGCCAGCATCATCGTCACTATGCCCCAAAGATCCCAATTGATATAGAGGGCTGCGATTACTCCGGGAGAAAGCGCAGAGAGATAGGCATACTCCGGCCGAATCTTCCAAACTATTAGCACAGAGAAAATGAAAAGCAGCGCGATGAGGATTGCATTGAAATCAAAGTAGTTTTTCTCGGCATGGGCAACACTAGAACCTATCCACGAGGTCGCCCACATAACCGACCCCATAACCACGGGGTACTCAACTGCGTTAGCCCCACCTTTGTAAGCCCACTGATGCGTATCTAAAGAACGTGCGCCAAAAAGAATTGGAATATCCGAATAGCAAGCATGAACATACGAATCTGGTGCGGCCCAATTTGTGTTGCGGCAGTGATCAAACTTTGCAAAGGAGAGAAGACTCGCAAGTATTGTGAGAAGAATTAATATTTTTGCCGCTGAGATCGATCGAAGAATCGTGAACATGAGGATGTCTTACAAAACTCTCAAGGCGTCGGGGTTGCTGTAGCACCACTCACTCCGGTAGTCCCGGTTGCTCCGGTCGCACCACTTACACCGGTCGCACCACTTACACCGGTCGAACCAGTTGTTCCCGTTGGAGTGGCGATGACGAGCGTTGAGGACATAGGTGTTGGTGCCGTACCGCCAATATGAACTGGTTTTGGGAAGCCCAATTTGGGTTGTCCTGCGAGTGCCCCCTTCATGAATGCCGTCCAAACTTTCGCAGGGAAAGTTCCTCCAGTTACCGAGTTCAGTCCGCCGATTCCATTGAGGGACTGCGAAGCGTTGTCCCGGAAGAAGGCCACCGACGCTGCAAGTTGAGGTGTGTACCCGCTGAACCACGCGGATGCATTCTGCTCGCTTGTGCCCGTCTTGCCCGCCGCTGGTCTTCCCAGTCCTGCGGTGCCGTAGGTAGCCGTGCCGCTTCGAACGACTTCTCCGAGTGCATACGTCAAATCTGCCATCACGTCTTTTGCGAATACTTCTTGTCCTTGAGGCTTTGCCTGATACAAGACACCCTTATTTGCGCCCAATACCTCGCTAACCAAGAATGGCTTGGCATAAATTCCCTGAGCAGCATATGTTGCGAACGCAGCGGCAACGTCAATGACGTGAGGACTTGCAACTCCGAGTACGACTGAAGGAGTGGGCATCATCGCCACGTCCTGTGGAATGCCGGCGCGACGTGCCACATCAACAACCGCGTTTGGCCCCACATTAATTCCGAGAGGTACAAAGACTGTATTGACTGAATTCGCGGTCGCCTTCAATAGCGAAACCACCGGGAATTGCTCATTTCCATAATTTGAAACCGGATAGGGCTTACCCGCATCATCGAAAACCTGTGGGGATCTTCCATCCCACAAAGATGTTAAGGGAATACCCTTTTCTAGGGCCGCAATAAGAGCAAAGGGTTTGAAAGTTGATCCGGCGAGCGCGATTGATTGTGTGGCGTCATTGAGTTGGCGCACTACATAATCCTTTCCACCGTACATCGCCACAATTTCCCCCGTGCCCGGGCGAACAGCGACCAAACCAATATGCAAGTTGTTTGGAGCTTTTCTAGGAGTTTGTTTGTTTACTGCATCCACAGCGGACTGCTGCGCGGTTTCATCCAATGTTGTTTTGATAACCAACCCACCAACAAGAAGCTGTTGGTCTGAGAACCCAAGGGCATTAAGTTCTTGTTGAGCGCGAGCAATAATGTAACCTTTGGGACCCGAGAGCGAACCCGATGTCACTCGTGGACTTACTCTTGGAAACTTAGCCTTCGCGGCTTGCTCGGCCGTAATCCAGTTCGCCTTCAACATTCCTTGAATGACGTAAGCGAAACGATCATGAAGTCGCTTGTCATTCGCTGCCGAATACGACGGATCGTAATAGCCCGGCGAGCGCAAAATACTGGCAAGAACCGCAGCCTGGGAAAGATTCAATTGCGTGACATCGCGGTTGAAATATTGCTGTGCTGCCGTCTCCATTCCGTATGAACCGCGCCCCATGTAAATGGTATTCAAATAGTTCTCAAGGATTTGATCTTTAGAGAGTTGTTGCTCCAGTTTGATCGCAATCACGAGCTCTTTGATCTTGCGCTGGATTTTACGATCTGGTGTGAGGAAAGCCGTCTTCGCGTACTGCTGAGTGATGGTAGACCCACCTTGCAGCGCACCTCCCCGCAGGTTGTTGAGGATTGCGCGGCCGATGCCGGTGATACTAAATGCATGTTCTGAGTAGAAACTTCGATCCTCGGCGGCAAGTACCGCTCGTCGAACGTATAGTGGAATGTTGGCTAAGGGAACGATGGTGCGATTTTGGGCGCCGAGGCGACCAATCTCTGTTCCGTTGGAATATTCGATAATTGTCGTCTGACTGTTCACATACGCGTTGGGATTCGGGATACTCACGGTGAAGTAGGAGTAAATAAAAAGGGATCCAACGGCAACAAAACCAAGGCCGCCAATAAAGATGGCCGATCTGATGAAAATTTTACGGATCACGCGTGAAGGTTACCGCTTAACCCAATCTTCATCTTCTAAAGTCCTTTGACGCCTTGGGGGCTTTCTTGCCACCCCATCACCTAGAAAAAATGAGGCGCACAGGTGGTTCCAAGAGTATTCTCGGCTGAACCCCACAACGGTGACCCAAAATTAGCCCAAAGTATTCTGCTGTGGTTCTCTTCCAGGCCCTGAATGGAAGAACTCATGTTGTGACTATTGGAGATCCTACGGACTACGAACTAGCTTCTCTTCGAAACGGAATCGCCGGCCGTGTGTGGAGCAACGAATTCAACAACTCGCGAAGCTCTGGTGGTATTGCCTCGCACCATATGCGGAGATCTAGTCAGTCAGTTTGCTTTGAGAGTCGCATGAAGATGAAGATCTATGGTGGGTTGTGGAAACCGACTCAGCTATCCACTAGAAACATTTGTTCG
>JANXZF010000125.1 GCA_025355665.1 Actinomycetes bacterium
GTGATTCTCGTGTAATTGAGTTTTTGGCCATCGGTCGACGAAATACTCGTTGGAATTTTCGCAATCCCGATTCGATGAAGCGATCCGAAAAGCCAATCCCCTGATGAGTCTCCCGTGAATACCCGACCTGTCCGATTGGCACCATGTGCGCCCGGCGCCAAACCAACAATCATCAATCGAGGTTTGTCAGAACCGAAACCGGTAATCGGTTTGCCCCAGTAATCCTGATCTATGTAGGACTTTCGCTTCGTCACTGCAACTTCTTCACGCCAAGCAACGAGACGCGGACATGCATTGCAACCGATGATGCACTTATCTAGTTCGTCAATGGATTCTGATTTCGAACTTAGCGAGACAACATTTGTTCGCTTAACTTTGAGCAAGAGACCAGGCCATGCCGTCGAGAATGTCACTTTCGGAGGCGACGAATTCTTTGGCACCCGTCGCATACATAATCTGCGAGAGAATGAGGGCGCCTGCGGTAATGACGTCAACTCTTCCTTCGTGCATGTATGGCAGCGCCGCGCGTTGCGCATGCGTCATCGCCAAAAACATCTGCGAAATCTCGTGGACCTTCTCGGTCGATATGCGCGAAAGGTGAATCGCGTTGGGGTCGTACCTATCAAGACCAATGGCAGCGGCGGCCACCGTCGTGGCAGTTCCCGCCACAGCGACCAAAGTCTTTGATTGCGTTATGGGAACGGCCGCCGAGGCAGTTTTGATCGCCGCTTTAATATCGGTAATCGCTAGTGCAATTTCTCCAAGTGCTGGTGGATCGGTGTGAAAGTGGCGCTCAGACATCCGGACGCACCCGATGTTTACGCTTTTGGCGGCCTCGACTTTGTCGCCACCGAAAACAAATTCCGTTGACCCGCCGCCTATATCCACGACCAAGAAAGGCGCCTGATTAGCCGACAATTCTCTCGTGGCACCTTGAAAAGAGAGAGCCGCTTCTTCGTCTCCTGAAATGACCTCGGGATATACACCCAGGCGCTCATGGACTCCATCGAGAAAAACATCGCGGTTCTTTGCATCGCGCGAGGCACTTGTGGCACAGAAGCGAATCTTCTCCACGCCCCTGCGTCGCAGTTCGTTAACGAATAGATCGACACCAGCGAAAGTACGGGCTATCGCATCAGGATGAAATTCACCAGTTTTGTCTACGCCCTGCCCTAGACGGACTATTTCCATGCCGCGAAAGATTTCTCGGAATGAATTGCCCTCGATGTCGGCAATCAGCAATCGGATCGAATTGGTTCCGCAATCAAATGCCGCAACTCTCATTCAACTGTCTCCGATCCGCACGGTGAGTCCAGCCACCACTTGGGTAGTAATGCCAACGCTTCATCGCCCAGAGGATTTACTCCAGGTCCGGCGGCCAACGAATGTGCGACAAGTGAATGAAGACATTTCACACGATCGGGCATTCCTCCCGCTGAAATATCGTCGATCTCTTCAACGTGGATACCAAGTGCTGCACGCGCCGCCAAATAGTCGTCGTGCGCGGCTGCATAAGCACCCGAAAGTTCTGGATCAATTGCCAAGCGACGGTTCATGTCGGCCATAAGCCCGCTTGATTCCAAAGTGGAAATTGCTCCCGTGAGTCTCGGACATGTTGCATAGTAAAAAGTGGGAAACGGCGTTCCATCCGCTAGACGCGGAGGAGTTTCTACAACCGCAGGATTTCCGCAAGGACACCGGTAGGCAATCGCGTGAACATCGCGCGGTCTACGTCCTAACTGCTCCTGAATGCAATCCAAATCGGCCGTTGTCGCACCCCTCATTTAGCGCCGACCTCTGTAATCGATGCGATCAACCTGTTGTACCAGGGCACACCACTTGGTAGATCTTTGGCGACTGCGGTAGTCGGTGCCGGCGCGGTTTCGGTTGGATCGGTGACGATGTACTGACGCTCGCCCGGCAGAACAAAATGGAGTCGCTCTCGAGCCTGCGTCTTGATGTAGTCCGGGTTCTTCCAGAGATCCAACTGTCGAGCAGCATCGGCAAGTGCTTGGTTATTGGCAGCAACCTCCGCTTTTACAGCGTTGATTTGAGCCCTTTGGGCGAAATATCGCTGAGCCGGCGGAGCAACCATCCACGTCAGAAGGAAAAGCACCAGAGCAAAAGTCATCGGTCGCCCAATGCCCTTTTTCTTGGAAGCAGACGCCATTGTCTTGGATTACTACTAGTGCTCTATGCCTTAAAGCGAGGGAACGCAGTGGCTCCCGCGTAGACACCGCCGTGGCCTAACTCTTCTTCGATGCGAAGGAGTTGGTTGTACTTAGCAACGCGCTCGCTTCGAGCAGGTGCTCCAGATTTAATCTGACCACTGTTAGTAGCAACGACCAAGTCAGCAATAAATGTGTCTTCGGTTTCACCAGAGCGGTGGCTTAGCATCGAACGAAAATTGGCACGCTGTGCCAAG
>JANXZF010000063.1 GCA_025355665.1 Actinomycetes bacterium
GAAAAATGCCGCCCTGTCACGGGTTGGGCGCAATTGGCATTTGGTGCAGATTGGTCACGTCCAGCAAGACAGATGATTGGCACCGCATTTTGGTACGTTGCCACTGACCAGTGGAGATACGACGCCCTTGGTTCGGAGTTGCTAGCTACACCTCTAGGTGAGGGCCGTTTCAAAGATATGAGCGCAATTGACGTCCTCGCCCAATCTGCACGCATGGGATGGATGCCTTCCTATCCCTCATTGAATAGAAACTCTCTAGATCTAGTTGATGAAGCTCGAGCAAAAGGTGTCGAACCAGCGCAGCATGTGGTCGATGAATTAAAAAAGGGAGATCTTAAGTTTGCAATCGAAGATCCAGATGCACCGGAGAACTGGCCCCGAGTTCTAACTGTCTGGCGTGCGAACATTTTGGGCTCCTCCAGCAAAGGAAATGAGTACTTCCTCAAACACTTGTTAGGAACTGACAACTCTGTTCGTGCTGATGAGAACTCACCTAAGGATCGTCCGCGCGATGTCACGTGGCAAGAAGAGGCTCCTGAAGGAAAGTTGGATCTCTTGGTTTCGGTGGATTTTCGAATGACCAGCACCGGGCTCTTCGGAGACATCTTGCTACCAGCGGCCACTTGGTATGAAAAACACGATCTCTCGAGCACGGATATGCATCCCTTTGTTCACGCATTCACGCCCGCGATCAATCCTCCATGGGAAACCAAGACTGATTACGACATCTTCCAAATGCTCGGAAGGCAGGTTTCTGAACAAGCAAAGGGTCATCTCGGTGAAAGGGAAGATCTTGTAGTCGTTCCTCTGATACACGACACCCCTGATGCGATGGCAAACCCTGGTGGAGTTGTCCTTGATTGGAAGAAAGGCGAAGTCGAGCCAATTCCAGGTACGACGATGCCCAAACTTGTCGTCGTCAAACGCGATTACACGCAGATCGGCGAGAAGATGGCCGCCCTTGGTCCGCTCATCGATCAGCTAGGAACGAACACAAAAGGCGTGCCCGTCAGCGTTCTTCCAGAAATTGAATTGCTGGGGCGGACTAACGGGGTGATCTCCCATGGCGTCGCGGCGGGTCGTCCATCTCTCGCACGCGACGTAGATGCCTGCGAAACAATTCTGGCACTGTCAGGAACCACGAACGGACGTGTTGCCGTTGCAGGATTCCGAGCATTGGAGAAGAGAACCGGTCAGAAACTCACTGATCTGGCACTCGACAATGAAGGCAAGAGAATTACATTCGCGGACACTCAAGCAAGGCCAGTTCCAGTTATTACAAGCCCTGAATGGTCAGGCTCCGAACATGGAGGGCGTCGTTACACGGCCTTTGCCATCAACGTCGAGCGGTTGAAGCCCTGGCACACACTCACGGGTCGCCAGCACTTCTTCGTCGATCACGACTGGATGAGCGAACTTGGTGAGCAACTGCCAATATTTAGACCCCCGCTCAATATGCACCGCATCTTTGGAAATCAGGCAGACGGTGTTGAGAAAGAGGTGACAGTTCGCTACCTCACTCCCCACTCCAAGTGGTCCATTCACTCCGAATACCAAGACAATCTCTTTATGCTCTCCCTGTCTCGAGGCGGACAAGAGATCTGGATGAGCGTCGAAGATGCCGAGACTATAGGTGTCAAAGACAATGAATGGATTGAGGCGTACAACCGAAACGGTGTCGTCGTTGCCAGGGCATGCGTCTCACATCGAATGCCAGCAGGAACGGTCTTCATGTATCACGCCAAGGATCGCGTTGTCGATGTCCCTCTTGCAGAAACTTCCGGAAAGCGCGGAGGAATTCACAACTCTCTCACGCGCCTGATGCTCAAACCCACGCATCTCATCGGCGGATACGCACAGCTCACATTCGCTTTCAATTACCTAGGACCTACCGGCAACCAACGCGATGAAGTCACAGTTATTCGTCGCCGATCACAGGATGTGGAGTACTAATGAAGGTTATGGCCCAGATGGGCATGGTGATGAACCTTGATAAGTGCATCGGTTGTCACACATGCTCTGTCACATGCAAGCAGGCATGGACAAACCGCTCAGGTCTCGAGTACGCCTGGTTTAACAACGTAGAAACGCGTCCAGGCCAAGGGTATCCACGTCGATACGAGGATCAAGAAAAAGCAAAAGGCGGTTGGATTCGCACCAAAGGCGGCCGACTTCGTCTCAAGGGCGGAAGCAAGGCCCGCCGATTGCTCTCCATCTTCTCCAACCCTCGGATGCTCAACATCAAGGACTACTACGAACCGTGGACGTACGAGTATGACAACCTGATTACCGCTCCCCTTGGTCAGCAGACACCCGTTGCAAGGCCGAAGTCTTTGCTCACGGGCAAGCCGATGAAGATCGAATGGTCGGCAAACTGGGATGACGACCTCGGAGGCGGGCCTGCGAACATCGAGAAAGATCCAATTCTTCAAAAGCTCGCAGAGGATGTCACGACGAAGGTGAAGTTGGCTTTTGAAGAGACTTTCATGTTCTACCTGCCTCGCATTTGCGAGCACTGCCTCAACCCTGCATGCGTTGCGGCTTGCCCGTCAGGTGCGATGTACAAACGAGTAGAAGACGGAATCGTTCTCGTAGATCAGCAGCACTGTCGTGGATGGCGCATGTGCGTATCGGCATGTCCTTATAAGAAGGTCTACTTCAATCACAAGACTGGCAAGGCGGAGAAATGCACGATGTGCTACCCGCGCCTTGAGATCGGTTTGCCCACCGTCTGTTCTGAAACATGCGTCGGTCGCCTCCGCTATCTGGGGTTGTTCCTCTATGACGCCGACAAGGTCTTAGCAGCGGCATCCACTGAGAACGACAAGGACCTTTACGAAGCACAACTTGATCTCCTGCTCGATCCCCATGATCCTGAAGTACTTGCTGCTGCTCGCGCTGAAGGTATCCCCGAAGACTGGCTTGTGGCTGCTCAGAAATCTCCCGTCTACAAACTTGCCAAGGTTTACAAAATCGCATTGCCTCTTCATCCTGAATATCGCACAATGCCGATGGTCTGGTACGTACCGCCCTTATCCCCAATAGTGGATGTACTCACCGAAACAGGACACGACGGCGAAGAGGCTGGCAACCTTTTCGGAGCAATCGATGCCCTCAGAATTCCACTTGAGTATCTAGCTGAACTTTTCTCAGCTGGCGATGTCGAAGTCGTAACTGGAACGTTAAAGAAGCTCTCAGCCATGCGTTCGTATATGCGCGACATCAACCTAGGGCTAGAACCCAGACCAGAGATTCCCGCCGCTGTTGGAATGGATCAAGAATCCATCTACGAGATGTACAGACTGCTTGCCATCGCCAAATATGAAGATCGCTACGTAATCCCCGCAGCCCACTCTGAACAGGCCAAGGAGTTAGAAAATATGGGTTGCTCATTGGATGGAGTCGAGGGCGTCGAACAATTTGGCGGTCCCTTCGGTCGTTCTTCAGGAAGTCCCGTTCCTGTGACAATCGAGAACTTCCACATCATGAAAGAACGGCAGACCAAATGACAATCGCTACCGCGCAGATGATTGCTTCATCGTTGCTGCTCTACCCTGACGAAGAGTTCATGGCCAGACGCAAGGAACTCGAGTCAATTGCGAAAAAACTTGACGCTCCTTGGAGACAGCCACTTCTCGAATTCCTTGAGACCACGTGGACTATGACTTTGGCCGAACTTCAGCGACATTATGTTGAAATCTTCGATATGCGCCGCCGATGCTCCCTTTTCCTCACTTCGTGGACCCACGGTGACACACGCAATCGGGGTATGGCCCTGATCTACTTCAAAGAGAAATACAAGGACGCTGAAATTGTGATGACCGATGAAGAACTGCCGGACCACCTAGCCGTTGTTCTGGAATTTGCGGCCCTGGTTGATCCAGTCGAAGGCAATCTTCTTCTCGGCGAGCACCGCGCTCCAATCGAACTAATCAGAGACGCACTTCATGCGACGAATTCCTTCTACGCCCCAGTGTTAGATGCGATTGTCGCGACCCTTCCGCCAATGACTCCAGAGATCGAGGAAAGGGCCCGTGCTCTGGCGTTAAGCGGACCACCTCAGGAATTTGTCGGGCTGAGCGGCGCCGTTTCAGTTGCACTCGAACCGTTTGCAACTCTCTCGACAAGTGGGGCAAGGACATGACATCACTCGACATTCTGCTCTGGTCAGTTCTGCCTTACGTGGCAATGGCTTCATTCGTAATAGGTCTTGTCTGGCGATACAAGTACGATAAATTCAACTGGACAACAAGATCGTCCCAAATCTATGAAGGAAAGTTGCTCCGTATCGCCGGACCCCTTTTCCACCTTGGACTCTTTGCGGTGATTGGTGGTCACATCGTCGGCCTGCTCATCCCCAAGAAGTGGACTGATTCGATTGGTATAAGCCAAGAGATGTATCACGTAGGTGCCATTTCGCTAGGCGGATTGGCCGGGGTCGCAACATTGCTCGGAATTGCACTTCTTATTTACCGTCGAAGGACGACGGCTACGGTCTTTGCCGCCACGACTAAGAACGATAAGACCATGTACATATTCCTTGTTGCCACGCTCTTAGCGGGCTGCGCCGCGACACTATCAAGTGCTGGCGTAATCGGTACCGAGCACAACTACCGCGAGACGGTCTCGCCATGGTTCAGATCGATCCTTCTATTAAGACCAGACGGAACCCTCATGATGCAGTCCCCATTAGCTTTTCGTATTCACGCAATCGTGGGCATGCTCCTATTTATTATCTGGCCATTCACTCGACTTGTGCACGCAATGAGCGCACCGATCGGGTATATGTTCCGACCACCCATTATTTATCGCACTCGCGACGGACGAACACATGCTGGCAGCCGCAAAGCGCGGCCAGGCTGGGAGCGAGTTAAGTATTAGGCGTATCCGAACATTTCCACGTTGGCATCGAGGATCAAACAGAACGGGTGTCCGATCGGATCTAGGTACACGCGGAAATTTGTAGCGGACTGAAAATCCGATTTCGTCGCTCCTAAAGTAAGAACTCTTTCCTCTGCTGCATCCAAATCTTTAACATAAAAATCAAGGTGCATCTGTTGAGGAACGGCACCTTCAGGCCAAGTCGGTGCCACATAATTGTTGATCTTCTGAAAACAAATCGCCTCGGCGCCATCGCGCAATAGGCAGTACCACGTGACTTTTTCGGGATCGAAATCCCCCAGCGGTTCCATCTCAAAACCCGAAAGCTTTGAATAGAACTCTGCAAGGGCAAGTGGATCCGGACAGTCAATGGCTGGATAGGAATACTTTGCTATTGGCATGGCTAAAAATTACCCAACAATTTCTTACTTGCCTATAGCTTCCATCATCTGATCGGCGTGTGTGCGCGGATGGTTGGTGTAAGCCCGAAGCCAATTCATCATTGTGTAGTGCCCAGATTCGGTATGGACTCCCGAATTTTCGAGATCTTCCATCTTCAGTCGCTTTAGGATGTCCACACTCGCCGCACGAACTGCCTTGTATACCGCGATGGAATGCTCGATCGGAAGTTCTGTATATCCAAGGGTCGGGTTCTGCGCCCAGAGCGCCTCGTCATA
>JANXZF010000094.1 GCA_025355665.1 Actinomycetes bacterium
GCAAGGGTCTACGGCTCTCAGGCGAAGTTGTTCGCCGCAAGCAAGGAAAGACGGGTAAGAAATAATGGCTATCGGTGTAAAGGTCGTAAAGGGCTCGGCAACTAATGCCCGCGCCCGTCGTCATTTCCGTGTCCGTAAGAAGGTCTCCGGAACTTCTACCCGGCCGCGCCTCGTTGTTTCGCGCTCTGCCCGTCACCTCGTCGTGCAGGTTGTCGATGACCTAGCCGGACGTACTCTGGCTAGCGCATCCACTATGGAGGCAGATCTTCGTCTGGCCGATGGTGATAAGACCTCCAAGTCTCGCCAGGTAGGGGCATTGGTTGCAGAGCGTGCGAAGGCAGCAGGAATTACTTCGGTTGTTTTCGACCGCGGTGGCAATAAGTATCACGGTCGAATTGCAGCTCTTGCTGAGAGTGCACGAGAGAACGGACTGGACTTCTAATGGCTGGTAATCCAACTCAAGCACGTGGCGCCACAACACCAGGCGAGGCTCCCAAGGGCAACGATCGACGCGAACGTCGTGAACGGCGCGATGATCGTCAGCAAGAGAAAAGTCCATACATCGAGCGAGTTGTCTTCATCAACCGTGTATCAAAGGTTGTAAAAGGTGGTCGTCGCTTCTCCTTCACTGCTCTGGTTGTCGTTGGAGATGGAAATGGTCAAGTTGGAATTGGCTACGGAAAGTCCAAGGAAGTTCCGCAAGCAATCGCAAAGGCCGTTGAAGAAGCCAAGAAGTCCTTCTTCAAGGTTCCTCGCATCCAAGGCACCATTCCTCACCAAGTTCAAGGTGAAGCCGCAGCAGGCGTAGTCCTTCTTCGCCCAGCAAGTCCTGGTACCGGTGTTATCGCTGGTGGTCCAGTTCGTGCCGTACTTGAGTGCGCAGGAATTTCTGACGTACTTACAAAATCTTTGGGATCCAACAATGCGATCAACATGGTTCACGCAACCGTTGCTGCATTGAAGATGCTCGAAAGTCCTGCAGCAATTGCTGCTCGTCGCGGTCGTCCACTTGAAGATGTTGCACCTGCAGCACTCATCCGCGCTTCACAGATCACGGTAGGTGCCTAATGCCTCGTTTGAAAGTAACCCAACTCCGTTCAAAGGTTGGTAGCAACCCACAAATTCGCGACACACTGCGATCACTTGGTTTGAAGCGAATCAATGACGTGGTCGTCAAAGAAGATCGTCCAGAGATTCGTGGCATGGTTCATGCCGTTCGCCATTTGATCAAGGTTGAGGAGGTTGAATAACGATGACACTCAAAGTTCATCATCTTCGTCCAGCCCCCGGTGCTAAAACGGTAAAGACTCGTAAGGGTCGCGGAGAAGCATCAAAGGGAAAGACAGCCGGTCGTGGTGGCAAGGGAACCCGTGCCCGTAACCAGGTCCGCGCAGGATTCGAGGGCGGCCAGCTGCCTTTGGTCATGCGTCTGCCTAAGTTGCGCGGTTTCAAGAACCCAGCGACCATTGAATACCAGGCCGTCAACGTTGCAACGATTAACGCCCTTTATCCAAAGGGTGGAAGCGTCACTGTTGAGGATCTCGTCAAGAAGGGCGCCGCACGCAAGGGCCAACCCGTCAAGATCCTTGGAAATGGCGAAATCGAAGTTAAGGTCAATGTCTATGCCCACGCTTTCTCCTCCTCAGCCTCTGAGAAGATTGAAGCCGCAGGCGGTTCGACCAAGACTCTGTAACTAACATTTGATTCTGTATTGAGAGAGTGGGAGAAGACACGTGCTATCAGCATTTGGTAAGGCCTTTAGGACTCCAGATCTGCGCCGCAAGATCTTCTTCACCCTCTCGATCATGGCTTTGTTCCGCTTTGGTTCAGTAGTTCCAACGCCAGGAGTTTCGTACTCCGCTGTCCAGACTTGTTTGAAGCAAGTTCAATCTGGCGGCCTATTTGGTCTCATCAACCTTTTCAGTGGTGGCGCGCTATTGCACCTTTCGGTTTTTGCTCTCGGCATCATGCCTTACATCACCAGCTCGATCATTATTCAGTTGCTCACCGTTGTCATTCCTCGTTTTGAGGCTTTGAAGCAAGAAGGACAATCCGGCACTGCGAAGTTGACCCAGTACACCCGTTACCTAACGGTTGGTTTGGCGATCTTGCAATCCACCGGTTTGATCGCAGTTGCTCGTACGCCAGGTCGATTGATTTCTGGATGTCCAAACCCGATCATTCCTGACACTTCATGGCAGCGCATCGTCACCATGATCTTTGTTATGACCGCCGGAACTTCGGTAATTATGTGGCTCGGTGAATTGATTACAGATCGCGGTGTCGGTAACGGTATGTCAATCCTTATCTTTACTTCGATCGCCGCGGGATTCCCCGGAAACTTGTGGAGCATCAAGCTTCAAAAGGGTCTCTTCGCATTCTGCTTCGTTCTTGCAGTCGGTATGTTGGTGGTTGCGGCGGTTGTCTTCGTTGAACAAGCACAGCGCCGTATTCCAGTTCAGTATGCAAAGCGCCAAGTTGGTCGCCAGAGCTACGGCGGAACAAGCACCTACATTCCGATCAAGGTCAACCAAGCTGGTGTTATCCCTGTAATTTTCGCTTCGTCCCTGCTCTACATTCCGTCGCTGATTGTTAACTTCACGAGCAGCACCGCGCCATGGGCCGTTTGGGTAAGCCGGAACTTCGTAAAGGGCGATCACCCTATTTACATCCTCACCTATGCTGTGTTGATCATTTTCTTCACGTACTTCTACGTAGCGATTACCTTCAACCCAGATGAGGTTGCAGACAACATGAAGAAGTACGGCGGATTCGTTCCTGGTATTCGTGCCGGTCGACCAACCTCTGAATACTTGTCTTACGTTCTATCGCGAATTACCGCCCCAGGATCGCTTTATTTGGCCTTTGTCGCGATTATCCCGATCCTTGCTCTTATCCTCTTTGGCGCGACGCAGAACTTCCCATTCGGTGGAACCGCAATTCTGATCGTCGTCGGTGTTGGACTTGATACTGCAAAGCAGATTGAGAGCCAATTACAGCAGCGTTCGTACGAGGGATTCTTGCGCTAATGCGTTTAGTCCTGGTTGGCCCACCAGGTGCAGGCAAAGGAACGCAAGCTCAATTCCTGGCTTCGCACTACTCAATTCCACACATCTCCACTGGTGATATTTTTCGTGCCAATTTGAAAGACGGCACTGCCCTTGGCATTCAAGCCAAGGGGTTTATGGACCGCGGAGAATTAGTTCCAGACTCGGTTACAAATGAGATGGTTCGCGATCGTTTGACTAAAGACGATCTCTCAAACGGATTCTTGCTAGATGGATTTCCTCGTAACGTTGCTCAAGCTGAAGTATTGCGCGCGATTTTGGCCGAACGAAAGACACCACTTAGCGCTGTTCTAGAACTCGCCGTTGATACGGCAGAGATTATTTTGCGTCTGTCAGGTCGTCGTGTCTGCCGCAATTGCGGAAAGGTCTGGCACGTCGAATTCGACAAGCCGGCCGATCCCACAAAATGCGATATTTGCCAGGGCGAGCTCTACCAACGTGAAGACGACAAAGAAGAGGTCATAACGCGCCGCCTCGAGGTTTATCAGGAACAAACAGCGCCGATCATTGCCTTCTACAGGACCGAAGGTTTGCTTATAACGATTAGCGCCACCGGTTCTGTTTCAGATATCACCGAGCGGGCAATAACGGCGTTAAGCCGAGTTCAATAGGACGCTTATGGCAATCGAGATCAAGACACTGGATGAGCTCAAGGTCATGCGTCGCGCAGGACTTTTGGTCGGCCAGACTCTTGAGTTGTTAAGGGCCTCCATCAAGGTGGGCATGCGAACCGATGCGCTCGATGCCATTGCCGCTGCAAATATCAAACGCGGTGGCGGAACTTCGAATTTCAACGGGTATCACGGGTTTCGCGGAACGATCTGTGTTTCTCTAAACGATGAAATAGTCCACGGAATACCGGGGGAGCGCGTCATCGAAGATGGCGACATAGTCTCCATTGATGCCGGCGCCATCATTGATGGTTGGCATGGGGACTCCGCTATTTCGATCGGTGTTGGGAGTGTTGATCCAGCTGATCAGAAATTGATGGATGTTTGTGAGGAATCTATGTGGCGAGGAATTGCTGCTGGATCATCAGGTGTACGACTTTCTAATATTGGCCACGCCATCGAGGAATATGTGAAGTCGCAGGGCAAGTACGGGATTTTGCAGGAATATGGCGGCCACGGCATAGGCACCGAAATGCACATGGAGCCGCACATTCTCAATTTCGGAAAAAAAGGATTCGGGCCGGAAATCACGCCCGGTATGGCTCTGGCGATCGAACCGATGATCACCCGAGGTACCCATAAGACTCGAGTCCTCCAGGATGACTGGACTGTGGTCTCCACAGATAAGTCCCACGGGGCTCATTTTGAGCATACATATTGCATTGCCCCAGATGGAAAACCCTTCGTCCTGACGGCCTTAGATGGGGGCCGGGAGCGACTTGGATCACTCGGAATTGAGGCTTCGAGCCTGCTTAATTGAGGAATTAACCCTCGATTTCCCTTATACCCACGCCTGGCTTTAGAATAACCCTTCGCTTCGCAAGAAGCTTTAAACCCACCTGTCACAGAATAGAAGGTATCGCTTGGCCAAGAAAGATGGTGCTATCGAAATTGAAGGCACCGTTGCTGAAGCCTTACCTAATGCCATGTTTCGTGTGGAGTTAACCAACGGGCACAAAATTCTCGCTCATATCAGCGGGAAGATGCGGAAGAACTACATCCGAATCCTCC
Source organism: Actinomycetes bacterium (assembly GCA_025355665.1). Taxonomy (GTDB): domain Bacteria; phylum Actinomycetota; class Actinomycetes; order Nanopelagicales; family Nanopelagicaceae; genus QYPT01. Next base: position 4,751 of record JANXZF010000094.1, read on the forward strand.
CTGCCGATCGTGTGATCGTGGAATTGAGTCCGTATGACCTCACAAGAGGTCGCATCGTTTACCGTTATAAGTAGAAGGAGGGCAGTCATGAAAGTTCAGCCAAGCGTGAAGAAGATTTGCGATAAGTGCAAAGTTATCCGTCGCAAGGGTCGAGTCATGGTTATCTGCGACAACCTCCGACACAAGCAACGTCAGGGCTAATAAAACTAAATAGCAAGCGCGTGGCGCGACTGTTTCGAAAGAAGCAGACCCTTGGTCCGACAGGCTGAGGCCCATCACTAGATGGGAGGCGTTGCGGAGGACCTGTCGGATTACTGAATGGTTGATTACATGGCACGTCTTGTTGGTGTCGATCCCTCCCATCGGCACGATCGAAACGAATGTTGCGGACGATCGTCCGAGCCTTCGTCGATTTCCGGTCGGAGGGCGATTCATCCGCGAAGAGAAGGGTCGCATCCGTCCCGAGAACGCTTCCCGGCGTGACCCGACGCTCT